>JALHJR010000170.1:0-1414 GCA_022840405.1 Tepidanaerobacter acetatoxydans
CCGGCTACCGTGTGATAGAAGTCCCGGTTGAACTTCATAAACGGCGTTATGGTGAATCGAAGATCAACATCCGAAGGGAGGTTCTCAACAACCTGAAGAGAATTTTGATTAACCTCCCTCAACCGCAAAAGTATTATCCCAGCTCGTCGGTCACTATACCACTGAAATCCCTAATTGACTTTGCTCTTAACAAGGAGTATAAGCGCATTCGGGAACTGGGTGGCAAACTTGCTGATTTTGACACTTTAATCATCGGGAAAGATTTCCGTCCCATCATCAGTCAGGTCTACAACAGCAAGACACCGCTTGGTGGAAGACCAAACACGGATGAAGTGGTAATGTTGAAGATGATTGTCCTTCAGTCCCTCTATGGTCTCTATGACCCGCAGATGGAACGGGAAGCGAATGATCGGATCTCGTTCTGGAAATTCCTTGTATTTCCTGATAAAATCCCGGATCACTCGACACTGTGGTATTTAAGGGACCGGTTAATTAAGGCAGAGAAATTGAAGGAGATCTGGGATCAACTCCAGCGGCAGTTGGATGTCAGAGGTCTTAAGATCAAACGCGGAGTGATCCGGGATGCGACGTTTATCACCAGTGATCCCGGGCACGCATCATCTGACACTCCCGGAGGTGAGGACGCACAGACCAGACGGAGCAAGGATGGCACATGGGCAAAGAAAGGGAATAAGTCATACTTTGTCTATAAACTCCATATTCTCATGGATAAGGACTGCCGGTTGATACGCCGGTTGAAGACCACGACAGCATCGACCCACGACAGCCAGATCGATCTACCGGAGAAAGGAGAGACAGTGTATCGGGATATGGACTCCTTTGGTGTTAAACCAAAGGCGTCAATGGACAAGACGATGCATCGGAGCACACGAGGTCACTCTCTCTCGATAAAAGAGGAGCGACGGAACCGTTCGATCATGAGGACGAGGTCGCTCGTAGAACGACCATTCGCGGTGATTAAAAGGGGGTCCCATGCAAGGACACGTGCTGGTCAATACTGTTGCCAGGGTCCACGCGAAGAACGTTTTCACATATTTTGCTTACAATCTCTGTCAACTCTGCAAGAACGCTGGAGCAGGCACGCCTCCTAGCGTAAGCGCTCCAAAAATGTTAGAGAATAACAGAAAATCGGGGAGTTTTAGGGTTAAGAGGAGTTAAAAAAGGAGTTAATCAGGAAAAATCCGCAGGAGAGAGGGGGAGGTATGGGAATAGAAGGGGTTAATCGCAATTCTCGTCGGGATAGATCGGGGAATTGTCAGGGAATGTGAGTAGAATATGAATTTTATAACAAGGTATAGGAATTCTATCCAGATTACTCTCTTCTGCATCGGATTGGCGATTTTAGGATTGTTCGTCTACAATTCAGGGATTATTGAGAATTATGAAATTATAT
>JALHJR010000171.1:0-1408 GCA_022840405.1 Tepidanaerobacter acetatoxydans
TTGCATATTCCTCTAATATTGAGGTTATCTGTTTGTTATCATCTACTATAAGTAATTTTTGCATGGCAGCCCCTCCTGTTAATATTATACCAGTCTAGTTGCAATTTTAGCAAAACATTCCGACTGCATAGGAGTTATTTTTCGTACAGGCCAATACAAAAATAAAACCCAATCTAAAGGTTCTTCTCTAATACTTCAAGTATGTCCTTAGCTGTAGGAGGACATCCCGGCACGTTTTGCGTAAAGCCTCTAGTGCAGTTTCCGACTCCTATACCTTCACCTTTTTCTCCTTTATAGCCTTGACCTATAAAAACTTTTGTTTTAAGTTTTTTTAAAACGCCTTTTTCGTCAAATCTTGCAAGAGCATGAATTAAGCTGCCGTAGTATAAATAAGTTCTTCAACGGTTTTTGCCTTCAAAAACTTTTCGGGCTCAATTTTGCTGTATTTGCCTAAAACGGAAAGAGGTCTTTTAAAAACTGGCCATAAAATGTGCTGTCTCGCAAATAAAAAGCAATTTCAGGAACAGATTTTTTATTAAGATTATCGACTTCTTCTTGGGCTTCTTGCATTATTTTCTTGACGATTGTATTTGTTTCTTCTTCCAGTCTCTTTGATAAATCTTCAACTATCTTCTGTTCTTCTGCCTTGTAGCACTGTTCTAATTCGCCAATTATGTTCTAACAACCTTTTGATTACTGCAAATTGCTAAAAATATGCCCCCTTCGCCCAAAGGTATGATCTACCTCCGGTTCAAAGGGAGCGTGTTTAGATTTGCAAAATATGTTTATTTCAGAGAAAAACTCTGTTTATAGGTTTTTATTTAGGATTTTGCCATGTGTGTAGAAGCTATAAACTAAATAGTTCTTGCCACTTCATATGCATCCCATATAGCATACATTATATTGCGTGCTCTATTAGCATCTCCTATAGTATAAACCTTAGGCAGCTTGCCTGATATTTCATCATATAGGCATTTATTTGGTTTTAAGCCTACTGATATAACTACCGTATCAGCAGGAATAGTAGTTCTCTTGAAGTTATTATCTATAACTTCCACTGCTCCGTCTTTTACCTCAAGAAGGCTGTTGTTTAAGACTGTCTTTATATTATTGTGTAGTTTTATCATATCAAGCACCATTGTCCTATTCATATGAGGCACAGGAAGACCTGCCGACATTAGCTCAGGAAGCATCTCGACAATAGTTACGTCTTTACCTGCCATTGCAAGACTTAAAGCTGTTTCGCATCCGACGAGGCCGCCGCCGACGACTACAACTTTATTACCAACGGGTTTTTCTTTAAGAAGCACTTCTGTTGCTGTAACAACATTGTCTTTGTCTATTCCCGGCACATTCGGCTTAATGGGTGTAGAACCTGTTGCAACTATCACCACATCTGTTGCATTTG
>JALHJR010000063.1:0-6855 GCA_022840405.1 Tepidanaerobacter acetatoxydans
CGCAAAAAATACTATGGCTCTTTTTTTAAACTGAAAAAGCAGCTCATTAGGATTTCTGTCCTGCTTATACTGCATTATGGCATCTTCATAAGTCTGACCGGTAAAAGGATTTTTAAGTTCCAATACCACAGCAGGAAGACCATTGACACAGATGAGCATATCAATGCTATTTTCACTTTTTGTGCTATAGCGCACCTGCCTTGTAACGGATATGCGATTCTTTTCATAGAGCCACACTATCTCCTCATTTAATTTACTGGCAGGCTGAAAATAAGCAAGGTCCAAATATACGCCATAGTCCTTAATTCCATGCCTTAACACATCAATCATGCCCCGATTGTTAAGCTCTCGGTTTAATCTGCTCAGTATCTTAAATCTGTACTGATCTTTGTAGATTTCCCTTAATTTATCCATCTTCTTAGGTTGAGTGTCCTCTAAAAACTCAAAAAGAATCTTAGCATCAAGTGCAAACTCCTTATTGTAGTCGGCAGGGTCGCCTTTAATATAACCGGAATTCAAAAGATGCTCCTCGATATATTCCTCAAAACCTTTTTCCGAAAGCTCTGCAGGAGTTTTAGCCAATTAACTCACCTCAAATAAACTAATTTTCATCATAGCTTTTTGTCTTACAAACTTTAATGCTAAAAAGTTTTAAATCACCCATATATTTCACCTCACTTAACTAATAGAAGCACAATCCCTTACATCAATTTTACCTGTCACCACTTCAAAAATAAGGGATTGGCGGTATTCTTTGAGTTTTTGGATTTGTGCTTGAATTTCTGATACTAAACTGTCGATTTCCGCAGTTTTTTGCTCGAGGAAGTTGGCGATGGATATCTGTTCATTCATCGGAGGTACAATTGCCGATAAATTACTTACATCTGCAACTGTTACTGCTTCAAATGTGCTGCCTTTCGAGTTAATAGAGAGTTCTTCTAAGCTGACGTTCATGCTGTACCATAAATACTTTAAATAAACCTTCTGAGCCGTAATCGCACATAAACCTCTTCCTATGCCGTATACTCTATCAGATATGTTAAATTTGCCAACAGGAGCCCTTACAGAAAGAAGTATGTCATTCACTTTTGAACGTTTATTAGCTGTATCGCAAAAGATTTTAGGTTGGGGATACAGGTCAGTAAACTCTGCATTTCCTTGTAAAAATGGCAACTCTGTTTCTTCAAGACTGTATTCTTCTGATTTGGGGGATTGTCCCATTGTAATACTGCATATGTATTTTAGCTTTGTGATCTCCCACCCCTCCGGTATCTTTCCTATCCACTCAATTCCTGAATCCTTCATCTTTGCATTTGGGTTAAGACCTTTTGTTACTGCTTCGGTTATGACTGCCTGCCGCTTTTCCTGCAGCAGTTCAATCAATTTTTCTTTATAAGCAATCAGGTCGTCGATTTCCGCAGTTTTTTGGTCGAGGAAGTTAGCGATGGCAGTTTGTTCTTGGATTGAAGGTAACTGAATGAATATATTTTTCATTTCAGATTGTGTAAGTTTATCTCTAGTGCTACCTTTTATATAATTTCTGTAATCAACAGTATTCAAGATATATGTTAAGAATTTCGCATTTATTGATTGTAATGTCCTTAGTATATGAACATGATTGTTAGGCCAAATTTTTTCATTAGAATAAAAAGCGACATCTTTATATTTGTCAAAAAATGGTGCACCATCTTCTCCTAATAAAACAACTTCTCCATCAATTACCCAATCATTGACATAATCGATAATACAATTAGCCCCCCAATAAGGAATATCTCCTTGCATTTCCCCTCTTTGTTCTGAACTTAAAGGAACTCTTTTTCCATCAAGGCAATATATTAGATACTTTAACTTACTGACCTTCCACCCCTCGGGTATCTCCCCTATCCACTCAACCCCTGAATCCTTATACCTTTCATATCTTTTGAAGTTGTTCATTCGCCTATCACCTTTTGGAGTTTTTGCTGGATGCTTTTTTCAAGTTGTTTTATTTCTTCTAAGATTTCCTTGGAAGGTCTTAGCGGTTCATATTTATAAAAATGTCGCGTGAATGGAATTTCGTATCCTATTTTTGTCTTGGATTCATCTATCCAGGCGTCAGGCACGTGGGGTTTTACTTCCCGATTAAAGTAATCGTATATGTCCTCTTTTAGGGGCACATTCTCTGTATCTCTTAAATCCGAATCCGGTTCAGGGTTTCCTTTGGCATCCCGGCAGATATCTGCTGTTTCATCTTTTTCAGACAGGGCTGAAATAATAGCTTTAAGCAGTGTAGTATCAAGCTTTACATCGCTGTTCTTGAAGGTTTTTTTAAGCTCTTTTGTAAATGCATCTCTATTTTTGTACAGAATATCGGAATTCATAGTTTTCAGTGCCGCTATAATCTGCTGCTGTAATTTCTTGCCTTCTTCTATTTCGCAAAGACCTGCTGCCCCTTTTTTCTTAGATTCGGCAAGTTTTTGAAAGTTTCTCTCGTTATAGAGGTTATTTATTCTCTCATCCGTTACTTGAAAGTTTAGTCTTAAAGGTCTTTCTATAACTATTTTTCGGTAGCCAAAGTCTTCGTTGTCAAAAATCTTGCAGTATTCGTTTTCCTTAAATTCTCCGTATATCCGCGTAATTTCCTGTATCTGTTCTTCGCTGATTTCATTTCTCTTGTTGCCGAGGCTTTTTCTCATCTTTTGGTAAAAGTCTACTGCATTTACCAGCTGTATTTTCCCTGTTCTTACAGGGCCTTTCATCAAATCATTGTTTTTGCGGTTGGTTACTATCCAAATATAGGTATAAATGCCTGTATTATAAAACAGCTGATCAGGTAAAGCAATAATTCCTTCCAGCATATCATTTTCAATTATCCAACGCCTTATTTCTGATTCCCCCGAACCTGCATCGCCTGTAAATAAGGGTGAACCGTTGAATATAATGGCAATACGGCTACCTTTTTCATCTTGCTTCATCTTTGATATTAAATGCTGAAGGAACAAAAGAGAGCCATCTGATATCCTGGGAAGACCCGCACCAAATCTGCCGTCAAATCCTTCTTTTTCATATTCTTTGCGGATAAACTTTTCTGCTTTTTTCCATTCTACCCCAAAAGGGGGATTTGTCAGCATATATCTAAATGTTTTATCCTTGTGCCCATCTTCTGTAAAACTGTCACCTAAAATAATGTTGTCTGCATCTTGCCCTTTTATGAGCATATCAGATTTGCAAATGCTGTAGGATTGTGGATTTATCTCTTGGCCGAATAATTCCACCTGTATGCCCGGGTTTAGTTCTTTCAAATATTGCTCGGCAACCGAGAGCATACCGCCGGTACCGGCACAGCAATCGTAGACAGTTACGACAAGACCCGGAGTTGTCAAACTCTCCTTATCCTCATTTAAAAGTATATTTACCATAAGCCTTATAACTTCTCGAGGTGTATAATGATCACCGGCTTCAGCGTGTTCGGAAAATCTTCTTATAAGCTCCTCGAATATATAGCCCATTTCCGTATTGCTTACCGCATCGGGATGTAAATCTATTTTATTAAATTCAGATACGATAAGATAAAGCAGGTTATTATCATTAAGTTTTGTAATCTGCTTGTCAAAATCGAAATGCTCTATGATTTCTCTGGCATTTTTTGAAAAACCGTTGATATAATTTCTCAGATTGCTTGCGATGTTATCAGGGTCTGCCAGTAATTTTTCAAAATCATATTTGCTTGTATTATTAAATTTCTGTTTCGATATTTTATTTAAAACAGGATCCATATTTTGAAGTCCTGTTTTCTTCAAAGCTTCATACTCTGCCAATACTTCTTCCTTAGTTTCTGCCAAAACACAATCGAATCTTCTAAGAACAGCCATCGGGAGAATCACATCTCCATACTGCTCTTTTTTGTAAGGACCTCTTAAAAGCTCTGCTATACTCCATATAAAACTAACCTTGTCTTGAAAGTTGGTCAAATATATCACTCCTGCTGCATGTATTATCAATTTTCAATTTCAACTTATCAGATTAGACATCAGTATATAAAAAATTATACCAAGCTATATGTTAATATTCTATATTTATTTCGGTTTTCCTTTACCGATTGCTTATAATAGAAGTTTTGAAGTAAACTATAAATGAACAATATAAAAGAGCTGCAAGTAAATAATTAAATTTGCAGCTCTTTTCAAATATCATTATATTTTTAGTGATTATTTTTGTTCCATCCTAATTCAGCTATCTCTCTTTTGCTGTTCTATCCATTAAAAATACAATAAACATACTTAATGTTCCGGCAAGTAACATAGCAAAAAATGTGCTTAAAAACGAGCCATAATAATCATATAAATATCCTGAAATAGTTCCTCCAAATGATGCAAATAACAAATTTAGATTGATAAATGCCAGATTCTCAGAATAATGGAGCTGTCCGTACTCAGAATAGACAAACGCTGAATTTGTTGGTGTTATCCCTCCATAAGAAAAACCTGCTGTGATAAATGCAATAATCATAAAGATAAAAGAGCCCTTCAGCTGGGCCAAAATTAGAGTTGCTGCAGTAACTAAAAATATAATTGCAATTAAGAGCATTGTTTTCTTTCTTCCCATTTGATCATAAACAGCCCCAAAAAATATCCTTCCAACACCATTGAATATTGAAATGAGTCCAACAACAAAAGCAATTGTTTCAGAAGAATAATTATCAGCAATTATTCCTGCAAAAGATCCTGCTTGGGCAATAAGCGCAAGGCCTGCCGCACTCAATAATACCGCCCAAATGAAATAAAGCCAAAATAAGCCTTTGGTGAGCATTTGAAAAGACCAATTATAAAAGATCAATAGTAACTTACGCAGGTTGAAATATTATTTTGACTATTCGAAGATTATTTGAAGGAGTAACTTTTGCAAAGTGTAATTTTATATGGTTACAATTTTATAAGTATTCTAATTTGAAAGTCCTTGAATATTCTAGTTTTCAAGGACTTTCTATCTTGAATTTTTGTTAAACTCGGATTATAACATTGTTAGGAATTTAACTATCTTATTTAGTATAGCCTATCCATGCCGACCAATCTTTAATTTATACTCTATGATTAATTTCAAACAACTGCAAACACAATGGTGCCACGCCACATAAACGCTAAGGCTAACTATAGTAAAACACTCTCTCTATTTCGCTTAGATTAAGTCTATCTACATCCCTACAATTTTACTTATCAACAACATACCTAGCTTTATTATACTCTATCAGCTATTATGTCAAAAAATATCTTGTAATTATAAATCCTATACCTAAAATAATAGATATAAACACATAAATAAGAAATAGCTCTGCTTTCGCAACATTACCTTCTGAACCATTGATATTATCTTCAATTATAAAATCTTCAGTGATTTCATCTCCTTCTGCATCATATAAGGAAGTCTCCCAAAGACGTGCATCATAAAAAGTATAATCTACAGAGTTTTCCAGAAAGCTTTCTATCTCTTTTATATCATAAACATCCATAAATTGTTGATTTTCTATATCAAATTTTATGGTTTCCCTTACCCTGTCTCTAACAAAATTCCCAGGATGTAAATATACATAGTAATCTAGCCCATAATATTTAATTTCATCAGAAAGATTATATCCACTTATAATATAGTATGGCTCATTTTTAATACTAATACAATGAATTTGAACTACTGAAGAATAGTTAGAAGGCTTTATATTAGCACTAATAATTCTATATCTTTGGTTTAACCCCTTATCTAGAACTGCTACACCATTTATATTTGACTTTGACTTATCCCTAAATGAGGCAATAAGAACCCCTTCTATCTCTTTTGTCTCCAATACATATGCTTCTACCGCACAATTAAATGGTGCTGTAAATTCTGTGATTGCCACTGCTAAGCTACTCTTATCATTGGTATATTTGTATTCTGAGGCATAAAGAAAATAAGACAGCAATAGAGTACAGGCTATAGTAAATATAGCTGCAAGTATTCTAGTTCTCTTAACTTTCTTTAAAAATTTCAACTCTATTGTTGGTGCTTTTCCTGCTGCGATAGAGGTGGTCATTTGTTTATATATCTCTTTGCATTTATTACATGTTTCCATATGCTGTTCTATTGCATTATTTGTATCGTCACTGGTAAGCTTCTCTAAATAATTTAGAAGTAAATCTTGAACAATGTTACATGTCAATTTTGTATTCATTTTTGACCTTTCTTTGCAATTTTCTCGCTCCGTAAACTTAAATGAAAATTGAGAATTTCAATCCTCTATGCGGTGTTCATCAAGTAAGTTGTCGTATTTAGTTATAAAAACATTAGGTTGCTTCACTATCATAAACTATACCCGATTTGCCATTGGCTCTTCTTTCTAGATGTTTTTCTCTAGCTTTTTCATAAGTTTAATATATTTTTTCCACCTAGACCATAATGCCTCTGGTATGGGGCAATAAAATTAATTCCATTTTATAAGTATATATAATTATACCATTTAATAAGCTTTTTTACTCACTTTCTTGCTTTATCAAGATTTTTTAAGCCTCTAAATCGATATTTAGATCTATATTTTATTGTTTAAAACAATGCTTCAGAATAGAGATTGTCATTGCTCACCCTTGATCTTGAAAAAGAGCTTTGTATTCCTAACTTTTCTAAGATAGCTTAAAATGTTGCTGCTTTCATAGGGCTACCATTGTCAGGTTGTTTTATCGTGAAAATGTCCTACAATTATTTTACACTATGTATAGGGAGCATTCCTGTAAAGAAATAAAACCGTAGTTGAAAAAAGAAGTACCTCCTGTTAACATACGAGGTGTCATTTAGTTGACCCTTAAATAACAGAGGAGGTACTTAAATGAAGTATACACAAAACGAAAAAAT
>JALHJR010000172.1:0-1400 GCA_022840405.1 Tepidanaerobacter acetatoxydans
AAATCCTTCACGCAACCCTTGAAAGCACCCGCCTGCGAAGCGAATACCGCTCCCGGAGAATGATAGGTGCAACCCGCATGGCCCGACCTGAACATTAATGTCGGTGTAACACAAATAGCCTCTGGCTGGAAAACAATAGCCACATAGCGGTGGGGTGAAGGTGTACACACGAATAAAAACTACCGATAATGAGAAAGGACTCCTAAAGCCGGCTGGTCCATATCGCTATCATACCTCAGGCACCTTAACCGCCACTGCGCAGAGTTCGTCTGGAACCTCCAATCTCTCTGAAACGATCAGCAGTGCGCCCCTGGTTCAGCATTCCCCTCCGGGATCACCTCCAGAGAGGGAACTGCAGCCATCCAGGGACGAGGACTTCAGAACACTCTTGAAGCAGCACAAAGAAACCCTTGAACTTCTGGCAAAATAATTCACCGGCCCTCTTTTGCAACCGAGCGGAGCCAGACTCTAACGTCTTCTTGCGTCATTTTGCCTTCAGCAACAGCCCTCACAAAGCGATTGTTCTCCTCGGCGGAACTGACAATGAGATATCGTTCCGGTGTTCGGAGCAAGATAAGTGCGGCAAGCAGAAATGCAAGCCTTTTATTCCCCTGGACAAAGGGATGACCGGTGACAATGCTGTGCAGCACAAAAGCGGCCCTCTCAAAAGGGTCAGAAAAGTTGTTGCTGAACGTGACGGTGAAATTGAGGTTCCCGGGGTTGAGCACCCGCCCGGAGAGCCCACGATCCTCTTTACGATCGCATGCCAGAATAATCTCTATGTGATATCTGATCACCTCGTCTACCGTCAACTCTTCGGCCATGCCTTTTTCCCAAACCCTCCAGACCCTCATCAGGTGCTGGGATAAAGAGTGTTGATAGTATGTGACGGCCCCTCCTCTCGTCGGGGGGCATCCTGAGATGCTATCCTTGAGATTGCAGCCCCTGTCTCATAATACTGATGCCGCGTTCTGGTCACGGTCCATCACCAGCCCACACCCACAGTGCGGGCAGGAATGGACACGATCCGAGAGCGTCATCCCCCCACTGAAGTAGAGGGCCTTCTGCCTGTTTTCTTCGTAAATCCGGTAAAGATGTTAAGCGAGACGAATGGCCCACAGGAAAGGATACCCTCAGGCAAGTAATCTCTTTCGTCGGCCGTGCCTGGGGGAGAGGAACGGGATTTCGGCAGGGTCTTCACGCTGACGGCAGGGGGTTGCCTCCTCCCGTGGCAATGCGTCTATGGAGAATCGCCCCCGTGGGAGGGGCTCGCCGGGGTGGGGGCGGAGACGGCTCCCCCCGCCCCCCGGATAGCCGTGCACGGGGCAAAGGCAGGATGCTTCGGGGTTTTCTCACCGAGAACCGGGTGAGGAGATGCTCTCCCCTGAAACTATAAAGAA
>JALHJR010000173.1:0-1397 GCA_022840405.1 Tepidanaerobacter acetatoxydans
TTGCCTTGCACCGTCACGCCGCCCATGTAACCGCCGAGAATATCCACCAAGCGCACACGCTGGCTCTGCTCCTGGACAGCCGCCGGGTTGGCCGTCGGATCCGCTCCACGAGCCACCGCGCCGGGTGTGCCTGACATCAGGCTCAGACATATAATTAAAACAAACAGGGTAAACAGCCGCATTTTCATTGTCTTCACTCCTTGTTCAGAATAGAGACCCCTTCTCTGCTCCGCGCCCCATACCACGAGGAGGTGGTTATCCCCAATGTTAGGATAACGGATCGACGAAAATGAGGTGGACAATCACCGTTCCGACTTGGACTTGCACTGCGGATCAACAATATGTTTGATCTTATTATAACTTCAATCCCGGCAGATTCAAATTTCGCCATGTTAGTTCACCAAAAATGCCAGTGAAATACTATAATTAGGTCAAATAAAAATGTTACCGATGGTCGCGTCAGCCTTGCGCAGCACCCCAGCGCCGCAGGCGCGTGCGGGCAAAAGGGATGCGCAGAATCATGAAGAAACCGGGAGACCTTCGGTCAAACCCCGCGCACGGTGTGGACACCGGCGCAATCAGAGTTATTTTTTAGAATGTACTAGCAGGCGCGGTGATTCGAGACTGTAAGGCTCTCTATTTATCCCACCATATATATTACAAACAGTAAAATTTGCTTTATCGAGCATTGATAGAATCTCTGCCAAAGTGTAACCGCGAACGGAAGTTTCCCACTCTATGAAATCTCCATTGGGTTTAATAAAATATGAAAGGCTATTGTGCCGTCCGTTTATTAGGTCCAATTGACGCTTTTCAAGCAAGAACCCATCTTCCATTTTCGACCAATAATAAGGTTGGAAATTCTTTACGATCCAGTCATGGTTGAAAAAATCAAGGACAAAATGTCCATCTTTCCGTAAAGCCTCGTAAACCTGAAAAAGAACCCTCAGATTTTGATCATCTTCATTGAAATAACCCCACGCTCCGAACATGATGAACACTAGATCAAAGATGTTTTTATCTGGGATGTTCCGCATGTCTTCCTGGATAAACCTGACCTCTACATTGGCATTCAGCGCTTTTTGCTTAGCAATCATCAATAACTCTTCAGAAATATCCAAGCCTGTTACTGCATATTCTAGTTTTGCTAATTCAATTGAGTGTCTACCAGTTCCACAGCATAAGTCTAATATTGCTGCTCTCGTATCAATACTAACTTCATCAAGAAGGAATTTAACTTCTCGCCGCGTAATTTCATCACTAAGCCCAAAGATGCTCTCGTAGTCACCCAAAATTACTTTGGGAGTTTTTTCCCACCACTCCATCCGATCTAACCCCTTCCTCCACAAATTTTACAAAGTGGGTTTTTAACTAGTTGATTTTTATTCTCTTCAACT
>JALHJR010000174.1:0-2122 GCA_022840405.1 Tepidanaerobacter acetatoxydans
GGCATTTATAAAGTTTTTACACCTTCCCAGCCGCGGATTTTGTTAATTTTGTAAGGTTTATAGTCTTATCACAACACGCCATATACCATTATCAATTTCACTGGATGCAGCTCGGATTTTTTTCTTTTTCATATCATTTATTATGTTTACGGCTGCGCAGCTGTGGTCTGTTTCAAGTATAATAACATCTCCCTGCTGAGCTTGTTCTAGTTTTTCCTGCACCATCATATTAGGCACCGGACACATAAAACCTATTGCGTCAATATAATGTTCTGTCAACTACCTTCACCCCTTTTCAAGCCGTTGCATGACTACTTTTTAAGATATTAAGATAAATTTAAAGCCTTCAAATATAACCTATATAACCCAGAATATAACCCAGAAATACCGGCAGACTATCCCTGTTTATAATATAATAACAAATGAAGATAGGAAAGAGAGCAATAAGACATGAACGGGAGACCAATGGTCTCCCCTACAATTATAGCAACATATTCCCTACTATTATACCAGCATATTCCCTACTATTATATATACCAGCATATTCCCTACCATTATATTAACATATTCCCTACCATTTATATTAACATATCCCCGCTTATAAAAAGTGCGTGATTTTTAGACATAAACGGGAGACCAATGGTCTCCCTTACTTATAAACCTTGGTAATACTCTGTTTATTGATAAGTTGCACCATTTAGGTTATGTCGGAAAGTAAAATTTGATTCTACCGTAGAAAGTGAATTTTAGCCCAGAAATGTCAATATATTGTTTTAGATTTAATAAAAACGCTATATGTTGACCATCAATTTGAGAAAACAATCAAATTTTAATTTAAACGTAAATCATTAAAAATTAGGCACTTTACAAAAAAGAAATAAACCACTTGGCTTGCCCAAGTGGTTTTACAAATTTATACAGATGATTTGAAACTAAATTTTCATTAGATATATTTTTACTAAATAAACCGCATCATAAATATAAGGTTATCAAAAATGTTTTCCCCTTACAGCAAAATCGATTTATAAACTGTAGGTTCTCCTCAACAACAGCAAACGATTTATCGATATTTTGGATTTATCTCTGTAACATATGAATTACCCATGTACAGGGGCGGTCATTGACCGCCCGCAACACGGATGGTTGTGATTTATTTTGATTTAGTATTTATTATAAAGAGGAGCTATTTTCTATAGGCTTTTTTAGAATCGAAAGTAATAATCCTGTAACTACTGTGCCTATAGCTATAGAAAGAATGTAAAAGAATAGATTTGTTACAACATTTGGTATAAAAAGCACCCAAATCCCGCCATGGGGCACAGCCAGTGTGCAGCCAAAAAGCATCGAAAGGGCTCCTGTTACTGCTGAACCTGCCATTATAGAAGGAATTACTCTAAAGGGATCTGCTGCCGCAAAGGGAATCGCCCCTTCTGTTATAAACGAAAGTCCTAAGACCCAGCCTGCTTTTCCGGCTTCTATTTCGGCGGCAGTAAACTTGTTTTTAGCAATAATCGTTGCAAGGGCTATGCCAAGGGGAGGCACTATGCCGGCAGCCATTACCGCCGCCATTATGGGAGTAGGCTGTCCTGCGGCTATTGTAGCAGTGCCAAAGGCATATGCCGCTTTGTTTATAGGACCCCCCATGTCAAAAGCCATCATGCAGCCCAGCACTATACCTAAAAGTACTGCGCTGGATCCTTGTAAGTTATTAAGCCATGCTGACATTGCATCATTTATAGATTTTACAGGCCCGCCTAATACCAGCACCATCACAAGACCCATAATCAATGTGGAAAGCACGGGCAGCACTAAAACCGGCATCAATCCCTGCATAGATTTTGGCAGTTTAATATATTTCTTTAAAAATACCACAGTGTAACCTGCTATAAGTCCTGCAAGAAGCGCGCCTATAAATCCTGCGCCTAATTTATCTGCAAGAGCGCCGCCTACAAATCCAGGAACCAAACCCGGTCTGTCACTTATGGAATAAGCAATATAACCTGCAAGCACCGGGACCATTAACGAAAAAGCTAGTTTCCCTGTAGAGAAAATAATCTCGCCGAGGCTTCCTACGTTTTCATAAACATATATGCCGCCAAAGGCAAATCCCAAGGCTATTAAT
>JALHJR010000175.1:0-1373 GCA_022840405.1 Tepidanaerobacter acetatoxydans
ATTCTCCTTCTGTTCGGGTTGCGCGCGGGACTGAAGAATCCAACGCACCTGAGTGCACTGGTCTGAGGGAATCTGATACTCAGTCGGAGTTGAGGGAACCCCCCTGAAATACAGGGGGCATGAAGAGCGGGAGCTATCTCTGTTTTCCAGGATCCGCCATAATTTGCTCTCAAAACTCGAGGTATCGTCTCTATGAGAGGGGGGAGATGAGGTGGAGGATTCATAATTATGCAGAGGGAGGGGATAGGGGAGGGATCTGGGTGGTCGCTGAAGGTTGCCACCAAACCAGCGAGGACATTGGATTGATGGGCTCACTTTAGAGTCATGTTAAATTAGCAAGATATAATTATACGTGAGTTGAGGTGGCTTATTATGATGACTAACTTCATAGACGAGGTGCTGCAGGAAGTGGGGAAATGGCAACCCGCCAAAAACTATCGATCCGAAATAAAATACACTGAAGATCTCCATTCTGCACTTCGAGAAAAGTTTCAGAATAGTCAGGTGACCCGCGATGATAAGAATAATAAAAAAGGCCTAGACATTGGGATCATTCACCAATCAATGTATGGTGACATATCAGTAGGGATTGAATTAAAGTACAACTTAGACAAAACAGCAGAATATCATAGATTAATTGGTCAAATTGAGACAAAAGGGTGGAGATATGGTCACATCGTTGTAGTGCTGGTCGGGCAAACGAACAATAATATGTACATCAATCTGAAAAACTGGGTAAAAAGCAAGCGGAATGTTATCACAGGCGTTCCACAGAAACCGATTTATATCGTGCCTAAAGGGTCGCTCGAATAAACGGCACCGTCGATAACCGATTTAACTTTATCATAGCTGAATGATCGAGAATGAAGCCTAAAAGGAGCATTCCCAATAGGTAGTGGGATAGGCGGTTACTGATATCACCGTTATCAAATTATTTCACATTTTTTATTCACATATTTTTATTACCCATCCTGCATATTTCTGATCATGTCTCGCCGTCGCAGTTACAGTCCGATGACCTGCCAAAACCCGGCATGCGATTTTTTCCTGATCGAACCGGGGAAAGATCTTGTCAAAAATGGCAGAAACACTGCTGGGAACCAGCAGTATTTCTGCAAGCATTGCCGGATCTATTTAGCCCCCTCCGCATTTCACCATTCAGCCACCTTCTGAATCTTCGTCTTTTTGTTAACTCCGGCCGAAACGGTCGCCCCTACCAGAAGTACACTCACAGCAACGATCTTTTGGACAGACTCCCGTGAATATCGGTGCAGTTTCCGTAAAGAGAATGATTCTTTGGCCAATTTGAAGAGGTCTTCGATCAGAGATCGGATACCCATAAAATCTTCCCAGCGTTCAAGAGTTCGTAGCAG
>JALHJR010000176.1:0-1373 GCA_022840405.1 Tepidanaerobacter acetatoxydans
GTGGGTCTCAATGATAGGGTGGATGCCGAGCCTGGTGGTTATGCTGTCTGCAAGGACTTTGATTGTGTTGTTCCTGAGATCGATGCCGGTGACGGCGTGGTCCCTGTCTCTGACACCAAGAATAACCGTACCACCGGCGGTATTGGCGAAGGCGGAGAGGAGTTTGTAGAGATTGCTGCTCACTTCCTCCTTAAAGTCGATCCGCCGCCCTTCGAAGCGGGCAAGAAGAGCAGGGAGGTCATCCATGAGACTCGCCCTCACACCATGCCGGATCGGAGGGATTTATGCAGCCGCGATCCTGGATTCGCGAGAGAAACTCAGTGTCCTTGAAGTGGGTGTCTGCTCTGATCCCTTCAATTCTGGTCATAGTGTGTCTCCAGATGTGGGTGTTTGTCATTTTACCGTTTAAGCGATGGGGAATAATTACGCTGCTATTGAAGTCCGGGTATGTTAGGGTTTTCGCTCCGGCTCTGTGGTCCGGGTTGGCCAGCACGCATCGCATATCATTGAGGGTCCGGACGGAGGGGTCGGGGAGGACGCCCGGTCAGTAACTGTTCATCAATCCATGTTCTGCTGTGCCCGGTGATAATCTACGCGATCTGATTTCCGGTACATCATTGATCAACAGACGGATCTCAATGAGAGTGTAGAACCATCCGGAGCAGGCCTGTTACCAGCAGAGTGAACTTCTCCAGATCTGGAGGTGGAGGAGAACCTCGCCTCCCTTGACCAGGCAGGTATGGAGACGCTCACAAAGACACCATTGCTTCTTCAACACACTGCAGCAGGCACCCCGCAATCCTTCGCCGCCACGAGCACGCTCACCGTGCCGGTCACGTTCGCCTCGTCACCGAGGGGATCGCTGCCTGGTGAAAGATTCCGTCCGCACCCGGGAAGGTCTCCATTAAAAGATCAAGGTCGGTGATGCTCGCCTCGACAACCGTCACCCGGGGGTGCTCGATCTTCTCCCGCCGCCCGGTGGCGAGGTTGTCGATGATGATGACGTCGTGGTGCCCTGCCAGGGTCACTGCAAGGTTTGATCCCGGGCCGGCACCGCCGGTGACGATGGAGCGCATGAAGAAGGTATTGTACTCCAACCGCCGAATATACTCCACATTATGTGGATACAATAACCCTTATTACGCCTTACCGGCGCTTCACCTCAACGTGGCAGGAGGCCCCATCCAATCGGGGCGGGGAAACCTCACTCTCTGGCTCTCCGCCCACAGTCCATGAGCGCCGCACAATCATCGAGGTCGAGAGAGATCCCCTCCCCATCGGCCCTGCGCGAGAACGACCGCGCAACGACGCAGAAGTACTCGCTCCGCCGGTCGTTGTGCCAGGAGACAAGAGACGCCTTCCGCCGCAGCCCC
>JALHJR010000013.1:0-43295 GCA_022840405.1 Tepidanaerobacter acetatoxydans
AAACTCTATTTATCTATTTTAGAAATGACTGAGTCTTTGAGCACAGAAACTTATTATAAATTCCTACAGTTTGCAGAAATGTCCGAAGATGAAAGAAAGGTTCTTAAAAAAATAATTGAAGATGAATTAGACCATGAAAGCCTCTTTGAAAATCAGCAAAGCGCACTTCCTGTTGGTAATATCAGAGATTTTATCATGGGAATGAACGATGGCCTTGTAGAGCTTTTAGGAGCCGTGACAGGTTTGTCGGCTGTATATCCGAACAATCCATTGTTTGTGGGAATAAACGGTTTAGTCGTAGGCCTTGCAGGGGCGCTTTCAATGGCCATAGGCAGTTTTATCTCTGTGCGCTCCCAGCGCCAGGTAAATGAAGGTGTAAAAAAGAAACTGGAATTGTTGTTTGGCGTTTCAAAAGATAGAGCTAAAAAAGAGTTAATAGATAAACTCGCGGAATCCGGCTTGCCTCAAGATGTAGGAAAAGAAGTAGCTGACAAAATAGGTGAAAATCATGAATCAATGGTAAGTCTTCTTGTGGAAGAATCTAACGAAAACGAGATAAAATCGGGAATATTTACAGGAATTGCATATATCATAGGTGTTGGTTTTCCTGTGATTCCTTACTTTATAATGGGTTCATCATTTGCTGCTTTAGGACTCTCTGCTCTCCTAGCAGCTTTGGCTTTGGCTAGTGTGGCTACTATCGTATCTGTTACAGCGGGAAATCCTAACATAAAGGGCAAAATAGCGGAGATGGTAATAACAGGTTTGGGGGCTGCTGCAATTTCCTATGTCTTTGGTCTCTTGGTTCAAAATGTATTCGGCATCAGTGCATAAATAAAATCACATCGAACAGAAAATTTCATAAAGGCTGTTGCCAAACTTTTATTTACAGATTCACATAATTAAAAGCCATGCATGTAAGTAATAAAAAACTTTTTTACATGCATGGCTTTTGATTTTATACGGGGCTTTTATGTATGATTATGCAACGGCCCCGGTATCCCTTTGCAAATTTGTAATTTGCAACCTAATCGGAGCAAATCTCAAGACTCTTGGCTTTTACACCCGGTATAGAATTTAACTTATCTTCCAGGCTTTTACGTTCGGCTTCGGTGCCGCCAAGCTGAAGCAGAACTAACCCTTCTTCTGAACAGGCATTATCCGTTTCATGCAGACCCAACCTCATTTTTATAATACAGCCGTGCTCTGTGAGGGTTTCCTGAACTTCACCGGCATTTTTTGAACGGTGGTTAATCAATACAGCCATTAGATTATAGCAGTTCATTTGCATACCTCCCTAACTTCATACTTTATTCTATATAGATATTTTAGCATACTTACGAATAATTAGTCAATAATAATTATTATTAAAAACAATACCAGTTCAAAAGGCAGCGTCCGAAACCTTTTTGGAAATGCATTATAAATATGGTAAAAGCAGTTTGCTGTGTTAAACTTAATATTTTTTAGTTTTTTTATGTTATTTTTTAGATTTTATTGATATAATAGGTATGCAGCATAACTAATTTTAATTAATTATGTGCTTGATATGGAAAAGAAAGGATGTTGTCCCATGGAGAATTTTTCTCTCCCCACAGCTACAGGTGTAGCAGCTATTGGTCTTAAGACCGGCCTTATCTTTCCTAATGATGATATTGCTTCAATTACAACTGAAGCAGTAAAATCATTTGTAGAAGATAGGGACATTATTTGTGTTACTGAAGCGGTAGTAGCCCGTTCTCAAAATCGGTACATATCTTGTAGTGATTTAGCTAAAGATATTCAAAAGAAATTGAACTTAAAACCAAAAAGTACTTTAGCGGTTATCAGTCCCATTGCAAGCAGGAACCGGTTTGCCTTGGTATTAAAAGCACTGGCCATGGCTACACGCGGCGGAAAAGTTATTGTGCAGCTTGCGATGCCGCTGGATGAAGTAGGCAATCAGGTTATGGATGAAGAATTTGCTACAACGCGAATCCGATTGAAAAAGGTTTTAAAAAGCCTTAGAGAGGCAAGAGAGAATACGCCACAGCTAAATGTCCTTATACGGGAGATTATAGCTGCTTTAAAATTACAAGAATTAGGTTACAATATTTTGAGCATACGAAAGATTACCGGAACAGGTATTGCAGATTTAACGGTGAGAACTCCGGAAGGTAAGCTGGCTGTAGCTGAGGTTACCTTTGCTAATTTGGAAAAAGCCAAGAAAAAGGCCGTTGAGATTAAGCAAGATGTGAACGGGGCGGAGCAGGCAATGGTAATTGCCGTTGACTTAGGCCACCATAAGATTGTTATGGCGGATGCCGAAACTACTGATGAAGCAAAAACTTATGACTTTGGTTCACAGTTGGAAAGCTATCATGATCCTGATGTTGTTTATATCAATGAACTGGAAAATATTAAATTTTCCCATCCTATTACAGGTATTGATTATAGAGATTTGTATATTGAGATGATCGAGGCAGGTGATGCCGAAGGCGAAGTGCTGTTTACCAATAATCCGCTAAAGGTTTATGATCGCGGATATATTAACGGTGTATGCATTTCAGCGGTTCATGAACGTGATAAGCTGAAGGAGTTATTTACATCTTTTGGTGCCATGGTTCCTGTTTTGACATTGCAGGATATAGGACCAGGGCCATGGGGTGTGATTGGTTCCAACGTTTCTGATTTTGAAAAGGGCATACTTAAACTGCTGCCTGGCGATGCCGACGGTACCGCTGAAAATATCAAAACTAAGATTAGAGAAGTTAGCGGTAAAGATGTAGAGGTGTTGATTTTTGGAGATGGTGCTTACAAAGACCCGGATACAGGAATATATGAAATGGCAGACCCACATCCGGCTATTGGAGTAAGCAGCGGCCTTAAGAGTGCTGCCCTTAGGACAGGTAGTAAACTTAAGCTTCAGGTTGATACATTATATAACCAAGGTTACTCTAGGGAAGATATTGAAAATATGTTAAAAAATAAACAGAATAAAATCACTAAAGAAAGCTTAGGCACTACTCCCAGAAGTGTAACCAGTATTGTAGCCACATTAGCTGACTTAGTAGCGGGGTCTGCGGATGCCGGAACACCTATTGTGCTTGTTCGCGGATTCCAATATTCTAGAGCAAATTAAACTGTATTTTTAAAACTCATCTCCCGCATAGCCGTGTAAATAAATGGTTATAATTTCTAGTAAGGAGATGAGTTTTATGATAAAAGACGATATTTTAAACATTTTTTCGAAACTGCCTTATCGGTTACTTTCGGACAATGATGATGAAACCATAGAAACACCGAAAATACGGCTTTCTGATGAAATCAGGAAGGCCTATGAAGAATGGATTCAGGCTCAAAAATATTTTCAGTGTGTTTTAGATCCCGAACTGGTAGATTACGCAATTTTTACAGAAGAGGCTGCTCGAAGGAAGTATATCTATCTTTTAAACAAAGCAAAAAATGAAGGTATAAATATAGAAGAGCTAAAATAGCATAGTAAAAAAAGACAATGGGGGGTGTAGAAAAGTTGCAGATAGATTTGGCTGCAGTCCTAGCTTATGCTTTTGGTCTTTTGCTGCTGTACATAGTTGGCCGGATTCTAATCATACCCCTGAAAATTGTATTAAAGCTCATGTACAACGCTCTTATCGGTGGAGTTGTTTTATTGCTGTTGAACGTTTTCGGAGGATATATAGGCCTTCATATAGCTTTAAATCCGATAACAGCACTTGTGGTAGGTTTTTTGGGTGTGCCAGGGGTTGTAATGCTGCTGGTTCTGCAATACATACTGGCGGGGTGAAGTGTGCAATTTTAAAAGGGGCCGGTCTTGCGAGCTCCTTGTTTTTTTAAATAAAATATTATTAAAAAATTTTATCATTTAATGCCTTAGAATATCTTGACCACTTTTAAGCAGTCTGTTATACTTAAAAAGAAATAACTGTTATAGTTATTAGTATCTTAAAAATCATATTACATATAATCTGTACCAGGTAAGAGAAGTACATGTATTATAACAGTTTTTGTTTTACACATCTCTAATATAACAGTTTTTAATTTGTCAAGTAAAACCAAATACTGTTTTTTTAAGTTTAGTTTTATAAAAGCGGTATTTAACTAGATGTTTATGTGTAATATTGTTTTTTTTAGGTAAAATATAATATGATATTCATATGAAGGGAGGATTTTTCATGTCAGAAAAAGTACTGGAAATCCGCTGGCATGGGCGAGGCGGACAAGGAGCTAAAACTGCAGCCTTAATGCTTGCGGAAACCGTGGCTCAAATGGGAAAGTATGTTCAAGGCTTTCCTGAATACGGTCCAGAGCGAATGGGAGCACCTATTCTTGCATTTAATAGAATAAGTGATGAGCCCATTCATATTCATTCAAATGTAATTAACCCGGATATTGTGATTGTATTAGATGCGACTTTATTAGGGGAAAAAGTTACTGCTGGGGTGCCTGAAGATGGAATCTATATTGTAAATACCACAAAAACTCCACAGGAAGTAAGAAAGAAGCTCAATATAAAAGGTGGTAAAATATTTACTGTTGATGCCAACCAGATTTCATTAGACACCATTGGCAGAGTCATTCCCAATACACCGTTAATGGGAGCTTTTGTAAAGGCTACCGGTCTTATGTCCTATGATGAGTTCATCAAAAATGTAAAGGGTGAGCTTGAGAAGAAATTTAAGACTAAGCCTGAAGTTATAGCAGGCAACATAAAAGCTATAGAAAGGGCTTATCAGGAGGTGAAGGGCGAATGACACCCAGTGATAAAAATTTGAGTCAGTGCTGTTCGAATAAATGCATAAGCCCTGATATGAATTGGAAAGAACTAACAAAAGCAGGTAATATATACACACCGGGAAATGCCGGTACATATGAAACCGGTGATTGGCGTACCATCAGGCCCGTTTGGAATGATGAGCGCTGCATACATTGTTTAATCTGCTGGCGATATTGCCCGGATGCTTCAATAATTTCTACCGGCGGGAAATTCGATTCATTTGATTATAAACACTGTAAGGGCTGCGGCATTTGTGCTAATGTTTGTCCTACACATGCTATTGAAATGATTTCTGAAGACGAAATAGAAAAGCAGAAGGAGGTAAAAAAAGATGAAGAATAAGATTGCTTTGACCGGAAATGAAGCTGTTGCTCAGGCTATGAGACAGATAAATCCGGATGTAGTTGCAGCTTATCCAATAACTCCTTCTACGGAAGTTGTTCAGATGTTTTCCTCCTTTGTGGCCAATGGTAAGGTAGATACGGAATTTGTCACAGTTGAAAGTGAACATAGTGCTATGAGTGCTACCATGGGTGCATCAGCGGCCGGAGCCAGGGCTATGACTTGTACATCAAGCCAGGGTCTAGCTTATATGTTTGAGGTAGTATATATAGCTGCTTCTATGAGACTTCCAATTGTATTTCCCGTAGCCAACAGAGCTGTGAGCGGTCCTATCAATATCCACTGTGATCACAGTGATGCTATGGGAATTAAGCAAGCAGGCGTAATACAATTGTTTTCAGAAAATGCTCAAGAAGCTTATGACAATATGATACAGGCAATCCGTATTGCTGAGCATCCGGATGTGCAATTGCCTGTCAGTGTAAACTATGACGGATTTATTACCAGCCATGCTTTAGACGTGCTGGAAATACTGGATGATGAAACTGTCAGAAACTTTATCGGTGTATATAAGCCGCATGAAGCCTTATTAAATGTAAATAAACCCGTATCAATGGGCAACTTTGACATGTATGATTATTACTTTGAACACAAGTACCAGCAGGTAGCAGCTATGGAAGCTGCAAAAAAGGTAATCGAAGAAGTCGGCAAAGAGTATGCAAAAATTTCTGGCAGGAATTATGGTCTGGTTGATGCGTACAAGCTTGATGATGCTGATATGGCTGTAGTAGTAATGAACTCTGCGGCGGGCAGCTCTAAAGGAGTTTGTGATGAGCTCAGAGCTAAAGGACTTAAAGTAGGCGTATTAAAACCAAGAGCATTCAGACCATTCCCGCATGAAGCTGTCGCTGACGCACTAAAGGGCGTAAAAGCAGTAGCGGTTCTTGACAGAGCAGAAACCTTCTCTACACTGGGAGGGCCTATGTTTGCCGATGTAAGAAACTCTCTCTATGATTTAAAAAATGATATTAAGGTAGTAAACTATGTGTATGGTCTTGGCGGCAGAGATTTGCGACTGGAAGATGTTGAGCAGATATACAGCGATCTTGATGACATCATCAAGACAGGAAAAGTTGATAATTTTGTAAGATATTTAGGACTTAGAGAATAGGAGGTGCAATGATGGCTACATTAAAAGAACTTGCTCAAGTTGAAGAAAGATTTGTCGGGGGTCATAGGCTTTGTGCCGGATGCGGTCATGGTATTTCAGTGCGCATGGTTTTAAATGCCCTGGGAAACGATGAAAATGTGGTAGTAGGTTGTGCCACAGGCTGCCTTGAAGTTGCCTCCACAATATATCCATATACGGCATGGAATTGTTCCTTTATACACAACGCATTTGAAAATGCTGCTGCTACCATCAGTGGTGTAGAAGCTGCATATAGATCATTAAAGAAACAGGGTAAATTGAAGGATGACTTTAAATTTGTGGCCTTCGGTGGTGACGGCGGGACTTATGATATAGGCTTGCAGTCACTTTCAGGTGCTATGGAGCGAGGCCATAAGATGGTATATGTCTGCCTTGATAACGGTGCTTATATGAATACCGGTATTCAGCGTTCAAGCGCGACACCTATAGGTGCCGATACTACTACGAGCCCAGCCGGAAAGGTTATTCCCGGAAAACAGCAGCCGCGCAAGGACTTAGCAGCCTTAATAGCAGCACATAATATACCATATGTGGCTCAGACAGCAATAAGCAATTGGCAGGATGTGCATAAAAAGGCAAAGAAGGCCTTTGAAGTTGACGGCCCGGCGTTTATCAATATTTTATCACCTTGCCCGCGAGGATGGAGGTACAACACTCCGGATATTGTGGACTTGGTTAAAAAAGCTGTTGAAACACGTTTTTGGCCTCTTTATGAGGTGGAAGACGGTAAGTGGAAACTTAATAGTAAACCGAAGAAATATGTATCTGTTGAAGAGTTTTTAAAACCTCAAGGAAGGTTTAAACATGTATTTGCACCGGGTAATGAAGATTTGCTAAAGCGCATTCAAGAGGAAGTAGACAAACAGTGGCTTGCTCTTCTTGAACGTTGTGGCGAAGAACCTGAATTACCTCCACGTTAATTTTTTTAAACCCCTTCACACTTAAAAACTTAAATAAATCCCGTATTACTACTGGTTTGAAGTAATACGGGATTTATTATTTCGTTCAACAAAATCGAATTTTACTAATAAGCTATATATAAAAGTGTGTATTTATGAGGGGGTGTGAAGGTGGCAGAAAATACATTTAGAATTGGCTTAGCATTAAGCGGCGGGGGGATAAGAGGTGCGGCACATTTTGGGATACTAAAAATACTAAACGAAAATGGTATTTACCCTGATATAATTTCCGGAACCAGTGCAGGAAGTATAGTTGGTGCTTTGTATGCTGCTGATGTAAATTTTAATGAATTGGCAAAAAAATTTAAGGATATTAATCCTGTACATTTGCTGGACCCAACTATTCCGGGAGTATATACCCTATTACTGCTTTATTATTATTATTGGACTAAAAGACCCATGCTTAATTGGACTTTTCCAAAAGGGCTGTTTAAGGGAGAAAAAATTGAAAGGCTTCTTGAAGATGTTCTAAAGAAAAAGCATTTTAACAACTTGAAGGTTCCGTTATCAGTGGTCAGTGTTGATATAAAATCAGGTCAAACCGTAATATTTTGTCCTAAAAATAATGTTCCGAAAAAGAAAATGAATAATACGGTTTTTATAACGGACCAAAGTTTGGCTGTGGCGGTAAGGGCCAGTATATCTTTACCTGGGATATTCATTCCGAAAGTAGTTAAAGGCCATACATTAGTAGACGGAGGCATAAAAAACAACATACCTGTGGATATTCTGCATACTCAGAAAGCAAAAAAGGTTATAGGTGTAGATTTGGGAGTATCAGGTAATAGTGCAAAAGTGGATTCAATTGTAGACATTCTCATGGCAACAATAGATATTATGGGAGATGAACTATCATGTTATA
Source organism: Tepidanaerobacter acetatoxydans (assembly GCA_022840405.1). Lineage (GTDB taxonomy): Bacteria > Bacillota > Thermosediminibacteria > Thermosediminibacterales > Tepidanaerobacteraceae > Tepidanaerobacter > Tepidanaerobacter acetatoxydans_A. The sequence continues at coordinate 8,148 of JALHJR010000013.1, forward strand.
TAAGAAAGGAAAATCCGGGGTATTATATCTATCCTGATATACAAGGCACCGGATATAAAGATTTTGACCGCATACCTGAAATTATAAAATATGGGGAGGCAGCGGCAAAAAAGGAACTGCCTAATATAATTAAATATTTATCATCATAAATAAAAGGGCATATGGAGAACTTATGCATTATTTAATGCTCCATATACCCTGATTTATAAAGGAAATCTAGCATGTAATCTTCTAATATATCCTCAATACTTTTTTCTTGCTTTTCTTCTTCGTCAATTGAAAAGGCTGAACTTTCATTATAATATTTCATATAAGAGCCTCCTCGCAAATAATTGTATACAAGTATTATTGTATTTAATTATATACCTCTGTGTGAAAAAGTCAATAATGAAAAATATATTTTTTAAAAGCAATATGATTTTTTTACACATTGTTTTAACATAGAAGCAGACTGCCAAATAAGTGATATTCATACTATGCAAGAGGTCCCGCTTGTTTGACAGCAAACAAGCGGTAGAATCAACGTTAAAGGTATTAATTTATCTATGATTTAGAAAAAAATGCGGAAACTCAAGAAACTCTCAATATTGACATAATAAAAGTTTTGCTATATACTATACTAAAATAATAATCATTATTAATATTGGAGGTGTCAATGATGGCAGTATTCAAGTGCAGTGCCTGTGGATATGAGAAAGAAAGTCGTTGTAAGCCTAGGAAATGTCCGGAGTGCGAAGCCAAGGATACCTTTACTAAGGTAGAAGCACCCAAGGAGGATAAATAAGGGATTAAATGGATAATAAAAAAGGGTTTATTCGTAAGACTAAGCAAAGAGATTTAATTTTAAAGACACTAAAAAATACTGATACCCATCCCACGGCTGATTGGATTTATGAACAAGTAAAAAAGGAAATGCCTAATATAAGTCTTGGTACAGTTTACAGAAATTTAGGCATGCTTAAAGATTTAGGTGAGATAATAGAGCTCAATTGCGGCAACAAGTATAGTCGTTTTGACGGTAACCCGGAAAATCACTATCATTTTGTTTGCACTGAGTGTGAGAAAGTAATAGATATTAAAGGATGTCCGGTAGATAAAGAATTGGATTTATGTGTAGCTCGAGAAAATAATGTGGAAGTGTTTTTCCACAGAACTGAATTTTATGGTCTTTGTCCGGATTGTAAGAAAAAAAAAGAACAGCAACAGATTTAAGAAAGGCGGTCTTTTCAGATCGTCTTTTTTTATATTGGCTTTTTAGGTCAAAATCGATAGTGAAATCAATATTTAATTTAATGGGGAAATCCTTAGAAAGCAATGCCGTCTTTAACAAAGCTATTTGTTAACCAGAACCATATTTCGTAATAATAAATAATACAGAGGGAAAGATAGCTACACAGTAATCAAGAGATAAAAATTTACTATATGCTCTTTTTTGGATTTGAAAAGGCAACATATAGTATTATATAATAAAATTACTACCAGATATAGTATATACTATTCTGAATTATTAAGTAGCAGTTTTGTAAAGTCTTAATAAATTTTAATTTTATAAATCTTGTTTAAGGCACCGTAAATAGGGGAAAATTTGATTTAAAAGAAATAGGCAATCAAAACAAAAAGGGTGATCTGATGGGAACGGACAAAATAAATTTAACGGAAAATGCAAGGGTGGTTTTAGAAAAACGATACCTTGCCAAGGATTCAAGCGGTAAGGTTATAGAAACTCCTGAGACTTTGATAGAAAGAGTGTCTAATGCCATTGCTAAGGCAGAGCTAAAGTATGTTCAGGATAAATCTGATGATTGGGCTAAAAAATTTTATGATATGATATCGGAACTTAAATTTCTGCCGAATTCCCCCACGCTGATGAATGCCGGAAGAGAGCTTGGCCAACTTTCGGCTTGCTTTGTGCTGCCTGTGGAGGATTCGATGGAAGGAATATTCGATTCAATAAAATCATCAGCACTTATACATAAAAGCGGCGGCGGAACGGGATTTAGTTTTTCGCGTCTTCGCCCAAAGGGAGCTATGGTTAAATCTACCGGAGGTGTGGCATCAGGCCCCATATCCTTTATGAAGGTGTTTAATGCAGCCACCGAGGCCGTAAAACAAGGTGGATGTGTGGATGAAAATACTCGAATTGCCACGGTAAGCGGCCTTATTAAAATAAAAGAATTAGGCCCTTGTGATCTACCAGAGGACAGCTGGCATAAATATGAAATACCGCTAAAATTGTATACCGATGAAGGTGTAAAAGAGGCCGACGAGTTTTATGTTCACGGTAAAGCAAAGGTCAAGAAAATATCCACGGAGTGCGGATATTCTGTATGTATAACACATGAACACCGGCTTCGGGTAATCGACAGTGACGGCAACTATATTTGGAAACACGCAAAAGATATAAAAAAAGGTGATTGGTTGGCCCTTAAGAAAAACACATATCCTGAAACCACTGACTATCGGTTACCGGATTTTGAATATGAGTCATATTTTAATGCCAAGGAAATAACTTTGCCTCAGGAACCTTCTGAAGACCTTGGTGAGTTTATAGGTTACTTTATAGGTGCTGGCAGTTTCAGTTTCAATGAAAGAGGTACCGGTCAGGTGATATTTTCCGTTGCCGATGATGAACCGGAAGTTTTTGATAGGATAATATCCTTGGGCAACAAACTTTTTTCCATAGAGCCGGTTATAAACAAAAAGCCGGGAGAAAAGAATTCAAATCTATTTTATAATTCTACGGTCCTTGCCCATTGGCTGAAACACATCGGTGTTGATAAAGTTTCTTCCATGGATGTAAAAGTGCCTGAGATAGCTTTCCGGGCAGGAGTCAACTTTGCTACGGGTTTTTTGAGAGGACTGTTTAGCGCAGATGGAACCGTAAGTAAGGAAGGTTATGTGACATTATATTCCATTTCAAAGGAATTGGTCGATGGAGTAAGAGAACTGTTATTATCTCTTGGCATTCCTTCCAGAACAATCATCAACATTGACCGACAGGATTCTCTTGGCAAAAACCCAGTATACAGGCTTAACCTAATTACACAAGAGGGTTATGTGATATTTAGAAACAGGATAGGATTTATTTCTGCGGCAAAAAATGATCACTTGGAAGTGATTGATAATAGAGCTTGGGAATTTAATGATATTATACCTAATCAACAGCAAGTCTTTGCCAAAATTTACGACGGCTCGGGTATGGGATGCGGTCCTGAAAGGATGGCCCTAGGTGCCAACCGCGAGCTTTATAGGGATATACAACACTATTTGCCTAAAGCGGCGGCACCGAGGAATCTAAATCGCAGCAGGTTAAGTTACCTGGCTGAGAAATATCCGGAAGTTGCTGAAAGTCCGCTCAAATGGTTCCTGGAAAATAATCAGTTTTATGACAGGGTTGAAACTGTTGAGGACGATGAAGCGTTCACACTGGACCTTTCGGTACCCGATAATAATACTTATATAGCAGCCGGCTTTATAAGCCATAACACGCGCCGGGGTGCCAACATGGGCATACTCCGGGTGGACCATCCGGATATTCTGGATTTTATTCAATGCAAGAAAGATGATAAGGAAATTACCAATTTTAATATAAGTGTGGCTATTACCGATAAGTTTATGGAAGCACTGAAAGAAGATAGAAATTATGACCTTATCGACCCACACACGAAAAAACCCACAGGAAAACTTAGGGCAAGGGAAGTCTTTGATTTAATAGTGGACATGGCATGGAACAATGGCGAGCCGGGAATCGTATTTATCGATAGGATGAATGAGGACAATCCTACTTTGGCAATTGGGGATATTGAAAGCACGAACCCCTGCGGTGAACAACCCCTTCTGCCTTATGAGTCGTGCAACTTAGGTTCTATAAATCTTGCTAAATTTATAAAAAAATCCGGTAATAAAAATACAATTGATTATGAAAGTTTAAAGGAAACGGTACACCTGGCTGTGCGCTTTTTAGACGATGTAATCGATGTAAACCTGTATCCCTTAAAGGAAATTGAGGAAATGACCAAGGCTAATCGAAAAATCGGTCTTGGCGTGATGGGCTTTGCCGATATGCTGATAGAACTGGGTATTCCGTATAATTCCGATGAGGCGGTAAAAACTGCCGAAGCCATAATGAGCTTTATTGATAGTGAATCTAAAAAAGCATCTTGCGAGCTTGCAAAAGAGCGAGGAGTTTTCCCTAATTGGGAAAAGAGCATCTATAAGGAAAAGGGCATGCGCATCCGAAATGCTACTACTACTACAATAGCGCCAACAGGAACCATAAGTATTATTGCGGGAGTTTCAAGTGGAATTGAACCGATATTTGCACTGGCCTTTGAACGCCACGTAATGGATAACCAGCGATTGGTAGAAGTTCATCCCATTTTCAAACAGGTTCTTAAAGAGCAGGGTCTTTATAGTGAAGAGCTGATGCAGAAAGTAGTAACTCAGGGAACTCTCCAAGGTATAGATGAATTGCCCGAAGAAATAAAAAGAGTTTTTGTTACGGCACATGATATTAAGCCGGAATGGCATATAAAAATGCAGGCGGCTTTCCAAAAATACACCGATAATGCTGTGTCCAAGACCGTAAACTTTCCAAACAGTGCTACTCGGGAAGATGTTAGAACAGTATATATGATGGCTTATAATCTAGGCTGTAAAGGCGTTACAATCTATAGAGATGGAAGCAGGCAGGAACAGGTTTTAAATAAAGGTACAAAAAAAGAAAGGCCTGCAAGTTATAAAATAAAACCAAGACCCAGGCCAAGTGTAACCTACGGCAATACAGAGAAAGTAAAGATTGGCTGTGGAAACCTTTATATCACTGTAAACTCTGACGAAAACGGCATCTGTGAGGTATTTACCAATTTAGGTCGAGCAGGGGGCTGCCCATCTCAGTCAGAAGCCACTAGCCGCCTTATTTCTATGGCTTTACGTTCAGGCATTGATGTAAAAGCTATAGTAGAACAACTAAAGGGCATTCGCTGCCATTCCACTTTACGGCAAATGGCAAACAATAAAGATATAAAAGTGCTTTCATGTCCTGATGCTATAGGTCGAGCTATAGAACGTAGCATTGGCGAGAATGTAATAGTAAACGGCAACGGCAACGGATCCAATGAGGCCTATATTAAGCGTTATTTGGATACCGATCCAGAAACAACGGTGACTCCTGAGGATGGTTCGCATAATCCGAATCCTACTAAAAAAAAAGTAAACGGAGGCACCTGTCCTGAATGTGGCCATAGACTCGAGCACGAAGGCGGCTGCGTTATCTGTCGAAGCTGTGGCTATTCCAAATGCAGTTAATAATAGATTGAGTTGAGTAACATTTGCCCCTTAAGCATTTTCCTAGCTTTAAGGGGCTTTTGCATTATTGATGGGAGAAGTTCTTTCTGATAAAATTAAGTCGTAGGAGGCCAAGGGAAATATGAGCCGTGCTGCAATAGGCACTGGGTTCACAACCGACTGTGATTTGTAGCAAACATGTTAATTCTAAAAAAACTGTGGGAGGAATTCTTTATTTTCGGCCAGGATGTCATCCAACAGCTTTTTTGCTGTGCTTGAAGATGGTACCAAGGGATGTATGGTTAATGCTTGCAAGGCCGAATGGTAATCCCCGCTCATACCGGCGTGTATAGTAAGTTCTTCATAGGCTTTTACCACTTGCATTAATCCCCTTATTTTGGCAGGCACATGTCCGACGCTTAGCGGATGTGCTCCGTCTTTATCAATAATACAGTTGGTTTCAATCACTGAGTCTTCGGGCAAATCAAGAATTGCACCGTTGTTTTTTACATTAATTATTTGTATATCCTTTTTGTTATTTGCTATAGAGCTGATAAGATTGCATGCGGCATATGAATAAAGAGCACCACCGCGCTTTTCCAACTCAGGCGGTTTTACATTTAATTTTGGATTGCTGTAAATCTTAAACAGTTCCTGTTCAACCGTTTTTACTACTTGACCTCGAGTACCGGCATGTGATGCTTCTTTGATTTCCTCTTCCAGCATTTTATCTGACATATAGTAGTAGCGGTGATAAGGACATGGGAGCATGCCCAGGGATTCAATTAGATCTTTGTCCCACAGTAAATCAGGAATGTTCTTCATGTTAAAATCCTGTCCAGAAGCAAGCTGAAGCAGCAGTTTTTCTGTTACATCTTCCCCGTCTAGAAAGATTTTTTGCCCCCATACTAAGTGATTCAATCCTGCAAATTGTATGTATACCCTTTCCATTTCGACTCCAAAAGCCTCAGCTACATAATTGACCATGTTGACAGGTACATTGCAAAGCCCCAGTATTTTAACTCCCGTATGTTTTAACACAGTCTCAGTAATTATGCCGGATGGATTAGTGAAATTTATCAGCCATGCGTCAGGTGCAAATTGTTCTATATCTCTGCATATGTCGATTGTAACGGGAATTGTTCTTAGTGCTTTAGCAAAGCCGCCCGGACCGGTAGTTTCCTGCCCGATGACACCATATCTCAAAGGAATCTTTTCATCCCTTATACGTGCATCAAGACCGCCAACTCTGAACTGAGATATTACAAAATCGGCGCCGGAAATTGCCTCGTGTCTGTCAAAAGTCAAATGAATATTAATATCAAGTCCTGCCTTCTCGACCATCCGCTGTACCAAACCGCCGACTATTTCCAGTTTATGTCTGCCCGGCTCGATATCCTCCAAATATATGTCGCCAATCGGTAATTCTGCAGCTTTACTAATAAAGCCCTCGATGAGCTCGGGAGTATAACTGGATCCTCCTCCAATAACAGCAACCTTAAATTTTTTCTCAAACAAATCGTTAAACCTCCTTATTTTTTAAGCCATGACTAATTATTTCAGATTAAACTTGAATTTTTGCCATGGATGTATTAAGTCAATTAAAAACACTTCTTCCGGAATTATTCTGCCTACAACATTTATTTTTCCGCTGTTTTCCATATCTTTTAATGCAATTTGGAGCTCCCCTGCGTATCTTTTGTATGAGGAACTTGGAATTAAGATATCTCCCCTTTTTATATCCTGTTTGGGATTAAAGAGCTTAAAAAAATGATCCTTATACTTTACTCTGCTAAGAGTAGATCGTATTAAGTATTCCGAAATATCACCTCTGTTAAAGTGAGGCTCATCAAGAACGATTTTTTTCTCAATTTCGGAGATGCCATCTTCAAGCTCTACATTTAAACTTAATATATCTTTATCCAAAGAACTTAAGGTTTTTAATTCATCTTCTGATGCATAACAATTGCCTATTATTACTGTATCTATAAGACCGGTATTAAAAAAATCCTTGGTTTGGATTTCTATCGGAAGGTTTCGATGCTCTTCCAGCGTGCACAGTCCGTCATTATCCGGCCACGGCCCAAACTTTGCACTGGAAGATGTGACAAATGCCGCAGCAGGTATCCCATGGGATTTAAATGCCTCTGAGCATTTAAAAAAATGTTCTCTTGATAACCCGGTATATCTTAACGGATAAAAATTATGGCAGCCCAAAAGATTATCTGTGTTAGGCCGAAACTCCATGATATTTTCCAAATACTTTATTCCGGAGCTCATATTTATTTCGATTTTGAGATTATAAGGATTGTAAGTCATAAGACTTTCGTCAAAACCGTTGGAGCCCGTGTCAAAGCGTATGCCAAAAAGTCCAAGATTGTAAAAGAATTCTATATCGTCCGGATAAACTCCTAAAGTTTGCAAGACCTCTGGATTTATATCTGCAATTACTTTCATATTATTTTTCCTGGCATATAAACATACTTTCTTGAAACATTCTAGCATCTGTTGATTGTTTTCCACAGAAATGAGGTTAGTAAATATTCTTGTAAAGCCATATTTGCAAGCTGCATCTATATATCTATAATCGTCTTCTATATTAGTTTCTGCAGGATATATGGAAATCCCCAGTTCTTTCATCTAGGCTTCACCTTTCTTCTTTAAACTTTTAAGCTCGCCAAATACCTTGACAAATTCTTTAGCTAAGGTATTTATTGTGATGGAATTCATCAAATGATCCTGTGCATGCACTAAAAGTATCGACATAGAAAAAGTTTCACCGTCTGCTTCTCTGTGCATTAAAGAGGTCTGAACTTTATGTGCCATTATAAGTTTTTCGTCAGCTTCTTTAAAACAATCTTCGGCCCTGGCAAATTCTCCATTTCTTGCAAATTCTATAGCTTCAATGGAAAGGCTTGTTGCTTCACCGCTGTATGTTATCAAATTAAGTATATCTCTTTCTAAATCCATAAGATAATCGCTCCTTATTATATTTGTTTTATAACTGTTGTCGAAAAATGCTAAGTTTTTAATGCAACAAGATATGCAGAAGTAACGAAACTCTTCGTTACTTCTGCTGGGGCATATTTATTGGGGTAAATCCATATCATTTTGAGATTTTTGCCTATCCAACAGGATTACAAAAGGGATGTATATTATAGTAGCAATTACAAGATTTACTATGGCTAATATTGCTGCCCCAAGACTTCCTCCTGTGGCTAAAAACGCTCCGATTCCCACAGGCGATGTCCAAGGAATTGCAACATATGTGGGAGGAACTAAGCCTATGGCTGTAGCAAGATACGAAATAAGCGTGAGTATCGGTTCAACTATTATAAAAGGTATAAATAGTATCGGATTTAATACTATGGGTAAGCCGAAGATAATAGGTTCATTAATCTGGAAAATGCCGGCAGGCAGTGCAAGCTTTGCCAAGCTCTTTAAATCCTGCCTCTTTTTACAAACAAGCAATATAGCAATAACTAAACCCAGTGTTGCACCTGAACCGCCAAGATGAGAATATGTGTCAAAAAATACCCTTGTAATAAGATTTGGAGGTACTGCACCTTGCTGAATTGCAGTGGCGTTAGCCTGCAGTGCCGGAACGTAAATAGCATTCATTACAGGGTCAAGCAGGTTTGCTCCATGAAGTCCAAAGAACCAAAATAATGTTATCAGGAAGGTTGCCAGCATAGCCGAACCTGCACTTTGACCGAGATTCTGAAGCGGAATCTGAATAGTCTGTAATATAATATCATACAAGCTTGTGCCGCCCATAGCTGTAATTATTGAGGTTAAAATTCCAAAAACGTAAACTGTAACAATACTGGGAATCAATGCTGCAAAAGCCCTACCAACAGATGGAGGAACATCACCGGGCATGTTTATGACCAGATGAGCCTTGGTAAGTCTTACAAATATTTCAGTTGCTATAATGGCAACCAAAAGGCCTGTAAAAAGTGCCGTAGCATCTAAGTAATTTATTTTAATAAAACCCCAACCTACCCCTTCGGGTGCCTGAGGAAGAGTAATTATAAAACTTGCTACGGATATTAAACCTGCGACCAACGCATCTTCATTATAGCTTTTTGCCAAGTTGTAACCTATGGAAAAAACTATAAGCAGAGTCATTATAGCGAAAGTGCCCCACCATACAGCACTATTTATTGGGACCAGAAACGCCAGTGCCGGTACCCAAATGCAAAGGGTGTTGTTGAGAAGTACAGCGAAAGAACCTGCAAGTATCAGCGGCATAATCCCGGCAAATCCATCACGTATAGCTACAAGATGCCTTTGAGCTCCAATCTTGGCTGCTATTGGCACAAAATGCTTATCCATCCATTTTATAAAGGCTTCCATAACCAAGATCCTCCTTTTTTCAATTCTTACTTTTTCTTACACATCTTTCTGATTTGCTAATTTAAGTGCCTGCTCCAAAACTGCCTTTCCGTTCATCATTCCATAATCCCTGCTGTTTATGACATCTAGAACAATTTTTTTGCCGGCAAGAGTCTTCTTTAGCTCATTATATAAGTATCTTACTTGTGGCCCTAAAAGAAGTACATCCGTATCATCATAATGATTTTTGGCTTCTGCTTGTGATGTAGCTACAATCTCTACATCCTTTAAGCCTTTTTTCTGAGCAGCTTCTTGCATTTTTTTGACAAGAAGACTTGTGGAAGACCCGGAAGAGCATACCAGCATAATCTTTTTCACATTTTCACCTCCTTGATATTATTTATATACGCAAGTATCATGCCGAATATTTACAACTGGATTTTTATTCCCAAATACCGAAGGATTCCGGTATGAGCAAAATAAGAAAGTGTGTATTTATGCAATACACACTTTTTACACGATTACACACCAAGTAAAAATTACTGTTCAGTAGATGTATTTTCCAGGAACATTCTGCAAAGATATGCACACTCATGTAGCCCAATATCTATGTTGAAATAATCTTCAATCGGTTTTATGTAGTTTATTATGGTATTTAGTTCGCTGCTATGTGCTTTTTTATATTCCTCAAAATTCTCAAAAATGGTCCTTTTGCCGCCTGATGCCAGCTTTTCTATTAGAAATGCTATGTGCAGTATTATACCTATTTTCACTTCTGATGGTATTGTTAGACCTAATGCTCTTTGAATATCCAAAACAACTGACTTAGACATCCTAAAGCAATCTTTTGCATTTACTGCTCTGAGATGCTCGCACAATGATACTTCTATTTTTTCACAGATGTCGACTTCATCGATAAGTTTTAGCAAAAAGTTTTTTGCTTTGCCTGTCAGTAAATCAACAGCTGATATGTATGGTATGTGGCAAATAGTAAAATCAAGAGTTCCAACAATTGCTACAATGTTATGTGTTTCTTGGTATTTTTCCACGCTTCTGCTAAACTCTGCCCTGTTTATAAATTCAAGTGGGATGACTTTTATATGATTATTAATTAAATACTCTTCTTCCAGAATTCTTTTTAGTTCTTTTGCCGCACCATGGCCGGTAAAACACGCGGTAATTATGATGTTTTCTTGGCTCTTTTCAGTATTTTTCATATTATAAAGTTCTATAGGATTTGTTTTTGATACAGATTCATATATTTCATCCAGATGCTTTCCCATAATGGCCTTATGGCAAGCGTCTATGACCATTAAAGTAGTTACCATATCTATTGTTTTTATCTTTAAATTTGTTTCTTCAGCTATCATGTTTCCAAAATTCTTAAGTGACCCCATATCTACAAGCAATAAGATTCCCTTTCCGGTATCGGACTTAATTGCATACTCCTTTATTGTTTCATACATTTTTTCAGGATCCATGCTCAACGGCATATCAATGCCTACGACGTGATCAGTTCCGGCAAGGTCATTTGCAACCTGGGCCATACTACTTGCCGTTGAATTGCCATGCATTGCAACTAAGATTGCCACTTTACCTTCGGGTTTATTACTTTCTATGACGGTATCAGGCACAAAGAACATGGCAAGATAGCCTATCTCATCCAGAGGGGTTTCAACTTTAAACCTTTGATCGATTAGCTTTGCCGCTTCTACGGCTGCTATAAACTCATCAGGGTAATTTATTCTTATAAAATTAATGCGGGGATTGTATATTTTCCCTCCGGTCCTTATGCGGTCTATGGTTTTTTGAAGATGTAAGGCCAAGCCGAAAAAGATTTTTTCATCCATATATCTGTTTAATTTCATTTCCGCCATATTTAGTATATCTTCGGTTATGGCTATAACTTTTTCTCCTACTATTTTGGAAATTTCATCTTTATGATATTTGCCGATCATGTTTTGAATGTATTTTTTAAAGTGTTTTTCTATTTCGCTATTTAGAATTCTGCTTATTTCTTTTTCATCAATCCCACTTTTATTCAATATTTCTAATTTTTCTTCTATAACATCATAAAAATGGCATTCACTATTGTCTTTAGAAAAAATTGCATGAAAGTCTTTATCGGGAGAAAAATACAGCATGTCTTCGTTGTCGCTTATCAATGTTTCTATTTCATCTCTGAATTTATGCAGGTGCATAATGCCCTTTTTTACATGAGGCGGAAGATCTTCGGACGAAATCATCAGGAATTCTTTGCTTTGTGATTTGTAGTTTAAAAAAGCCTTAGCACAAGCTAACTGAATATCGTTCTTTAGCTGACCTATGTTCCCTGTGCAATTATAGAGTAAGTATGATATAAAGCAGTTTCTTTCAATATATATAGCCTTACTTATACGTGCTGATTCTTCACTCAAAAAGGAACAAATAAGACTGCATCTTTCGGCTAAACTCTTTTCCCGCAATGGAGGCAGATTTATTGTTACAGGTATTCTCCTTATAAAAGTTTTTAGAAGATAGGATTGAGGTTCTTCCGTAGTGGCAGCTATTAGTCGGGCATTTGCCCGAACAATTTTCTCGGTTTCACCAAGTGGTCTAAAATATCCTTTGTCCATGTAAATAAAGAGCAGCTCCTGACCTTGAGGCGGCAAACGGTGTATTTCATCTAAAAAAATTATCCCGCCGTCTGCTTTCTTTAAGAGGCCAACCTTGTCATCTAATGCACCGGTGTAAGCACCTTTTTTGACTCCGAAAAGCTGTGCTATCAGGAGCTGAGGATTGTCTGCATAGTCTGCACAGTTAAAACTTATGAATGGAGCATCATCCGGTATTAAACTTGATTCTATAGCAAAGCCGTAGATAGCTTCTGCAAATATTGACTTACCCGCACCGGTTTCACCGAGTATCAATATTGGGAGGCCGTCGGGCGGGTAAGCTATAGCAGCCTTTGCCAATTGGACGGCTGCTTTTAAACTCATATCGGAACCGATAAGCCTGTCTAATGAGATTTGGTTGTTTAGATTCTGCTCTAAAACAACCTTTTTATTTTCATGAGTCTTATAAAGTACCGGCTTACCCTTTATTTTGTCGATTTTACCATTTTTATAAAGCTCATTTAAGTACCGGCTTACATTTGTCCTGTCCATTCTAATTTTTGAGGCAATATCCGCTGCACAAACCCCATTGTGTTTGTCCTTTGTTAACTGCGTCAGGACATCAAAAACCTCATCTATCCTTTTCATAAAGACCACCCTAAGCTGGAGTTTTGTATTGATATATGCTTCTTATATGTATATTAGTATTTAAATTGGTAAATGTAAAGCCATACTGCATCTGGCAATTGCCTTTTTCTTTGGCAGCTAAGCTCATCCCCGGCCAAGCTGATGCAAAACTTCGGGCACAGCTTCAATGAGGACAAATATACCTATGCCGACAAAAAGAATACCTGCCGCAAGTTTAAGGTATGCAGTGGGAACATAACGTGCTACCACGTCGCCAAACAGTGCACCTATAAGAGTAACAATGACCAGTGCAAGCGAGGCACCAAGGAATATGGGCAGTGGTTTTTTATACTGTGTTACTAAGGTAAATACGGCAAGCTGAGTTTTGTCTCCCATTTCTGCTAGGAACAACATACCAAAAGCCATTAAAAAAAGTTTTAAGTCCACAAAAAACACCTCACTTAAATTTTAGAATAAAGTTGTTTTGATTGTAGTAATCAGGCCTATCATCAAAAAGGAAAGGTAATAATAAAGACCCTTATTCCGCAAATCAACTCCCGGAATAAAGGTCTCATTCCCCAAAATGGTGAAAGCCCAGGCAAGATGTCTTGCCAGCATGTTGAGCCTTCAAAGGCAAAAGCCCGAACTACTCCCCTTTATTATTGCATTTATTATACCAACATTTTATATGTCAATCAAGGACTGAGAAAAACCGGTGCGGTTATTCTCAGTTTTTATTGACACCAATATTAAACTTTGATAAACTTTGGAATAATAATTGTAGCAAAATTATTTGGGGGCGATTTTTTGGATAAATTTTGCAAGGAGGGTTTAAGTTTTGATGATGTCTTGGTTATACCTTCGAAATCTGAGGTGCTGCCAAGAGACGTGGATATTGCGACAAGGCTTACCAATAAAATTAAACTTAATATTCCGATAGTAAGTGCCGGAATGGACACGGTAACTGAGGCACGGCTTGCTATTGCCATTGCCAGGGAAGGCGGTATAGGTATAATCCATAAGAACATGCCTATTGAAATGCAAGCTTTGGAAGTGGACAAGGTTAAAAGGTCTGAACACGGAGTAATAGTTGACCCGTTTTATTTATCTCCGGAAAATCTCATCGGAGATGCTTTAGAGCTCATGGAGAGGTATAAAATATCCGGAGTGCCGATTACTGAAGGAAAGAAACTTGTTGGTATTCTTACAAACAGAGATCTTCGCTTTGAGGATGATACAACTAAAAAAATTAAAGATGTTATGACTAAGGAAAATCTGGTGACGGCACCGGAAGGAACGGACCTTGACGGTGCCATGAAAATTTTAAAGAAGCATAAAATAGAAAAGCTTCCCATAGTTGATGAAGATTTTAACCTAAAGGGTTTAATTACAATCAAGGATATTGAAAAAGCTATTAAATATCCTAATTCGGCAAAGGACCAAAAGGGAAGATTATTAGTAGGTGCTGCGGTTGGGATAACTGCCGACATGAAAGACCGTTTGAAGGCATTGGTGGAAGCTAATGCAGATGTGGTAGTTGTTGATACTGCACATGGTCATTCAAAAGGTGTTATTGAAGCTGTATATAAAATTAAGGAAATGTATCCGGACCTTCAAGTTATAGCTGGAAATGTTGCTACTGCCGATGCAACGCGTGATTTGATAAATGCGGGCGCTGATGCTATAAAAGTAGGAATGGGGCCCGGCTCTATTTGCACCACTAGAGTTGTAGCGGGTATTGGAGTACCGCAAGTTACTGCTATTTATGAATGCTCGCAGGAAGCAGCAAAGCACAATATACCTATTATAGCTGATGGCGGAATAAAGTATTCGGGAGACATTGTAAAAGCTATAGCTGCAGGAGCTGATACTGTCATGTTGGGAAGCCTGTTTGCAGGTACTGAAGAGAGCCCGGGCGAAATAGAAATATTCAATGGTCGAAGCTTTAAAGTATATAGGGGTATGGGTTCTATTGGAGCTATGGAACAGGGCAGCAAGGACCGCTACTTCCAGGAAAACATGAAAAAACTGGTGCCGGAAGGAATTGAAGGACGAGTTCCATATAAAGGGTCGCTTTCTGAAACAGTATATCAGCTACTCGGAGGGCTTCGGGCCGGTATGGGCTATTGTGGAGCCAAAGACATTCAGGAACTTAAAAAAGCAAAATTTGTAAGAATTAGTGCATCAGGGCTCAGGGAAAGCCATCCGCATGACATATATATTACTAAGGAAGCCCCAAACTATTCGCAAATATAGTTTTGCAGCAGGATTGGAAAAAACCGATCCTGTTTTTATTATTGTTAAGAATAAGGTTCGTATTGTTCAAGAATGCAGAGTATGATATTATTTTTATTAAGTAACAGAAAAATTTGATTGAATTTAAGAATAAACATTTTTCAATAATATACTTAGCAGGAAATCGGTTTATATTAGTAGAATAATATATTAGGCAATATTTATATAATTTTCAGCAGTTCAATATTTCATTTAAAGATAAGGAGGAGATCAGGTTTGAAAAACTATAAAAGTGACATGATAAGGAACATAGGTCTTATTGGTCATAGTGGTTCCGGAAAGACATCCTTGGCCGAAGCTATGCTGTATAATTCAGGCTCCACTGATCGATTGGGAAAAATTGATGAAGGTAATACGATTTGCGATTATGATCCTGAGGAGATTAAAAGGAGAATTTCTATAAGTAATGCAATTGCTCCTTGTGAATGGAAAGATAATAAGATAAATATTATTGATACTCCTGGATATTTTGATTTTGTAGGTGAAGTAAAAAGTGCTCTTAGAGTGGTTGAAAATGCGGTTATAGCCGTTTGTGCCGTATCCGGTGTTGAGGTAGGCACTGAACAGGTATTTAAATATGCTGAAGATGCAAATCTGCCACGCATATTTTTCATAAATAAAATGGATCGAGAAAACGCAAATTTTAACAAAGTACTCAACCAGATTCGTGAATTTTTTGGTCCTAAGGCGGTTCCTCTACAGCTTCCCATTGGTTCTGAAGCAAATTTCAACGGTATCGTGGATATAGTATCAGAGAAGGCGTATAGTTTTGCTGATAAGAATCTAAAAGAATGTGCGATCCCTGAAGATTTAAGGGATACCATGGCAAAATACAGATCGGCATTATTGGAAGCCGTGGCGGAAACAGATGATGATATTTTGATGAAGTATTTGGAAGGAGAAGAACTAACTGATACTGAAATTGAAAAAGGACTGCGCAAAGGAATAATTTCAGGCGATATATTTCCTATTCTATGCGGCTCATCTTTGACAAATAAGGGAATTAGTCTATTATTGGATGTAATTTGCAATTATGCAGCTTCGCCGCAAGACCGCCCTGATGAAATAGGAGTAAAACCTGGCACAGATGAAGAAACTATAAGAAAATGCAGTGCCGATGAACCTTTTTCAGCGTTAGTATTTAAAACCATGGCAGATCCCTATGTGGGTAAACTTACGCTGTTTAAAGTGTTTTCAGGCAGTGTAAAATCTGATACTTCAGTATATAATGTTACTCAAAACCAAACTGAAAAATTTGGTCAGATTTATGCTTTGAAGGGCAAAAAACAGGAAAATATTACCGAGGTTTTGGCAGGAGACATAGCAGCTGTAGCTAAACTGCAGTATACTACAACTAACGATACTCTTGCCGATAAGGAAAATCCCATATTACTTAAACCTATTGATTTTTCAAAGCCTGTACTGACATTAGCTGCACAGCCTAAGTCGTCCGGGGATGAGGATAAGATTTCATCGGGTCTTGCAAGACTTATGGAGGAAGATAAGACTTTTGAAGTTTCAAAAGACCCGGAAACAAGTCAACTCCTTGTTTCCGGCATGGGAGAAATACATCTTGAAGTTTTAGCAGCAAAGCTTGCAAATAAGTTTGGGTCTGAGATTGTATTGGAACTTCCCAAAATTCCGTATCGTGAAACTATTCGCGAGACAGTTAAAGTTGAAGGCAAACATAAAAAACAAAGTGGGGGCCGAGGTCAGTACGGCCATGTATGGCTTGAACTTCAACCAACGGATTTAAATGAAGAATTTCAGTTTGAAGATAAAATCTTTGGCGGTGCTGTGCCGAAGCAGTATGTACCCGCTGTTGAAAAAGGAATCAGAGAGGCATTAAAAGAGGGTGTGCTTGCAGGATATCCTATGATAGGCATAAAGGCCGTTTTATATGACGGATCCTTCCATCCGGTTGATTCTTCTGAAATGGCATTTAAAATTGCAGGTTCAATGGCTTTTAAGAAAGGTGCACTTCAGGCAAAACCGGTACTTTTAGAACCTATTATGGATTTAACGGTGGTTGTACCCGAAAATTACATGGGTGATATTATCGGAGATTTAAATAAGCGCCGTGGCAGAGTGCTGGGCATGGATCAGAAGGATGGTATGCAGCATATTAAAGCACAGGTACCTATGTCGGAGATATTACGTTATGCTACTGACCTGCGTTCGTTGACACAAGGCAGAGGTTCCTTTGTGTCAATCTTCAGCCATTATGAAGAAGTACCTGCGATGATTGCAGAAAAAATAATAGCTGAAACTAAAAACAATAAGGAGTAATTTTTCCATAATATGTGTCCTCCTTTCTTGAATTTAAGTTTTGCTTTAAGGAAAAGCTTAAATATAAGAAAGTATATGACCGAACAAAAACGGTTCAGAGATTAAAAAGGAGGATACAGTATGGCAAAATCCCAAAAAAGAGTGCATAAAAAAATGCACACAGATTCCAAACCAAACAATAATAAAAATGCTGTTGATAAAAAGAATGATAACACTATAGAAGATCGACTTACTGATGATACGATGTACGGTGAGGTAATTCCAAGCTTGATGGGATGGATTTCTCCTGAAAATCAAGAACAAAGAACTAATCGCCTTATTGAAATTTCTGAAGAAATAACAGCTTTAAAGAAAAAAAGGAAATAGAGTAACAAGGGAGGACAGAGAGTCTTCCCTTGCATTTTTTGTGACAAATTTAATTGTGATTAATGCTTGCATATTTTTCTAAGGTGAAATATAATATAAGTAAAGGTCAGAGAAAGTCAATAACATTTTAAAAGCAAATCATATCCCTGAGAGAGGAGGATATTATGGCAAATCTTTCAGATATGATTGAGGATTTTATTAAGGAAATGTTTGATGATATGCCGGAAGGAATTCTTGAAATACAAAGGAATGAGATGGCCAATCAGTTTCAGTGTGCTCCGTCTCAGATAAATTATGTCCTTACAACTCGCTTCACCTTAGAGCGCGGCTATTTTGTTGAAAGCCGCCGAGGTGGCGGAGGATATATTAGGATTAAAAAGTTAAAAATAAGAGAAGATGAATTTTTAAGAGATGTCATTGAATGTATTGGAGATTCCATTTCCGGCTCCGATGCGAAAGCCATTATTGAGAGACTGTGGGAAGAGGATGTAATAACAGACAGGGAAAAAGAAATCTTATTTGCTACAGTCAGTAAATGCAATTTGCCACTAAGTTCTTCTGACCGTAACTTAATTAGAGCACGGATTATGAAAGCCGTGATTACAACTATAATGGACTTTGAAGCTAGAAAAGGGGGAGAAGAATAATGCTGTGTGAAGAATGTCAGATGAGACCGGCAACGATTCACATTACTAAAATAGTTAATAATGAAAAATTTCAAGTGCACCTTTGTGAGGTATGTGCAAAGCAGAAACATATCTCGCTTCCAACGGGTTTTAGCGTCTTAGGATTTGATGATGCCGGCTTTTCAGTAGGCAAACTGCTTTCAAGTTTCTTTGAACCGACAGAGCAAAGTCTTACTAATGCTATGGATAATGCTAAATGTAATAGATGCGGCTTGAGCTTTGATAATTTTATTCAGACCGGCCGCTTTGGATGCAGCCAGTGTTATAATACATTTAAAGATCAAATGAATCCATTGCTGCGCAGAATACATGGCAAGACTTATCATGTTGGAAAAGTGCCTCGAAGGACCGGAGGGCAACTTAGGATACAACATGAAATCAACCGGTTAAAAGGAGAACTTCAAGAAGCAGTAAATGCAGAAGAATATGAACGTGCAGCGGTAATACGGGATAAAATAAAACAACTGGAACAAAGTAAAAACGCTGAAAATAAAGATAAAGATACAGAATAGGAGATGGTCGAATGGGTATAGAAAATCTCATGGAGCCTTCTAATATTAAGTGGATAAGTTCACCCGGACCTGACAGTGATATAGTTATAAGCAGCAGAGTTAGACTTGCACGCAATATAAGTGATATCCCATTTCCTCATCTTCTACCTGAACAAGAGGCCAAAACGATTGTAAAGAATGTATACGAAACCTTGAAAGCAGATGCAAATTTAGGGCAGAATATCGAATTATATAATATGGCAGAGCTACCTGAAGAACACAAAATACTGCTTTCGGAAATGCATCTTATCAGTCCGGATTTGGCTTCTTCAAAAAATGGTGCAGTTATTGTCAATCAAGATGAAACAATAAGCATAATGATAAATGAGGAAGATCATCTGAGAATACAGGTCATGCTTCCGGGATTGCAGTTAGATGAAGCATTTAAAGAAATAGATAAGATCGATGATTTACTTGAAGCAAAACTTGACTTTGCCTTTGATGAAAAAATAGGCTATCTTACAGCTTGCCCGACTAATGTAGGAACCGGCATGAGGGCATCGGTAATGATGCATTTGCCGGTGCTTACAATGATGGATCAGATGGGGCAGATATTTGCTACCATATCTCAAGTGGGTTTGGTGGTTCGAGGCATCTATGGAGAAGGGTCGCAGGCCAAAGGCAATCTATATCAGATATCTAACCAGATAACCTTAGGTAAATCAGAAGAGGATATAATTCAGAATGTAATGGGTGTAACCCGTCAGATATTAATGAGTGAACGCAAAATTAGGGAGAATTTATCCGGTGAAGCTCGAGCCCGTTTAGAGGATAGAATACTAAGGTCTTATGGCATATTGACAAATGCCAAAATTATTTCATCACAGGAAGCCTTAGCATATATATCTGATGTAAAATTAGGTGTTGATATGGGGATTATAAAGGATTTAGAGCCATTGGTTTTGAATAGTTTGTTTATTACAACCGGTCCGGCCTACATCCAGGGAATATCGAATACTGAAATGTCACCGATGGAACGGGATTTATATAGGGCGGACTTTATAAGACAAAAAATAAGAAAATGAGGTGAAATTATGAACGGAAGGTTTACTGAACGAGCTCAAAAAGTAATTGCCTATGCACAGGAAGAGGCCAGACGTCTTAATCATAACGTAGTGGGCACTGAGCATTTACTTTTGGGTCTGTTAAGAGAAGGTGAAGGAGTTGCTGCCAGAGCTTTGATTAATCTTGGGGTAGATGCAGATAAAGTAAGAAGTCAGGTAGAGATGATGATAGGCGTAGGGCCCTTTCCGATACAGGGACCTATTGGTTATACACCCAGAGCAAAGAGAGTAATGGAGCTTGCTATAGATGAATCCAGGAGATTAGGTCATAACTATGTAGGTACTGAACATATCTTACTTGGTCTTATTCGAGAAGGTGAAGGAGTTGCGGCACAGGTATTGGCTAATTTGGGCGTAAGCCTAGATAAAGCTCGTGAAGAAGTCTTGAACCTGTTAGTGGATTCAAAAACCCAAGGAAGTTATAAGAAATCAGCCAATACTCCAACACTCAATCAGTTTGGCAGAGACCTTACAGAACTGGCTGCTGAGGGTAAGCTTGATCCGGTGGTGGGTCGCGAGAAGGAAATCGAACGGGTGATACAAGTTCTTACCCGCCGCACAAAGAACAACCCATGTTTAATAGGCGAACCGGGTGTAGGAAAAACTGCTGTGGTGGAAGGACTTGCACAACAGATTATCGAACAAAATGTACCTGAGATTTTAAAGGATAAAAGAGTAGTAAGTCTTGATATGGCATCACTGGTTGCCGGAACTAAATTTCGTGGTGAGTTTGAAGAACGCCTTAAAAAAGTAATGACAGAAATAAAGCAAGCGGGGAATGTCATACTTTTTATTGATGAGATGCATACGATTATAGGGGCCGGTGCTGCCGAAGGAGCTATCGATGCTTCAAATATACTCAAACCGGCTCTGGCTCGAGGCGAAATTCAAACAATTGGTGCCACAACCATTGACGAATATAGAAAATATGTGGAGAAGGACCCAGCACTGGAGCGCCGTTTTCAACCAATTATGGTGGAAGAGCCGACAGTGGAAGAAACCATACAGATACTGAAAGGTTTGAGAGACAGGTATGAGGCACATCATCGCGTTAAAATCTCTGATGAAGCGATTGAAGCTGCTGCAAAACTTTCTTACAGATATATTACCGACAGGTTTTTACCTGACAAAGCCATTGACTTGATTGATGAGGCAGCTTCTCGGGTGCGCTTAAAGACACTTACGGCTCCGCCTGAGCTTCGCGAGATGGAAGATAAATTAGAAGCTATCCGAAAGGAAAAAGATGCGGCTATAAGAGCACAAGAATTTGAAAAAGCAGCAAATCTTAGAGATAAGGAACAAGAAGTCAAGGCAGAGGTGGAAAAATTAAAAGAGTTATGGCAAAAAGACTATAAATTTGAGAACTCTACTGTAAAAGAGGAAGATATTGCACATATTGTTGCAATTTGGACGGGAATACCTGTTAAACGCTTAACGGAAGAAGAGTCAGAGCGTCTGCTGAAATTGGAAGAAGTTTTGCATAATAGAGTCATAGGTCAGGACGAAGCCGTAAAGGCTGTCGCAAAAGCCATACGAAGGGCTTATGCCGGTCTTAAAGACCCTGCAAGACCTATAGGTTCGTTTATATTCTTAGGACCTACGGGAGTAGGTAAGACCGAATTGGCAAGGGCTTTAGCCGATGCAATGTTTGGTGATGAAGATGCCATGATCAGGCTGGATATGTCTGAATACATGGAGAAATTTGCAGTATCTCGAATTGTCGGTGCTCCTCCGGGATATGTGGGCTATGAAGAGGGCGGCGAGCTAACTGAAAAAGTCCGGCGCAGACCTTATTCGGTTATACTTTTTGACGAGATAGAAAAGGCTCATCCGGATGTTTTCAACATTCTTTTGCAAATTCTTGAGGACGGCAGGTTAACTGACGCAAAAGGTCGAACTGTAGATTTTAGGAATACTATACTCATCATGACTTCCAATGTTGGTGCAAATCTTATACAAAAACCTAAGGTATTAGGTTTTGCTCCGGTGCAGGAAGAAGAAAAGAGCTATGCTGAAATGAAGGATATGGTTTTAAATGAACTTAAGAGAACATTTAAGCCTGAATTTCTAAACCGCATAGATGAGATTATAGTTTTCCATCCTCTTAGCGAGGAACATATTCGAGAAATAGTTACCCTTATGATTGGTGAGGTTAACAGAAGACTTATCGAAAAGCAAATTTCCATTGAGGTTACTGACAAGGCTAAAGATATGTTGACCAAAGAGGGTTATGATCCCATGTATGGTGCAAGGCCGCTTCGCCGTGTAATTCAAAAGAGAATTGAAGACAGACTTTCTGAAGAAATGTTAAAAGGCAGTATTACAGAGGGTGATGTAGTATTAGTTGATGTTGATGAAGACGAAAACAAGTTCACCTTTAAGAAAAAAGAGCTTACAACAACTAAATTTTAATTTTAATGCTTGACATAAGGCAGCAAAGGCAACTTTTACCTAAAAAGGCCTTAGCTGCCTTTCTTCTGTCTAAAGCTTGAAGGGGGAATACTTTGAAAGAGAAGAAAAGATTTATATGCCAGCAGTGTGGTGCTATTACGCCAAAGTGGATGGGACGTTGTCCTGAATGTAACAGTTGGAACAGTATTGTAGAGGAAAAGGTTTTACCTGTTGAGAAGGTACCCGGAGTATATAAAAGCCCGCTGAATTTAAAGGATATAATTTATTCCGAAGATGAGAGGATTTTAACATCAATAGATGAATTAGATCGTGTATTAGGCGGGGGAATCGTCCCCGGCAGTCTTGTTTTAGTTGGCGGGGATCCCGGAATCGGCAAGTCCACTCTTATGCTGCAGATTTGCGGCAATTTAAGCAAAAAAACAAGCGTGCTTTATGTGTCAGGTGAGGAATCAGAAAAGCAAATAAAACTCAGGGCAGACAGATTGGGAATTAAAGATGGTTCTTTATATATACTGGCAGAAAACGATATGAACATAATTGAGATGGCAATTAAGGAATTACGGCCGGATGTAGCAATTATTGACTCAATACAGACTGTGTATTTCCCAGAGCTTTCATCAGGCCCCGGAAGTGTAAGTCAAATAAGAGAAGCAACAGTTAAATGCCTGAGAATTGCCAAAGAAACAGCTTCTGCCATATTTATTATAGGTCATGTTACTAAGGAAGGCAGTTTGGCAGGTCCAAAGCT
The DNA here is from genome assembly GCA_022840405.1 of Tepidanaerobacter acetatoxydans. GTDB lineage: Bacteria > Bacillota > Thermosediminibacteria > Thermosediminibacterales > Tepidanaerobacteraceae > Tepidanaerobacter > Tepidanaerobacter acetatoxydans_A. The sequence continues at coordinate 31,404 of JALHJR010000013.1, forward strand.
GCTTGAGCATATGGTGGATTCTGTCCTTTATTTCGAGGGTGAAAGGTATCATTCTTACAGGCTTTTAAGGTCCGTAAAAAACAGGTTTGGGTCAACAAATGAGATAGGCATCTTTGAAATGAGGGACAAGGGTCTGATAGAAGTGAATAGTCCATCAAAGTATCTGCTTTCAGGTAAGCCGAAAGATACTGCGGGGTCAGCGGTAGTGTGTGTTTTAGAAGGAACAAGACCTCTTTTGGTTGAGGTCCAGGCCCTGGTATCTCGGTCAGGGTTTAACCTGCCCAGGAGGCAGACATCCGGCATTGATTATAACAGAGCAGCTCTTTTAATAGCGGTTTTAGAAAAAAAATTAGGCTTTATGTTAGCTCAGGAAGATATATTTATAAATGTGGCAGGAGGAATAAAAATAGAAGAGCCTGGAGCTGATTTAGCGGTAGAATTAGCAATTGCGTCCAGCTTTAAAAATCGTCCAGTGATGGAAGATACCGTTATAATCGGCGAAGTAGGTCTGGCCGGAGAAGTAAGAGCTGTAAGCCATGTTGAAAAAAGGGTTCAGGAAGCAGCTAAACTGGGATTTTCAAAAGCTATAATCCCTTATGAAAATGCCATAGACATGCAAAAATCCTCAAAAATAAAGATTGAAGGCATAAAAAATGTTAAGGAAGCTGTTGAAATAGGTCTAAAATAACAAAGAGTGTTATAACACTCTTTTTTATTTTAGACCTATTTGTATGAAAAGCTAAAAATTATTTATAAATCACGATAGCATTTGAGATGCAGCAGCTGCTTGGATTTAAAGTGCAAAAACAGTATTTGCCGCTTTTTACGACAGGTTGTATATTCCCAGTGTCGATAGTTTTTCATTTTCGTTGCAGATGATATCTTTCATGTTAAGGCCTAAGATATTGCAAAGTGCTGCAAGATAAAAAATATGGTTTCCTATTTCCTGTTCTATTATTTCCTTACAACCATCACAAAGTTTTCCTTGAACATGAGTATCCATATATGATACCAATTCATAAAGACTTATCTCGGCGGGGACTTGCTGCTTTTTTGCATTAATTTGTATGCAACCACAGCTTGTTACTGACTTAGATACGGCACGATTAACCCTAGCAGAAGTTTCATCGATCTTGGTAAGCACATCTATAATACTTTTGTGTCTGACTAAACAGCCGGCAACAGTATCTTGAAATTTTTCCAAGCCAAGGTCTTTCACTTGGATTCCCCCTTGCAATAGTATGTCTGACTCTATTATAGTCATCTGCTATAGAGTTTGTCAAATGAAAGCTCAATATAAATATTTTTAATTGCGATACTTATTTATAATGCTAATTTCTGCTGTTTAATGGGATGGGAGTGGAAGTTACTGCTTCATTTTGACTTGCATTTAGCACGGTAAGTAAAAAATTTAAAACGGCATTGACACATTTGATACCTTGTAGTATAATTAAAATTTCAATTGACAAAATCCTCAAAATATGTTATTATATTGCTATATATATCTTGAGGAGGAGCACATGGATGTTCAATATTGGAGATAAAGTTGTTTATCCAATGCATGGAGCAGGAGTGATAGAAGCTATAGAGGAAAAAGAAATACTTGGTGAAAAGCAAAAATATTATATTATGCGGATGCCCATAGGCGATATGAAAGTTATGATACCCTTAAACAATATAGAGGATATAGGAGTTAGGCAGGTGGTTGGGGACGAGGAGATAAGTGAGGTAATTAACATTTTACGCGGAGAAAAGAGCAAAATGTCTTCCAACTGGAACCGCCGCTACAGAGCAAACATGGATAAAATAAGAAGTGGGAATATATTCCAAGTGGCAGAAGTAGTCAGAAATTTATCACTTAGGGATAAAGAAAAAGGACTTTCAACCGGCGAACGTAAGATGCTTGAAAATGCAAAACATATACTCGTAAGTGAGATAGTGCTAAGCAAAAACATACAGGAAGATGAAGCACTTCAAATGATCGAAAATGCATTCATTTGAAGTGCATTTTTATTTTTGTACATTATAATAAAAACTAGAAAGATTTTATATATAATATGCCTTTTGCAAATTGTGCCTCGACAGAAGCCTTTGTTTTGCCATAAATTTACTTGGTGGTATGGATTTAATTGTTTTTTTATTATATAATGATTGGAAAGTAAAATAAAAATCATTATAATGATTATAATTTAAACAGGAGGTGACATTATTGGCAAATAAAGCCGCACGAATGATTATTACAATTATTGGTTTTGCTATTGGATTTCAGATTATGTTCCTAATGCTTTATTTTAACAACTATTTGGGTTTTTTTCATTTAGACTATCTCCCTACTCTTGCTGTTGAGCTTGTAGGTACCCTTATTATCGGAATCATTTTTTATTTTTTAAGCCCACGTATTATTAGTATCTGCATAAAGGCTAAAGATTGGATCGAAAATAAACTTCAAACGACGCCTATGCAGGATATATTATATGGATTTTTAGGCACTGTGATGGGTCTTTTGCTGGCAAATCTTTTTACACGAGCATTTCTTGGCATACCGTGGATAGGCGGGTATATCCCTATTATATTTAACATCATAATGGCCTATTTGGGTGCGAGCATTGCTCTCAAGAAAAAAGATGAACTGTCGAACATCATTTCATCTTCCCTGGGAACCTTGCAAAAGAAGAAGAAAAAACCGGCTGTTATAAATTTAGTAAAACCTAAAATACTAGATACAAGTGTAATTATAGACGGCCGCATAGCCGACATTTGCCGAACGGGTTTTATTGAAGGTACTTTAGTTATTCCGGGATTTGTACTAGAAGAGTTAAGACATATCGCCGATTCTTCGGATGGTCTCAAGAGAAACCGAGGCAGAAGAGGCTTGGATATTTTAAATAGGATACAAAAAGAACTTGATATAGAAGTTGAGATTTATGAAGGGGATTTTGATGATATAGCCGAGGTAGACAGCAAGTTGGTGAAACTTGCTCAGGTTCTTGAAGGATGTATCATTACCAATGATTTCAACCTGAACAAAGTGGCTGAATTTCAAAAGGTAAAGGTGCTCAATATTAACGAACTTGCTAATGCTGTGAAACCAGTGGTACTCCCTGGCGAGGAAATGATGGTTCAGGTTATTAAAGATGGTAAAGAAATGGGTCAAGGTGTGGCCTATCTAGATGACGGAACTATGATAGTGGTGGACGGAGGGAAAAAATATATTGGGGATACCATAGAAGTGGTAGTTACCAGTGTACTGCAAACCGCCGCCGGAAGGATGATATTTGCAAAGCCGAAATCCTTATAACTTGAGGTGAATTGTTTATGCAGGTTAGTGCTGTAATAGCTGCAGGCGGTCACGGAAAACGTATGAACAGCAGTGTTAGTAAGCAATTTTTAACAATAAAAGGTCATCCTATCCTATACTATACTTTAAATAAATTTGAAAAGATGGATGTTATAAGCTCAATTGTTCTGGTAACAGGTATAGATGATATGAATTACACCAGAGATGAAGTAATCCGAAAATATGGATTTAAAAAAGTAAAACTAGTCGAAGGTGGCAAAGAACGCCAAGATTCTGTTTACAACGGTTTAAGAGAACTCTCTCCTCAAACCGATATTGTTGTTATACATGACGGTGTAAGACCATTTGTTCCGATAAAGCTCATAGAAAAAAGCATAACTGCTGCAGTGAAGTATAAAGCAGTTGGTGTGGCTGTACCGGTAAAAGATACTATTAAAATTGTCGGCAACGGCAATACAATAAAGAGCACACCTGACCGTAAAACCCTTTGGTCCATTCAAACACCGCAAACTTTCAAGTATGACCTTATTTTGGCGGCTTATGAAAAGGCTTTAAGCGAAGACTTTTATGGAACAGACGATACGGTATTGGTGGAGCGCATGGGATTGCCCGTTAAAATTATCGAAGGCGCTTATGAAAATATTAAAATTACTACGCCGGAAGATATAATTTTCGCTGAAGCCTTTGTGGCTCTGGGATTTGGAGATTTCAGGAGGTAAGATATGAGAATTGGCTTAGGTTTTGATGTCCATAAACTTGTAGCGGGTAGAAAGCTTGTGCTTGGTGGAGTGATAATTCCATTTGAAAAGGGATTATTGGGTCATTCGGATGCAGATGTGCTGGTTCATGCCGTAAATGATGCCTTGTTAGGAGCTGCAGCTTTGGGAGATATAGGCAAGCACTTTCCAGATAATGATACGACATATAAGGATATAAGCAGCCTGATATTACTTAAAAGGGTAAAAGAACTTTTAAGTGATGCGGGATATCAAGTTGTCAATATCGATTCGGTAATATGTGCTCAAAAACCAAAACTGTCAACTTATATTGGTAATATGTGCAAAAATATTGCGGATACCCTAGATGTGGATATAGATAGAATCAGTGTAAAGGCCACCACCACAGAAGAATTAGGCTTTGAAGGCCGAGGTGAAGGCATTTCTGCACAAGCTATATGTATGATTGAAAAAATATAAATTTTAGCAGATACTTGACTTTAGACCGGAAATTTAATAGTATATAAACAAAATAAAAAATAGCGAAGCGTTGAAGGGATTTGTAGGCTTGACACCCCTTGCAGAGAGAAACCGTCACCGGCTGAAAGCGGTTTTAAGGAAGACAAGACCGAAATTGCATCCCAGAGCTCATACCTTGAATTAAGTAGAGGTTATGCGGCTGTAAGCCGTTAAAGCTGAAGTTATAAGACAGAGTGGAACCGCGAGTCCTTCGCCTCTGATGAGGCGAAGGACTTTTTGCGTTTGTTACAAAGTTGGTATAGCTCTATTGAAGGGAGCGATCTTTAATTATTTTGGAGAGCATCTGCACTAATATAGAAAAATGAAAAAACGAAAATAGGAGGCAAGCAGAATGTTAGATACTATAAAACAGGACATAAGAGTTGTCTTTGAAAGGGATCCCGCTGCTAAGAGCGTAGTAGAGATTATATTGTGCTATCCGGGCTTTCACGCAATCTTACTGCATCGCATGGCCCACAGCTTTTATAAGCATAATTTAATTCTAATAGCCAGGCTCATTTCACAGATAAATCGTTTTTTAACGGGGATTGAAATTCATCCGGGCGCAAAAATAGGCAAAGGATTCTTCATAGACCATGGTATGGGTGTAGTTATAGGTGAAACGACCGAAATAGGTGACAATGTGACACTGTATCAGGGAGTAACCCTTGGCGGCACAGGCAAGGAAAAAGGTAAGCGGCATCCTACATTAGGTAATAATATTGTCGTGGGGTCGGGAGCAAAAGTTCTAGGGCCTGTGAAAATCGGCGATAATTCTAAGATTGGGGCCGGAGCCGTTGTATTAAAAGATGTACCTTCTAATTCTACAGTGGTAGGAATACCGGGTAAGGCGGTAGTTCGTCAAAATATAGACTTTGCCGATACAGATTTTACCAAAGTCGATTTAAATCATCACCTTCTTCCAGACCCTGTAGCAGACATGATGAGGAGTTTGCAGAAAAAGATAGAAACTTTAGAGATGAGGATTGCATTTTTAGAAAAGGAACTTAACTCAAAAACAGGATAAACCAATATTCATATTTCAAAGCAGCAACTGAATATGGCAGGCAAATACTACATTTTACAATAAAGGCCTTTATTGTTCTAATCTAACAGGTGCGGTCAAAAGACTGCCCTTTAGAAATCTTATATGGAGGGAATATTCAAATGCTAATATACAATACACTTACAAGAAAAAAAGAAGAATTTGTACCATTAGAAGATAATCATGTAAAAATGTATACATGCGGTCCGACGGTCTACGATTTTTTTCACATTGGTAATGCACGAGTTTTTATTACATTTGACATGGTCAGAAACTATTTAAAATTTCGCGGTTATGATGTGACATTTGTCCAAAACTTCACTGATATTGATGATAAAATGATAAAAAGAGCAAATGATGAGGGTATAACTGTAAAAGAACTGGGAGAGCGCTTTATAGGAGAATATTTCCACGACGCAGATGCACTAGGGATAACGCGGGCAGATGTCCATCCTAGAGCAACCGAACACATTGATGGAATAATCGATTTAATAAAGATTTTAGTGGAAAAAGGATATGCCTATGAAGTAAATGGTGATGTCTACTATAGAACCAGTAAATTTAAGGATTATGGAAAACTTTCACATCAAAACATCGATGAATTGAAGTCCGGTGCTCGAATCGAACCCGGAGAGCAGAAAAAAGATCCGATAGATTTTGCATTGTGGAAAGCACAGAAGCCGGGAGAGCCAGCATGGGACAGCCCGTGGGGGAAGGGGCGTCCGGGATGGCATATTGAATGTTCAGTCATGGCTATGAAGTATCTTGGAGAAACTATTGACATACACGGCGGCGGTCCTGATCTTATTTTTCCTCACCATGAAAATGAGATTGCTCAAAGTGAAGCTGCTACAGGGAAGCCTTTTGCACGGTTTTTTATGCATGTTGGATATCTCAATATCAATAATCAAAAAATGTCTAAATCCTTAGGGAATTTTTTTACGGTTCGCGATATATTAAAAATCTATGATCCTGAAGTTTTGCGGTTTTTTATGCTATCATCACACTATCGAAATCCTATTAATTTCAGTCAGGATTTAATGGAGCAGGCTAAAAACTCATTGGAACGCCTGCATAATGCCATATATAGCATGGAACATCTTGAAAGAGTAGCACAAGATAAAGATCTTACAGAGGATGATGAGAAGTATCTAGACAAGCTTGAAATTAATAAGAATGAATTTATAAAAGCAATGGATGATGATTTTAACACTGCCGATGCAATTGCATCTCTTTTTAACATAGTAAGGGAATATAACATGTTTGTTGGCGAGAACTCTCCTAAAAAGCTTATAGTCGATACAAAAGAAGCACTACTTACTCTGGGAAGTGTGTTGGGGCTTTTTGGCAAATTTATGGAAAAGACCTTACTGGATGAAGAAATTGAGCAAAAAATAATAGAAAGAGAGCAAGCCAGGAAGGAAAAAAACTATGCACTTGCTGATAAAATCCGCGATGACTTGAAAGCTCAAGGAATAATTTTAGAGGATACACCGGCGGGTGTTCGCTGGAAACGGCTGTAGAAACCAAGGAGGGATAATTATTCCAGATAATATTGATGGCAAATTAGATGCAAATTCGCTATCGGCATTAGCTTTGGCCTTTGTAGGAGATTCGGTATTTGACTTATTTATTAGGACAATGCTGGTTGGAAGTGGTAAAAAAGTAAGAGACCTTCACAAGGAAGCCGTGAGCTATGTGAAGGCCTCGGCACAAGCTGCTATCTTGAAAGCACTGGAACCAAAACTTACCTCAGAAGAAAGAGATATAGTAAGAAATGCTAGAAATGCTAAGGTTAATACGATTCCAAAACATGCCGATATTATGGAATATCATTACAGCACTGCTTTTGAGGCACTTCTGGGGTATCTTTACCTTACCGGACAAAACCGGCGCTTAAATGAAATCTTGCTGATGGCATATAATAAAGACCTGCAATAGTTTGAATATTTTAATCCTATTTTGACGGCGGATACTTACCACAGCCAAAATCGCCTTCAGGGCAGTAACCCAATTTTTCACATGGAGCTCCGGCTTTTTCAAAAAGGCTTGGAGCAATTTTTTTAACCTCAGATAACATTAAATTTGCCAATTGCCGAATTTCTGTTTGAGCACGCTCACAACAGCGTAAGTTAAAGAAATTATACAAGCTTCTTACGTTCATTGTCATAACTAACCTTGTCTGAGTGCCAAGGGGCAGTATGTACCTTGCGTCTTCTTGGTCGATACCGGCCCTAATCAAATCAATATAGTGCTTTTTGCAGGCATCAAGGCCTTTGATATATGTCAGCAATGCTTTTACGCTTTTAGAGATGCTTTCGGGCGCCATGGCATAGTACTTCTGATCAATAAAATTCTGCATAATTGAGAGGATTTCCTCATTAAGCTGTGCACTTTTGCTGCATAAACCAAGGAGTTTGTCCTCGCTGTAAAGAGATGCGGTAAAATCCAGATTTTCATAAATATATCTTACAAAATTTAAAGTAGATTCATTTTTTATTAATAATTTTGTATCACTTGAAATAATATTAAAATGAGAATCCTTAAGTATAGATTTAAGTTCTAAAGGAAAAGCAATAAAAAACCCCGGATTATCCGGACTTTCAGATAACATCCCTGCCCCGTCAAAAATACCGCGAATATATGATGGCTTATGCAAATCAATAATATTTTCCGGTGTTTGGCCCTTTATGTGATTTTTTTCCGTAAGAGATGGATTAATATTGACTTCCTGACCTGATAATTTAGCAGCAAGTGCAAGCCCTTCCAGATAACTTGCATTTTCAGATGCAGAATCATCATTGTAAACTTCTAGTGATATTTCTTTATCAAAAGGATTATTGTATCTTAGGCTTTGAACTGAATAAGATGCGATGCGATGCCGCGTAATCTGAGCCAATAGAGTGCGGCTTACTCCGTCTATGGCAAAAGTGAAATTTACATGTTCCATAGGAGACATATGCCCCATATCCATAAGCTTTTTAATAAATGATGTGGCTTTTTCCTGGCTGAAATTTTCCATTATCTGTGTTGCACTGATTTTGGAATAACAAAGACGTGCTGCAGCCGCTACGGTTTTTTCCGGTTCCGGTGTATGAGCTAAAATTGTAACTTTCATTAGAACAGCCTCCTTGACTTTTTTGAAAAATTAAAATATCATTTGTACAAACCTTTTCTAATTATATCATATAACGATATCGCACCGCAGCAAAGTTGCGATTAAAAAAAAATAACACCAATAAAATGATAAATTACTACACAGCAGGAGCTGATTGAGATTAACGATGATCAGATAGAAGGCAGAAATTCAGTATGGGAAGCTTTACATTCAGGTAGACCTATAAATAAGATTTATATAAAAAAAGGCGAGTACCATGGTTTGATAAGGGATATAATTGAAAAAGCAAGGAAGACTGGTGTCCCGATTTCGGAAATAGATGAGGCGGCCTTTTTATCAATGGCTAAAACAACAGGGCATCAGGGGATTTTAGCTAAAGCTGCATCTAAAGACTATTACAGCGTTGAAGATATCCTGAAAACCGCACGGGATTTAAATGAAACCCCATTCATTTTGATTTTAAATGAACTTACAGACCCCCAAAACCTTGGAAGCATTATCCGCACTGCTGACGGAATGGGAGCACATGGCATAATAATACCAAAAAACAGAGCATGCGGCATAACTCCAACGGTTGCAAAGATATCTTCCGGAGCCGTTGAATACGTCAGAGTAGCTCGAGTTACCAACATAGCGAGGACTATAGATGAACTTAAAAAACAAGGATTATGGATAATTGGTGCCGATGCCGAAGGAAAGAATTATTTTGAAGTAGATCTTACAGGTCCGATTGCTCTTGTTATAGGTGGTGAGGATAAGGGGCTTGGTAAACTGGTAAAACAAAAGTGCGATATCTTGGTGCGAATTCCTTTAAGAGGCCGCATAACCTCACTCAATGCTGCTGTGGCCGCATCAATACTAGGATATGATATACTCAGACAAAGGATAACAAGCCATGGACAAACAATCTAGCGAATACCTACTGGTGGATGGTTATAATATAATTAACGCATGGCCTGAGCTGATTGACGAGGCAAATAAAATCGACTTAGGGTCGGCCCGCGATAAATTGATAGACATCATGGCAGATTATTCGGCATTTACAGGAACTTTTGTAGTAATAGTTTTTGACGCACATCAGGTTGATAAAAACAGAAGAACTAGTTACACCATAAATGGTGTTGAAGTTGTTTATACAAAAGAAGGCGAAACTGCCGACCATTATATAGAAAAAGTTGTAGATGCTATTGGCCGGCAGGAAAAAGTAAGAGTAGCTACTTCCGACTGGATAGAACAACAGATAGTAATGGGCAGAGGAGCTCATCGCATTTCGGCCAGGGAATTATATGAAGAGGTAAATAATATAAGGGCAAAACGGCAGACTATGGGGAAAAGCGAAACGAAGGAAAAAGAAACTTTGGCAGATATAATTGATCCAAAACTAAAAGAACGCCTGGAGAAACAGATAATAGACCTAGACTGATAAAAAAGGCAAGCTTAATGCTTGACTACTGTAAGGGAAATAGGCTATAATAACATTTGTAATGGTTTATTGCTCTTTTTAAAAATGCATGGGGGCGATTTTATTGAATGTCGGGCTTCCTAAAGAGGAATATCTGCTTTTTAATGATATGACCGATGAAGAGGTAGTATGTGAAGCTGCAAATGGTGACCACGAGGCCCTAGAGTACCTTATCAATAAGTACAAGAATTTTGTCAAATCTAAAGCAAGGTCTTATTTTTTAATAGGTGCGGATCGCGAAGACATTATCCAAGAAGGAATGATTGGCCTTTATAAAGCTATAAGAGATTTTAATCCTGAAAGGCTGTCCTCTTTTAGAGCTTTTGCAGAACTTTGTATAACAAGGCAAATTATCACCGCAATTAAAACGGCTACTCGCCAAAAACACATTCCCCTTAATTCATATGTTTCACTCAACAAACCGCTTTATGATGAAGATTCCGATAGAACATTATTGGATATACTTTCTGGTGTGAAAATTTCTGACCCCGAAGAGCTCATAATCAGTCAAGAAGAGTTTGAAGAGATTGAAGATAAAATTGGGGAAATCTTGAGTAAACTGGAATGGCAGGTGTTAATGGCGTATCTTGGAGGTAAATCCTATCAGGAAATTGCCAAAGACCTTAAACGCCATGTTAAATCAATTGACAATGCACTCCAACGAGTAAAGCGGAAACTTGAAAGGTTTCTTGAAGTTCGGGATATAGGCTAATTAATTGTAACTGCTATAATTTTATATTGACTAAAGTTAATTTTGTTTTTATAATAAAAATCACATGGAGAGATTCCCGAGTTGGCCAAAGGGGGCAGACTGTAAATCTGCTGGCAGCGCCTTCGGTGGTTCGAATCCACCTCTCTCCACCATGATAATGGACAGCAGTCAGGTTCAAAAGACAACAATCGACACAGGAGAACAAGAAGTTTTATTATGACATCTGACAACTGGTATTTACATCTGAAATGTGCGGGAATAGCTCAGCTGGCTAGAGCGTCAGCCTTCCAAGCTGAATGTCGCGGGTTCGAATCCCGTTTCCCGCTCCAGCATTGAATTTTAAAAGCTGTAATACTTACACTGTATTACAGCTTTTTAAGTAAAACCAGCTTGCCTTCAGCGATAATAAGAAATGTGATGCCCAAAATGCAATTTTCGTTACAAATCGCTATGAAAGTGGGTCGAGAAGAATTAAAGAAGGGTGTATAATACATATTAACAGAGGTAAAAGTGTTTCATTTTAACTTGCATTTAGCGGGGAGAAGCATATGATAAATTTTAACCTTGACGAATAATGAAATTTATATTAGAATATAATACGTTACATCACCGGCAGGTGTTGTGGCTCTCAACGCAAAAAAATTTGTCGCGGGGTGGAGCAGTCTGGTAGCTCGTCGGGCTCATAACCCGGAGGTCGTCGGTTCAAATCCGGCCCCCGCAACCAAAAGCCCACGTAGCTCAGCAGGCAGAGCGTCGCCTTGGTAAGGCGGAGGTCACCGGTTCAAGCCCGGTCGTGGGCTCCATTTTTGCATCAAATATATTTGAAAATTCACTTTAAACTGTTGCAATAATGCAGGTTTTTGTTTAAAATAAATAATAATAATGGACAAACTGTTATTTATTTTTATTATGTATATTTTTACATATTAAGGAGGATAAACATGGCAAAGCAGAAATATGAAAGGAAAAAACCCCATGTAAACATAGGGACAATAGGTCACGTAGACCATGGCAAGACAACC
>JALHJR010000177.1:0-1365 GCA_022840405.1 Tepidanaerobacter acetatoxydans
ACGACCCCGACACCTACGTCCGGAGCAGGGCGGCCCTTGCGCTGGGTGAGATCGGGGAGGCTGCGCTGGAGGGCGTCCTTGCCGCACTCCGCACCGGAGGCGAGCGCGTAAGATGGGGGGCGGCGATCGCGCTTGGAAAGATCGGAGGGGAGAGGGCTGTTGAAGCCCTGATCGGGGCGCTTTGCGACCCCGATGATGATGTGAGGCTGCGTGCAGCGGCGGCGCTTGCGGATATTGGTGAGGCGGCAGTCCCACGCCTCATAGCCGCTCTCGGGGCGGACGATGACCGTCTCCGGCAGGGGGCAACCGCCGCTCTAAGCCAGATCGGGAGAGTCGCCGTCCCCTCACTTGCCGCAGCGCTACGCGAAGATGGCGACTGGCGCATCCGTGCGGGGGTAGCCCGGGTTCTCGGTGAGATCGGCGACCGGCGAGCGATCGAGGCCCTGATCCAGGGGCTCGATGATACCCGGGAAGAGGTACGCAGGGCCGCCCGGGAAGCTGCTCTGGCGACATCAGGAAGACATAACTCTCGCGAGGAAGCACCTGAACGGTATGACTGACAGGATCGAGGAACTGATCGCCGACCTCCAGCACGATTCTCTCGAGGTGCGCCGCACGGCAACCGCAAAACTCGGGGCGAAAGGAGAAGAGGCCATCAAACCGCTCATCGCCGTAATGCAGACCGGGGATAACGACCTCCGGTGGTATGCCGCCAGCGCACTGGTGCTGATAGGCAGTCCGGCGATCGACCCGCTGATTGAGGCGATGCGATGCACGGATGAGATCGATTTCAGGCGATACGCCGCCGCGGCCATTGCAGAGATAGGTGAACCCGCCATCGAACCCCTCATCGAGGTCATCGAGAGAGTCGACCACGACCTCATGCAGTTTGCCGTGATGGCCCTGTGCCGGATCGGTGAACCGGCGGTTGAACCGCTCCTCCAGTTGATGGAGAGTCCCGACCCCGATACGCAGGAACGCGCCGCTCTCATCCTCTGGAGGATGGGTGAACCCGGGGCCGGGCCGCTTGCCGAGGCGCTGAAGGCAAAAGACCGGCACCCCCGCTGATATCTGATCAGGGTCGTCTGGTGTACCTCGTCTGGTGTACCAGGCGGGAACGAGTCCCCTAAATGCCTGGAGGACGCATACTTCATCATGGAAGTTTCGCCCGCTATCGCCCGCTACTTTGAGGAGATCGATGCCGGACTCGAGGCTGCGATGCGCCTTGCCGGTGCCGCTCGCGCCCGCGGTCTTGACCCCCGAACAGAGGTCGAGATCCCGGTGGCAAGCGACCTTGCCGACCGTGTGGAGGCGCTCCTCGGGTATCGGGGTATCGCCGCCCGGATCCGGGAGCTTGAGCGGGAG
>JALHJR010000064.1:0-6652 GCA_022840405.1 Tepidanaerobacter acetatoxydans
ATGACACTCGAACTCATGCCATAACTAGAGTATACCAAGGAATAGCAATTAATATTCGTTTATTGTGGCGTGGAAACACGTGGGAATTCTGAGTGCAGCGAAGAATCTTATTTAATCCTTACCAAGATCCTTCACTGCGTTTAGGATGACAAGTCGTCTCCAAACCCTGAATATTAACCCTAACAGGGATGAAAATTCAAAATTCTTTTCTTGACTGCTATCACTTTTACAATGTATGATATATCGGATAATTCTATTATGGGCAATACCTATAACCAGCACAGCTGTGCATATTCTCGAAAAGCCTGGAAAATAGAATAATTACAGGAACCGGGTTTTTTTATGTTCGCCGTTAACTAATCTGACAGAAGAACCTTTATTACTTTTATGAATATCTCATGCAAAGCTGTATACATTTTTGAGTTTTCACAAAAAAATAAAACGCATTTATGCGAGTCTATAAATTACATTGACTTGTAGTATTTTATTTGCTGTTTACATTTTACATATTAAACGTTAAAGGTATTGATTTATCCATGATTTAGAAAAAAATGCGGAAACTCAAGATACATTTCTATTGATTTACATGTTATGATATAAGTAAACGCAAAATTTATTATTTATATGAGGTGAGTAAACTAATGAAGACTATACTTTGCTACGGCGATTCAAACACTTGGGGATACAAACCTGATGGCACCGGCAGATACCCGAAGCATATACGCTGGACCGGTGTATTGCAAAATGAACTTGGGGAAGATTACGATGTTATCTCCGAAGGCTTAAACGGCAGGACTACTGTTTGGAATGATCCGGTTAGGGGTGAATATAGAAATGGAAAAGCTTATTTATTGCCATGCTTGCATACTCATAAACCCATAGATTTGGTAGTATTATTCTTAGGAAGTAATGATTTAAAATGTAGGTTTAGTGTAACTTCTACTGAAATAGCGCAGAGCATTGAAATGTTGGTAAATATTATTAAAAAAAGTGAGACAGGCCCTAATTTAGATTCGCCGCAAATTCTTGTCATAATCCCGCCTCCCATTTTGATTCCTAAAGAAGCTAGGCAAGTGGATTATCTGATTCCTGAGTTTGAAAAAACCGTAGAAAAAAGCAAGCATTTTCCTCAACAATTTGCAGCAGTATTGAGTGGGCAATGCCATTTACTAGATTCGTCTAAATATATCTTTACCAGCGAAATAGATGGCATGCATTTAGATCCGGAAAGTCATGCTATATTGGGAAAAGAAGTTGCAAAATATATAAAAGAACACATATATGTTTCTTGAATTTTATGGTCTTTTCTTTTAACTTCACGCATCGTTAAGGCTTCTAATATAATTTCACTTATTTTTACTTAATTTCACTTATTTTTATCCATCATTATTCACAATCTATATGACATAATTATATATAGTAGTTAGAAGCATTTTAAAGGTCAAAAAACATATCTCCAGCATTAAAGCTTTTAACAAACTGTAGACACAATTACTTAAAAACTGATATACTATTAGATAGTCAAAAAATATTACAGTTAAAGGGTGAGGACAATTTTAATTAAGCACAAAAAATTTCTAGCTTCGATCATAGTTTTATCATTGGCAATACCATTAATTATATCTGCTTGTGCCACAAGCGCATCGTCAGATAAGACAAAAGATAATGTGGTTGCACGCGTAAATGGTGAAGTCATTACAAAAGATGAGCTATATGAAGTTTTAGTCAAGGAAAATGGCGAGGCAGCTCTAAATTCATTAATTGTGAATAAAATAATTGAGCTTGAGGCTAAAAATCAAGATATTACAATAGCTGAGGAAGATATACAAAAAGAGATAGATAAGTTAGCAGAGCCGTATGGCGGAGAGGAAGGATTTACACAATTCCTTGAAATATACGGTTACTCATTAGATGAAATAAAAAATAATATTAAGACAAACTTAAACATTAAAAAGCTGCTTGAACCAAATATTAAAATAGAAGAAAATGAAATAAAAAGTTATTTTGATGAAAACAAGGAAAGTTTTGATACAAAAGAGCAAGTAAAGGCAAGTCATATTTTGGTCGACAGTGAAGATAAGGCAAAGGAAGTTAAAGAAAAGCTGCTAAACGGTGAGGACTTTTCCGAGCTTGCAAAAAATTATTCAATAGATACTGCAAATAATCAGCAAGGCGGCGAATTAGGTTTTTTTGCAAGGGGAGAAATGGTACCTGAGTTTGAAAATGCTGCTTTTTCGTTAAAGGTAGGCGAAATCAGTGAACCGGTAAAAACAGAATTTGGATATCATATTATCAAGGTTGAAGATAAGGAACAGGCAAAAGAAGCAACATATGAAGAAAGTAAAGAAGATATAAGAAATATTTTATTCGACGAAAAATTATCGGCTTACTTCAGCACTTGGATTCAGGATAAATTCGATGAATATAAAATAGATATTCTTTTATAATTTATAGTTCGTAGTTTCTAACTACCGAGCCCGGTATTTTAATGCCCAAGCAGTTCGTCTTCTTGATATTTTACTTTTTTTGTTATATAATAAGTATGTAAACAACTTAATAAGGGGGCGTTTGGTTTCGACGGGGGTGGCAGTGGTAAGAGCTGCAGGCCGAGCTTTCCGACTCGTAAATCCGGAAGCGAATTTAAACGCCAATAACGATTTAGCTTACGCTGCTTAATTAAAGCAGTGCGTCCTTCCTTGGCTTTGCCCGAGAGCCGGGGATAAGGGCGTCAAAAAAATCGGGATTTTCTTTTAACGTTGCTCTGGCGCTAAAAGAGAAACTTACAGAGCTGGCTGAGCTTTAATCCTGCCCTCAGGAGTAAAGCCGGCAAGATCCAAAATGAGGGATAAGCTTGTAGACGCTCTTATTGATGTACCTTCGGACAGGGGTTCGATTCCCCTCGCCTCCACCATAAAAAGACTTAGAACAAATATAAACCTCTTGATTTCAAGGGGTTTTGTTATTTTGGGAGATAAAAATAATATTAAATTTCCATATGCTTTCTTGCAATTGTGATATTATTTCTTACGGCTTATAGTTTCAAAGACGAAAGTAATAAACAGGAGACCAATGGTCTCCTCTACAATAAATATATGATTATCAAGCTGATATTTTTATGCAAAAAATTGGCAAGAAAATACTTGATATGATTTAAATATGCAGAGTTATTTTCCCATCTCTGTTTTTATTTTAAAGATTTCTGCACTCGCAAGACCTTAAGCTAATATTTGTAATTATTGCAGATTTCATGCGTTAAGATTTTTAATCCTTATATACTCCTGTGCAACTTCTCTCAGCTTTTCGCAGCTAATATCCAAAGTACAGGAGTCGTTTATTCTAACCGCCGTACCGAAATGCACTTCAGATATGCCTGTTTTTTCAATAACAGAGCTTAAAATTTCTTTTGTCATACCTCCGCCTGCCATAATAGCAATCTTTCCTTCACCGGCCTCAGCCATCCGGCGGATTACATCAAGGTTGTCTATAATTTTGCCCTTTCCGCCAGAGGTTAAAATACGGTTGATCTGAGGGTAATTTGTTAGAATTTTAACGCTTTTCACTAAGTCATTAGTTTCCTCAATTGCTCTGTGAAATGTCACGTCAAGACCTTCTGCTGTTTCCAGCAATTTTTCTAAATTTTCTTCATCAATACTGCCATTTTCATCAATCATGCCTATAACGATTCCGTTTGCTTTAAGCTCTTTTACAATTTCTATGTCTTCTCTCATAATCTCTATGTCTTCTTTGCTGTATACAAAAGATTTGGCATGGGGACGAATCATTACATTAACGGGAATGGTAACTTTTTCAACAACATTTTTGATAAGAGCATAACTAGGTGTAAGCCCTCCTTCAGTAAGGCCTGACACCAGCTCTATCCTTTGGCCGCCGCATGCCTCTATTTTTAGTGCATCATCAATACATGTCGCTATAACTTCCAGCATATTTTATCACCTCTACACTTTCTTTAGTATGCTTTTATAACATTTAAAATGTTGAGCTCTTCATCAAAAATTATAAGGTCTGCATCTTTTCCTATTTCTATACTGCCCTTACATTTATCTACACCAATAGCTTTTGCAGGGTTTAGGCTCGCCATGCGAACAGCATCTTGTAAAGAAACCCCCACCATTTTTACCATGTTATATACCGCTTTATTCAGCGTTAGCGTGGAACCTGCTAAAATACCATCTATAAGCCGGGCTTGTCTATCTTTTACTATGACTTTTTGCCCGCCCAGGGTATATTCCCCATCATCAAGGCCTGCTGCCATCATGGAGTCGGAAATCAGTATGACTTTATCTTTGCCCTTTGAATTTACAACAAGTTTCATCGCGGCAGGATGTAAATGAATCCCATCACAAATCATCTCACAAGATACCCTTTCATCAGTCAGTGCAGCCCCGGCTATTCCAGGCTCTCTGTGCGTAAAACTTTTCATGCCGTTGAAAATATGGGTAACCTGTGTTGCTCCATGATTAAAAGCATTTTTTGCAATCTCAAAAGAGGCATCACTGTGACCTGCTGATACTGTTATGCCACGGTCTTTTAAAAAACGTATCGCATCTTGCGCGCCGGGAAGTTCAGGTGCCAGTGCAACTATCTTTACAGAATTTTTTGAAAGCCTTATAAAATCTGCCAGTTCATCTGTACTTGGCTCTTTAAGATGCTCGGGAGCTTGCGCCCCTTTTTTAGCAGGGGAAAAATACGGACCTTCAAGGTGCAGCCCTAGTACTTGGGATCTGGGATTATCTGAAATATCTAAGCTACCATGTTTTTTATTCTGCTCTGATATATAATCTGCAACGTTTACAATAGCTTTCTTAGTATCTTCGATTGAAGCTGTCATAGTAGTTGCCAAAAATCCTGTCACACCGTTTTTGCAATAAAAATCAGCCATGACGCAAAGCGCCTCAAGCGTGGCATCCATGGTATCATATCCAGAATTTGCATGGGTGTGAATATCAATAAAGCCGGGAGCAAGATAATTACCTTTAACGTCTATAACTTTATCAAAATTCCCATCTTGCTGTGCGCCGCAAGGTGCAATATGCTTTATTTTGGTTCCCTCAACAGCCAGTTCAAAACCATACAACACCTCATAAGGCGTTATTATATTTGCATTTCTTATAAGAAGATTCATCGAGCAGCCTCCGTTTCTGTTTCTGTGTTCTAATATATTTTATCATAGAAGGGTAGAACATTAAACTTTAAAAGTATAGTAATTATATTCCGGTGTTTTTGCTTTAGGTATAAATAGCCGCTATTTTAAATAAAATGGCACTCTTTCTTTCTAGGTCTATAAGCAACGAGGATGAGAAAATTTTTAAGGTAAAGAAAATTAAGCCTAAAATTGAAAACAACATGGAATTGCCAAAGATAGCTGCGGGAAAGCAACAATAAATAAGCCCTTTATTAAATGTTAGGGAAAATATATAGCAGCATAGCCTCCCATGAAATTCAAAAGTATTTAGGTTTGGCTTTGGTACTTCTTTCAGCTAAAATGAAACTTTTTCTCTAACAGATTTAGGTTGCGTGTAGTAAGATTGTTCTTTCTGTTTCGTGCCATGATCGTCTCCTTCATTTATTCCCCCTCCTAAAAAAACATTACATACTGCATCATCTAGCAGATCACATTCAGCTAGATTTTTTAAACCTATTACATATCTATCTACAATTTTGTCAGCTACTCTATTTAAGCTTATTTCTAACTTTTTTCTTTCTTTTTCATTTAAATCTAACTTGTTTACTATCCTCTCATACTCTTTTTTATAGACATCTGCAGCATATTCATTCATATTTCGCATCAATGGCACTACCGAGAGAGCTTTTGACCATTTTATAAATTCTTCTAAAAAATCTTTTGACATTACTTCAATTTTTGATATTTCTTTCCTGCGTTTTTGCTCATTTTCTTTAGCTTTTTCTTCTAAATCATCGATTGTAAAAAGGTTTATTCCCGGTAGTTTAGCAATATCTGGATCAATATCTCTTGGTAGTGCAAGATCAATAAGACATAACCTCTTTTTTCTATAACATAACTTAAACTTATTATAATCTATAGTATAATGAGGTGCATTTGTAGCACTTATTATTACATCGCTTTCCATCATTTGTTCATATTTTTTTTCATAGGGAATTAGCATAACTTCAGGTATCTCATTTTTTAGTTTCATTGCTCTTTTAATAGATCGATTTGATATATAAATTTGCCCAATATTTTCATCTAAAAGGTGTTTTATGGCAAGTCTGCCCATTTTTCCTGCTCCAATTACATAAGCTGTCTTATCACTTAAATCCCATAACACATCTTTAATAAATTCTACAGCTATAAAGCTCAATGATAGTGAATGGTTCGAAATTTTCGTTTCAGTCCTAACTTTTTTTCCTAAGGTTATAGCTTCTAAAAATAGTCGATTTAATAGCTTTCCAGTAGACTTTTCTCTCTTAGCTATCGCCCAAGCATCTTTTACTTGACCCAAAATTTGGTCTTCTCCTACTACCATAGATTCAAGACCACATGCCACTCTAAATAGATGTTCTGCTACATCTTTTCTCTATAGCCCCCTAACCAACTTGGAGAAAATCTTTGTATATGATAGTATAAAAACAGGGGGTTAACTTAAATGACAAGAAAACAATACACAGAAGA
>JALHJR010000178.1:0-1352 GCA_022840405.1 Tepidanaerobacter acetatoxydans
CGTCATCACGAGGCGCGCCTGCGCACCTATGCCTCCTAATTTTTTGCTATAATACGCGCGTACGTGTGGGCAGGAGGGCTATGTTCCTTAAAAAAGCGATGCTTGAAGCTCTACAACAGGAGTCCCAATAAATCCTTTATTTTCGCTTCAAGGTCGTCTTGGTAGTGTATTGTGAATACGGTATACCCCATTAAATCGAGCCTCTCTCTCTTCAACTCATCATCTCTCCTCTGTGATTCGTTATCATGGTCAGGACCATCAACGAATATCACAACAGAGTGTCCATTCCTCTGATAGGTAAAGTCAGGGCGGGCAACCAGCTCATCTCCCTCTGCTATGATCTTCTGCCCGCCGTCCGGCAGGGGAAGACCCGCTTGGTAGATGCTCTCAAGGACCTTCCGCTCTAATGAGGACTCACATGTGTCAAGTAGATCCTCAAGGGTTTTTTTAGCTGAGGGGGATGAATCTGGGACAATCTGAATCCCTGTCATAAGGAGATCCCGGAGGAGAGGAAGCACAAGTTTTCGGTCAAGAACGTCGTGGTCGAACTGGTTGTAGTAGTTGCACAGGCACTCATAACATGCACGGTCACACTTTTTCTCATCATATTCATGAAGGATGGTCAGTGCCTGCCTGATTACTTCATGGAATGTGGATTGGTCTGCAATCGATTCCAGAACTCCGGCGCCGCCTTCTGAAGTCTCATAGAGGACAATGCTTGACTTCTTCTTGTTACCAGGATCTGTCATCAGGAAGTACCGGACCTCATCGACATCGACGTTCATGCTGATCTGCACACCCTCGATGATCGCCTGGGCCAGCGTCGTAAAGAAAGAGGCGTACAGATCTTCATCGAGCGGATTGCCTTCTCCATCGAGCAGGACGGGCACATCGATCTTGACTACGTCGTGCCGGGTGTTGGTATAGAGGACAATATTCCTGATAATGTTCTCCTCAGTCCCGTTCCTCCAACATCGCTTCACCTCATTGTTTGAGTCCAGATGATCCTTCACCCCATCCTTCCCGAAGATCCAGCGGTTGCATGCCGTGCAGAGCGTGAAGCCCGAAAGAGGTTCATCCTTGTCAGATGGTATTGGGCCGTGGTTGATGCTGACAATTTTTCCGGAGTGATCGTAGGAGATAGCAAGCAACGGATCATCGAGGTCTCCGGCCACGTAAAACTGCCTGGTGCCCGATGGGGCATAATGGCGGGTGACTTTATAGCCAAGGCGCTGCCGCTCCTCCTCGTCGCTGGTGATCGTTGACCTGGACTCCGCCAGCTGATCAGGCATCTCGATTGAGTGGTGAATGACTGCCGCACTCTCCAGGGACGCGCCACAGTTCCTGCAGGC
>JALHJR010000179.1:0-1350 GCA_022840405.1 Tepidanaerobacter acetatoxydans
GGCGCTACCTGGTTTTGGCGCTGTTGGCGGTTCTGCTTCCGCGGCTCGTTTGGCTGCTGATGCGCCTGGCTGCCCGTTTCGCGCGCAAATTCCTTAAGGAAGAACGACAGCATGTTCTGGAGGCTTTTGCGATTCCATTTCCTAGTTGGGCGCTCATCAGCGCCAATTCTATCTTTCAATGGCTGCTGCTGGGCGTCGGTCTGCGTCTGGTCAGCGCCGGCTTTTCATACCCGGCAGGCCTTCCGTTCTGGTCCGCGCTTTGGAGGCATATCTACGCCTTTTGTCTCTCCTGGTTGGGGGGCTTTTTGGCGGTGCTCATCCCGAACGGGCTGGGTGTACGCGAGACGGTCCTGAACGCCCTGCTGGAGTCGCAAGTAGGCTTTGCCAGCTCGGCGGCAGTAGTGATTTCCGTCGCCTCGCGCGTCCTGCTCTTCCTGGCGGAACTGGGCTGGCTGCTGTTCGCGCTCTTGTTAAAGCAAAACCCGCCTGCCGAACCAAAATAACCCTAAGGTATTATTGCGCGCCTAAGGGGCTTCCCGTAAGATATAACCAAGAACAAAGATCATGGAGGATCCTATGAAAAAATACTTCAGTATTGTGCTTGTTTGTCTTCTCGTCTTTCTGTTAGGAGTAGCACCAATCAGCCAGAGCCACCAGACGGCTTTCGCTGCTTCCACTACCAAGAGTTTTTCATCCAACTACACGCTTGTAAACCTGGGTGGGGATACTGCCGCGGTAACCGCCAGCTATATCGCTCCAAACGGCGCTGAATGGGGCAACTCTATCTATAAGTCTTTCTCCATCCTGCCTGGTGCAAACCAGATCGTTCGCCAATACTATGATACTGGCTTGACCCCCGGCAGAGGTTCCGTAGTGATCGCCTCATCGCAGCCTCTTGGCGCTATGGTCCAGGAACGTGTTTTGTCCGGAGTTCCCTCTTCAGGTGCATACACTGGCATTGCCAGTCCAAGCACTACATGGTATATCCCTTTGCTTGCTAGACATGGTAGTTCTGCTACTGGTCTTGCCAATAGTCAGGTCATCGTCCAAAACGTGGGCACGAGCGCCGTGAACTTCTCGGTAGCCTTTTATGCTTTGGGTTCGTCTTCACCTACTTATACGAAAAACTTTACAAATGTGGCGGCAGGTGCTGCAGTACTATATGACGTTGAGGAAGAGACGAACCTGCCCAATGGCTTCTGGGGATCGGCAGTCGTTTCAACCGGCGCCGGTTCGCTAGGGGTTGTCACAAATCTGTTCTTTGGTGCGGACAGCCTGAATGCCTATAATGCTTTTCCGCAGGAATCGATTGACGATACGTGGTATGTTCCACTTCTCTACGTTCGTCTC
>JALHJR010000180.1:0-1350 GCA_022840405.1 Tepidanaerobacter acetatoxydans
CAGGGAAATTGAATATAAGGCTGAAACCAGTTATTGGCCTAAGGTTGGTATCAACAGCACATCTAGTCAGCTTTCCGATGCAGGAATACTAGTTGGATTAATAGATATTTCCCAAGGTTTAGGGTTGAGCTTTTTACCATACATAGTAACAGGGTTTGACCAGAAAAGAAACAATGGATCGGATTATAGATTCTCAGCCGGACTTGATATCAGCTACCATATAACGCCAAGCCTGAAAACTGCTATCTCATTAAACACCGACTTTGCAGAAACGGAAGTTGATAATCGGCAGATTAATCTTACGAGGTTCAGTCTGCACTATCCTGATAAAAGAAATTTCTTTCTCGACGGAGCTAATTATTTTCAATTTGGAAATGAAACTGGAGGGGCTAAATCAGTACAGGATAAGGTGATAACTTTTTTCTCACGCCGTATGGGACTCGATACACTGGGACAACCCGTTCCTATAAACTACGCGGTAAAGTTTACTGGGATGGCGGGTGGCTGGAATATAGGTGCCCTGTACATCAATGACGACAGGGAAAAAGAAAAAAATAACTTTTATGTTGCTAGGGTAAACCGCAATTTCTTGAAACAGTCATCAGTGGGATTTATAGGAACCTATGGTAATACGCTGGGACCGGAGTCCAATTTTGTGGTTGGTCTTGATCTTAAACTCGCAACATCTACCTTTAGGGGAGACAAGAATGCCGCACTTATTCTGTTCGGGCAGAAATCATTTACTAAAGAGATGGCAAATACCAATAATAGTTCATATGGAATCCAGGTAGATTACCCCAATGACTTTATCAAAGCCAATCTGGGTTATTATCGAGTGGAAAAAGACTTTATTGCAGGCATGGGGTTTGTCCCGCGGACAGATATAAATGAGACTTATGGTAGGCTTACTCTTGGACCGCGCCTGAAAAAATACGGTATTTTGCAGATTAGTTCCGGTGGCGAGTTCAGTATTATCAAAAATGCCTCAACGAATGACCTCGAGACAAGAGAAATAAAACTGCAGCCTGTTGGTATTCGCTTTCTTTCAGGAGATCAGTTAACCTATTCACTGGTAAGCCAGTATGAGTATCTGAAGGAAGACTTTAATATTTTCGATGATGTTGTCATTACTACTGGTGGTTACTCTTGGTGGCAAAACGAAATAAAACTTGAAACAAAGGGGGCAAGGGATATTTGGGGCGAAATCACTTACGGCTTTGGTGATTTCTACGATGGCAAACAAAAGGAAATTGAAATAGCGGCTAACTGGAAGATTAGTGTACCTTTTCTTCTTGCATGTAAATTGAAAAAGAATATTATCGATCTACCGGAATATAGCTTTACTTCAAA
>JALHJR010000181.1:0-1349 GCA_022840405.1 Tepidanaerobacter acetatoxydans
GGCTGTAATGAGACGTATTGTGCGGGAAGATGCAAAGCCTCAAATTTTTACTTATGACAATCTGACTATTTCTCTTGACGATTATTCAGTTACTATTGGCAATGAAAAGATTTCTTTAACCAAAAAAGAAATTGAAATTTTGTGGACCCTTGCTACTTCAAACAAGGTATTTACTCGGGAAAACTTGCTGGATTTTGTAGGTGTGGCCAGCCGCATAGGCATGACAGATGAAAACGGCAACCTTCGCACAATATTTTGCTTTTATAAGGTAAAAGTAAGTTCTCGGGAAGAAGTAAGATAAGATTCTTCGCTGTGCCTAGAACGACAACATTAATAATAGCTTTATGATAATAGCAACAAATCAGGTAAGAAGAGAAATAATTATCTCTATCTTACCTGATTTTTGTGTTTTTATGGTAGTTTAAGCTATTTATTTATGACACCTAAAATAGATTTCGGTGTAAATATTTTCACTATCCTACTGAATTTATGTAAAACTTGTAAAAACTAATCTTTTCCCTTTTTATAAGCAGCTGCTATATCGTGAAAACCTGCCTTTTCCAATTTTTCGACAACAATTTCGAATATTTCAGATGACCTGATTTCATCCTGATTACGGGAATAAACAGTTTTTTCAATACTTGCAAGAAGTTTTTTAATATCGGATGCTGTAAGCGGTTCTGATATTTCATCAGATACGCTTTCCAAGGTTATTTGAATCTTGCCGATGTCAAACTCCTGTATGCGTCCGTCTCGCTTTATAACTTTCATTGGCCCACGCCCCTTCAAGTGTTGTGTGTTGTTTATATACTTGCTATTAGTGCAACTTATATAAAATAATATATCATGACTATTCGCAAAAATCAATGCACACCGGGATACGAAAAGATAAGATGAAACCTAATTTTTTTTATAATTTTTTGACTTAAGCAGGATTTTGTCAATCGAATATAGAATTTAATAAATAGTAACAAAATTAAATTTAAGGGAGTGACCATTTAATGTCTGGTTATAAGAAACTATTTGAACCGATTAAGATCGGCAAGGTGGAAGTTAAAAACAAAATAGCTATGGCTCCAATGGGTATTTTGGGACTTGCAACTGACAAAGGCGGTTTTTCCAAGAGAGCCCAGGATTATTACATAGAAAGGGCCAAGGGTGGAACCGGTCTAATTATTACAAGCGTTACCAAAATTGAAAATGAGGTTGAAAAAATGCACCCCGGAATCATTGTTTGCACAACGATAGATCCTGCTCACTTTATAAATACAACATCTGAAATGGTAGAACGAATTCATGCATACGATTCCAAAATATTCCTGCAGCTAGCAATAGGATTTGGCCGGGTT
>JALHJR010000065.1:0-6573 GCA_022840405.1 Tepidanaerobacter acetatoxydans
TTGTTTTCCATCTTCTTTACCTTGTTTCCCTTAATTATGTGAAGTGAATTTTCTAATACTATAATACACTAGTTTAAGGAAAAGTACAAGGTATTTTTTTCCATTTCGAAGTTTTTTTGTAAATTTTTTATCAATATTTTTTCTTGGTTAGTATTTTACCATTTTATGTCTTCATGCGTTTACCGTGGCAGGGTAGCCTTTTTCTCTTACTTTGCATACTATAATTTTACTCTAACTATGCACTGCTGTAAATGGTATGTATATATTAGTTCTAAAAGTCAGCAGCCATTGTTTTGCATAAAACTGCATACTATGGCGTATGATGCATATGGGTTCCTACGGTATTATCAAAAGGAATTTTAGTTTATATATTTAAAAATTAATAAAAGAGGTGAAGTAAGATTGAAAGTAGGAGTGTTTTGGCGTAAATTTAGAAATGTAGAGCTGCAAAAAAGCTCTTTCAAGATAATATCTACGATGAGGCCTTTCAACATATGACCGCCATCAAGGAAGCTGGTTTTGATGCAACTTTGATTGAGTGGAAAAGAAAGCCAGAAGAAACATTTAAAGAACTTTTTAATAAAATATTGATATAGTTTTTAACGCTTCATCACTCAAAGAGGTGGCATTTTTAGAAGCTTTTGGTGTACCTTTCGTCGGTACCGGCTTGGACTTGATAGCTATGAGCAAGGCAGCTCGTAAAAAACTAGTGGCTTTTCACAAGTTACCAACACCAAACTTTTTAGTTATAAAAGATTCTAAAAAAAATCCTGAGCATTCTTTAAAATACCCTCTGTTTGCAAAATCCGTAAGAGATCGTGGAAGTGCCGGTATTAGCGGAGAAAACGTAGTCGAACATCCGGAAGATCTGCCTAAAGTGATTGATAAAATCACTCATAAAATTGGACAGTCTGCTCTGATGGAGGAGTTCATAAGTGATCGGGAAATAGTAGTCGGTGTTGTCGGTAATAATAACCCGGGGGTATTACCCATTCTGGAGATCGGATACAACTCAGCCATCACTAATACCTACAAACATAAAATGCTCGACAATGAAATCATTAACTGCCCTGCAGATTTTTCCAAGGCAGAGGAAGATAGGATTAAAGACACGGTAAAAAAGATATATAAAATCCTAAATGCAAAGGATTTTGGTCGTGTGGATATGATTATTGCCGAAGATGGCACCCCTTACTTCCTGGAACTTAACACCTTTGCCGGTCTTACCATGTCTTCTGGGAAAGCTCATAACGGATATATGGGTTACATGGCAGAGGCCATTAATATGTCGGCGACAGATTTCATGGGAAGTATAGTTAAATGTGCCTTAGAGCGTTATAGCCTTAAACAAACTCATGCGCTGACTTCATAATTATCCTATACATCGAAGTAATTACGAAAAGGTGGACGTTTCTAGATATCCACCTTTAAGTTTTTTCCTCTTTCGCTCTTACAGAGTTTTGTTTGATGAGTAAGAAATCCTTCGAAGGACTTAGTCAAACCGTCATTATTATTGCTGTTTGTTATATAACCCGCCTCATTCTCCTTTAATCAGGAGTATTGCCCTTATTGCCCCTGCTATATTCAGTTTTTATAGTTATTATTTCTTCCTACATTCTGCTAGTTTTTTAGAAACTATAAAAATGCCCTTGCTATTAAAAATAAAAAGGTTATTTCGTATTTGATATGGAAATTTCTCCTATTAACTTTTGTTAATTAAAAAAGGATTTTTCAAAAGTTATGTGTGGCTCTGAAAAATCCTTTATAGCTAAGCTATATACGACTTAGCTTTATTCTAAGAAATATTAACACTATAAATTTCAATGTTCAATGCTATGCTTTTAGTTTCATGGGTTTTAGCTCATCAGGAAGTGGACATTTATATTTTTCGTCACCCATCATAGTTTCAAAGTCCTTCTTTGCCTGAATAACTAGTTCTTTATCTGTAATAAAATCTATGGCTGTCATAGCCATGACTTTGGCTGCTGTAGCCATTCCTTTGTGAGCAATAGCTGACTTTCCCATGGCAACCATTTGCCATGAATGGAATGGCGTTCCTGCAGGGTAACAGGCTACATGAAGTTGACATCCAGGAACTACCCAGGTTACATCTCCAGCGTCACTAGAAGCAGCGTTGCCCAGCTCTCTACAGTAGTAGTTGGGCATTGGCATATCTAACATTTTGTTTACTTCTTCCATAGACTTATCTGGATGACTCTTCTTTATAGAATCGATCATACGGGCGCGATCCGACACTGGTAGAGAATCCTTGAATTTCTTAGCATAAGCAAGTTCATCCTCAGTATATTCTACAGGTAATATGGCTCTAAGATTAGCTTCATAGCGATCGAAAACAGTTTTAGTAGCCCTAAGATTACAAACACCGTTGACTACACGCTTACTGACCTGAGTTTCCGTCATCATAGCTGCACCTTCTGCAATTTTGTCTACTCTTGCTGCAATATCATATACATCACTCATTCTTGGTGCACGTACTACATAGACTACTTCGGCTTCAGCCTGTACTACGTTTGGTGCTTTGCCACCAGAATTAGTAATGGCATAATGAATCTTTGCTCCAGGAACTACGTGTTCACGCAAGTAATTTGCTCCTACATTCATTAATTCCACAGCATCTAAAGCACTCCTGCCTAAGTGTGGGGTTGCAGCAGCGTGGGATGCAATGCCTTTAAAAGAATAGACTGTTTGTAATATACCTAAGCTATCACTACCGTCCCACACATAATTAAATGGAGCTGGGTGCCATGTCAGTGCAATATCTACATCATCAAAAGCTCCTTCTCGTATCATGAAGCCTTTTCCGCTGCCACCTTCCTCAGCTGGACAGCCATAGTAGCGAATAGTACCTTTTAGATTATTTTCCACTATATAGTCTTTCACTGCAGTAGCTGCAGCCAAGGCGGCACAACCCAAAAGATTGTGTCCGCACCCATGACCAGGTTGGCCTTCAACTATAGGAGAACGCTCTATATTATCGGCTTCTTGACTCAGACCAGGTAATGCGTCATATTCACCCAGAACCGCAATAATTGGATGCCCCTCACCATATGAGGCAATCAATGCAGTTTCCATTCCAGCGACATTACGCTCAACAGTAAAACCTTGTTTTTCCAGAATTTCTGCATGTAGAGCAGATGATTTAAACTCTTCAAACATCAGCTCTGCATATTCCCATATTGTATCACTGGCTTCTTTGAAAATATCTAATTTACTTTCAACAAGTTCAATCACTCTTTTTTTTCTACAATCCTGCATATAAATCACTCCCTCTATGATCTTTTATTTTCTTTGTATTTCTCACTCATTCTTAGAATTTCACTAAGACAGCAGTTGAGCATTCATGGGCAATTTGGAATAATATATCATCTTTGTTTATATATGGAAACTATAAAGTAGGCATAATTAAGGTTGTGTTTAGCTTCCATATTATGGCACTAGGGAATCCACTCTATCTGAGGGGGCGAAACCTCCCATGTCTCACTGGCTCGTAGCCTAAATTCCTTCGTTCTGCCTGCCCATGAGGTGGACGTCAGCCAAGCTCCTTTGCTGGGTCTATGCCCTTATGGTGATTATTCCTGCTGACTTATCCGGCTCACAATTATCAAGGTTCAATTCTAATCTTGAGATAGGAATCTATATGATTTAATCTTTTTTATAACAATGGTTTATGCTGCTTGGGTCGCATCTTTAAGCCTGTGTATATCTTGAAGCATCTTCTCGGGATTATACTCAATGTCTTTTGTCATTACTGCGTAAAATATTCTAATGAGTTTTCCGCATAAGGCTGTGATTGACTGCATCTTTTTTAATGGGTTTATAGGTCTGGTTGTATAGTATTTATGGAGTTGTTTGAATTCCTGATTCTTTGCAACTAACGGGAGCATTGCCCTAAACAGTAAGGCTCTCAACCGTTTTCTGCCGCGTTTACTGATTGTGGTTTGCCCTTTATGCTCTCCAGAACTATTTTCTCGCAGGTTAAGCCCTGCAAGTTTTTGTATTTGTTTGGGGTGGCTGAAACGGCTCAGGTCTCCTACTTCTGCTATAAATCCTGCCGCTGTGATAAGCCCAACGTCTTTTATCTTTAATATCTTTTTTATCCCGGGTATCAGGTCGGCTATGGCCTTTATTTTTGCTTCTGTGGCTTCTTTGGCATTGCGCTGTGTTTTATATCTTTTAGGATATATTGTAATTCGTATATTGCCATTTCAGAGCCTTGTTGTATACCTACGGATTGTTCCGCTGCTTTTACGAGTGCTTCTGCTTTTTTTATCCCTACGCCGCGCTTTACTTCTTCTGTCCAATTCGCTAGTATGTTTTCTGCTCCAAGTTCCATTACTTGTTTTGGCATTGGGAATTTTTCTAAGGTCATCAATGCTGTTTTTCCTTCCCAGCTTGCAAAGACCTGTGTGAATTCGGGGAAATATACGTCAAGCCATCTTTGTATTCGGTTTTTAATTGCCCATATTTTTTGTAGCTGGGTTTCTCTTATCTCATAGGCTTTTCGCATTTCAGCATATATGCCTGTGGGAAAGTATGGTATCAGGTATCTTCCGTCTTTGACAAGCATTGCGATTGTTTTAGGATCTTTTCGGTCATTCTTGCTGGGTGTGTTATCATCTAATTCTTTCGTTTTTTTAACATGATATGGGTTAACTTGGACCATCATCATACCGTTATTGTTTATTTCCGAAGCAAAGGTGAACCAGTAATGGCCTGTGGGTTCCATCCCAACGATAATTTTATCTTTCCCTGCCTCTGTGGCGGTCTTTTTTGCCCATTCATGGAATTGTTTAAATCCTCTTTTGTCTGTTCTAAAACCTATTAATTTGCCATACTCTATGCCTCTCCAATCAAAGGCTCGGGCATAGTGTTTTTTCTTTGCGATATCAACTCCGATGATTAATGTCGTTTCTGTTACTTGCGATATTTTGTAGTTTTGTGTATACTTCATGTTGAAGGGCCTCCTGTAAATTTTGATTTGTGGCTTTGTAAACTCACATTTCAAATTTTACTTCAAGGCTCTTCTTTTTTCAAAGGTCATTTTATTTCATTACAGGAATGCTCTTAAAAGGTATATATCGTCTCCAAACTTACCTTGAATTCAATTACGATTATTATGATTATATTTTTTAAACTGTGTTATCTTCTGCAATTACATTTTTTCTTATTTCCTCTAAGTGGTTATATATAGTATATTTGGAAACGCAAAGGCTTTTTGCAACTTCTTCAATGGCACCCTTAATCAAAAAAACACCTTTTTCTTCCATGTCTTTCAAAAGTTCAATTCTTTCTTCCTTTGTTAAAAAAGCTGGAGCTTTTTCACATTTGAGAATAGATTGATTAATTAAATCACTTAAGATCGTATTTACATCATTGGCAAAATCAATAGCTGGAGATAAGTTGTTTGATTCAGGGTTTATGGTTAAGTTCAAAACGGAAAGTAAACCTGAAATATTCTGAGCGGCGGATATATCAACAGTAACACCTAGACTACCTACGATTTTACCTTTACCATCTCTTATGAAAATGCTGCTGGTTCTTACAAGTTTGCCTTTACTAGTAACAGTCATAACATCAACATCATCCTTAGCATCATCTCCTTCCCGTCTATAAATGCTAAGTAGTCGATCTGTCAAAGGAGCGCCAATGTTTCTTTCTGTAACATTTCCTTTTATATAACACAAGGAACTCTCAGGGTAACGAAAATCATGTACGGTAAATTCATAATGACTTTCTCCAAACATCTGACTTAGCACATCAATGATTGGGAAAAGAATTTTTAACTCATTCGGCAAGTCTCTTTTAGACATATTTTTTACCTCCTTTATTAGAATTCTGCATAATTTACTGAAATCCTCCCTAATTTTTTTTATATGTTAAAATATTTTTGTATGCCTTTCATAATTTTCTGTATCTTGTTTTTTTATAATAATGCCTCTATTATCAGAATCGTTATCTTGTCGATCTAAAAGGTGTTTCTTTTCTATGTTTTGTTTTCTTTCTAATTTAATTTGAAATATTACATGCTTCAAAAGCCATTTAAAATTTATTTTAGTCTTTATATGTTTCCCATATTACAAAAATATTTTACCTAAATATACCCTTTTATAAGTACACTAGTAATAACTAAAATAATTTGAGGAATTGATTATTAATATATAAATAAAAAACTTTTCAAATATATTGTTACTTACGGTAAGAATTTTTCACATATTCACGATATTTTAGCATTCCAAAAAACAAAAGAACCAATCTAAAGGTTCTTTTTTAGTACTTCAAGTATATCCTTGGCCGTTGGGGCATCCGGGAAGTTTTTGTATAAAGTCTCTGATGCAGTTTCCGGCTCCGATATCTTCGCCTTTAATTCTCTTGTCGCCCTAGCCTATAAAGAGTTTTGTTTTAAGCCTTTTTAAAATGCTTTTTCGTCAAGTCTTGCAAGAGCGTGAATTAAGCTGCCATAGCATGCTGTAAGGCTTTACCATCTATGTAAAGACCAATCTATTAAAGAAACTGAAGGCTTTAATATCTTATCCAGTATGCTAAAAGAACAGA
>JALHJR010000182.1:0-1331 GCA_022840405.1 Tepidanaerobacter acetatoxydans
AGATTTAAATCTCAAAGATACCGAAGAAAAGATACAAACCCTAGAAATTAATATCCGAAGTAAATGGGAAAATACCATAAACCGCTGGTCTAAAATAAGTATGGATCATTTATCTTATGAGGCCTATTTGGACGGCAAAATAAATGAACTTGCAAGAGATAAAAAGAGAGAGGACACAGCGGCTAATGATGAAAAACTTAAAATAATTCAATTCCAAAATGACAGAAAGGCTCTGGAAAATAAACGAGAGGAACTTTCTCGGACATTTGATCCAGTGAGAATGATTTTACCGGAGATGCTAAGAGAGGAGCTAAAAGGGCAAGACAAGGCTGAAAAGACTGAAATAGAAAAACTAGAGAAAGACATGGATAATATTAACCAAAAGATATATGATTGTCGAATTCATCAAAACGGCAAAGAAAAAGACATAAAATATATGCAATCTGAAATTGACAAAATAGAGGCGGAAATTGCTAAGCTAAAAGGCCAAGAAGATTCCTTAAAATTTAGGATTGCAAATGAGCTGAATTTGGATGCACTTAATGAAATATACCGAGATAGTTGGTTAAAAGACAGGTTATATGATTTAGAAAAACTAATTCAGGAAAAAGATATAAAGCTTGACCAACTTAAGCAGAGTCTATGGGAAAACAATATCGACAAAAGTTTAAACCAAGAAGATTATTGGGTGCCGAACAATGATATTCTCTTGATAAAAAATAGAATCAAAGGCTTGGGAATCAATGCCCAATTGGGTACGGAGTTTTTAAGCTCCCTTGGAGATGATGATAAGCACCGTCTTATTGAGGACTTCCCCTCCATTATCCATGGGATTGTAATAGCAAATTTACAGGATTGGGAGCTTTTAAAGGAAAATCTCAAAGAAAATATATTTTTACGTTCATCTGTTCCTATATATATTCGTTCAGCAATGCAAGGCAAAGGTAAATACGCTTTTGAAATCATTGCCGGCGATGAATTGGAACTGGTTTTAAATCCATCAGCATATGTTAAGTGGAAAAATAGTATCTTAGACCGAGATGGAAAATTAAAAGATGCATTACAGGTCTTAAGCCAAAATATCCATAAACTACAGGATTTGACGAAAGATATAAAGTTTCAGCAAGATAAAGAAAGCTCAGAAGCACTATATATAAAGCTTAAGGAGAAGGAAGAAGAACTTGAAAAACTAAAATTTGATGATATCAAACTTAAAGAAACTATCAGCACACTGCAGGAAGACCTGAAAAAAATCGGCTGCAGATTAGATAACTGCAAGAAACAAAATCAAGATACCGCAAAAAAAATTGATATTCTCTCCGAATTCATAG
>JALHJR010000183.1:0-1326 GCA_022840405.1 Tepidanaerobacter acetatoxydans
CAGATACTGCAGATGTTCCGATGCAATATGCACTTTTGGGTACAGGTTGGACAGTAGGAAATGTTACAGTCACTACGAAACGGACATGGCAGTGTACAGAAAAAAATGCTTTATCCATCCTTCGAGCCGTACAGAATATTTATGGTGGCGATCTGGTCTTTGATAGCGCCAACCGCCAGGTACACCTTTTGACTTTTAGCGGCACTGACAGCGGAGCGCTTTTTTCATATAGAAAGAACTTGAAAAGTATTCAGCGGGTAGTCGATACACGCGAATTAGTGACAAGGCTCTATGCTTATGGAAAGGACGGAATGACCTTCGCTTCAATTAATGGCGGTAAGGAATACGTGGAAGATTACACTTTTTCCAGTGAAGTGAGGGTGTCGACGCTTGATTGTTCGT
Source organism: Tepidanaerobacter acetatoxydans (assembly GCA_022840405.1). Classification (GTDB taxonomy): domain Bacteria; phylum Bacillota; class Thermosediminibacteria; order Thermosediminibacterales; family Tepidanaerobacteraceae; genus Tepidanaerobacter; species Tepidanaerobacter acetatoxydans_A. The sequence continues at coordinate 403 of JALHJR010000183.1, forward strand.
CGTTTACGAATCCATATCAGATGCTGGAATATGCAAAAATGCGGCTTGCAGAATATTCGAAGCCTCGCGTTTCTTATGTGCTGTCTGCAATGGATTTATCTGCGCTGACTGGTTATGAGCACGAAGCATGGAAACTGGGTGATATTGTTACAGTGGACGATAAAGAACTAGGCCTTTTGGTAAAAACACGTGTTGTGCGAAGGCAGTATAACTTGCAGGAGCCATGGAAAACAGTGATCGAGCTTTCAACTAAACTGCGGGAACTTGGCGATTCTTCATCACAGTGGGACAAAGCCGCAGATGCGCTGTCCTCAGCAGAGTTGGTAAACCGTCAGGAAATCAAGGATATGGTACCATTCAACCATCTGCGCAATTCCAGGGCGGATGATGGTTTTGCCTACTGGGTCAATTCCGGTTTTGAAGCAGACACTGAGAATGGCGTTTCGGGAACAGCTTCCTTCAAGGCTGTCGGAGTGCCCGGCATGACAAAGAGCCTCTCGCAGACGGTATACCCGGCAACGCGCAAAAGCTACACCTTTTCGGCGCAGATCGCGTCCGAAAACCTCGTAAAAGGCGAAAACGGCCAGGTAGGAATCGAGATAGTAATTGAATACGAGGACGGCACAACGGAAACAAGGTTTATCGATTTGTTTTAAAGGATGGCGGTGGATATGGCTTATTTTAATCAGGCTGCACACAATATTTCTCCCAAAGGCGGGAGCAGGGTAAAATCCATCACCATCCGGCTGTGCGTCACCGACTGTAGCGGCACGGTGTATTTCACCGACTTATTGCTGCAAGGCGGCTCGGTTTCCACCGGCTGGGTCGGGCATGTATGCGAAATCCGGTGGACATTGGACGGGTAATGAGCCGCTAAAATTATTTTCTGCCTAACACATGCTCCCAGTAGCATCGGAAAAGGCA
>JALHJR010000184.1:0-1307 GCA_022840405.1 Tepidanaerobacter acetatoxydans
TGCAGGATTTCATAGTAAATCAGAAAATTGAGTTGAATGAAAACCAACTTACGCTACAAAACTATTTGTTACAAAGGGGAGAAAAGAATGAGAATAAAGACATTTTCATTGACGATGTCAAAAAATGGAAATGATGATAATCATTTGTTCCGCCATTCAAAGCTAATGCCTTTTATTTTGATAGTACTTTTATTTGGCTTATTGGTAACTATATCACCACTTATAGCTAGTGAGCCTGGGAAAATATTAGGACCAGAATCAGGTTACATAGATCTCCGATGGCTAAGCGATGACAAGGTTGTAGCCATAAAATCAGAGTATGAATACTTTCCTGATAAATTACTCTATACTCATGGTGAGATTGTCGCAGTAAAATATGATATCCGGGTAGATACAACTTCTCGTGGCTACAAACCTAACAGAACATATTATTTGCTATCACCCTACGTTACCGGTTATCAAATCAAAGGGGATGGTGATGATAATTACTGGTTTATTGTTAAATCTGATATTGATACTTTGGAAGTAATTACTGATGATCGTGCTTTAAAGGGTGAATTTATACTTCAGTTATTACCTTACAAGGAAAAGCCAAAAGTAATTGAGGATAACGAGGGAAGTTTTATCTCATTAACACCAATTGATACTACATACGCTAAATCAAGCAAACATAGCGGACCACCAAGGTTTTCTTTTGAAGTTGTTAGGGTTGCTGAAATTGATAAAGGAGAAAATGTACACCTTCACAGTTCAGGTAAGTTCTACTATGATCAACTAAGCGGCTTTGGGATTCAAGGTAAGGTTGAATCTGAATTTTGGAAGAATCGCTTTAATCGCAATTCTGGGGTATTTGCTCCAAAGAACGATTCGTTCTTACCTCCACCACCAAACTTTCTAAAGCTTGTTGCAGGAGGGTTCTGGCTGCTGGATCAAGTATCGTAACATCCTCTGAGGCAAGCCCATCTGCTTTCCCGAAGTGGCTTTTCAGGAGGCTGTGGATGCTGAGCAAAATATAGAGTACCACAGGTTCAGAAGTATAATAGACACCCCGTTTTTCTCTTAGTTTGGGATCGTATTCACTAAGGAAAGTCTCATAAAAGTACAGTATGGTGTTTCTGCCCTTGCTTTCGGTGTAAAAGTGGTGCAGGATCTTTTGGATATCGGTATTGAATAGGATATCTCGCTCCGGCATCGTATAGGCTTCTTTGCGTGAAATAATACAAACATCCAGATTGAAGCCAATACCGATGGTCAGCTTACCAGCAGTACTGCGATATGACTTCAGCCGCAGACCCACAGGTCTAACT
>JALHJR010000185.1:0-1305 GCA_022840405.1 Tepidanaerobacter acetatoxydans
TTACGGCATCGCACTACTTGCACTAATAATTGTTTTTGGCTGGTATTTATCTACTGTAGCAACTTCCGTAGCTCTTCGCTGGATGATTGGAATTGCTTTTGGGTTTATTCTGCAGCGCTCCAGGTTTTGTTTTACCGCAGCTATGAGGGATCCGTTTTTAACAGGAAGTACATCACTTTTAAGAGCGGTTATCATAGCAATATTGGTGGCCATGATAGGATTTTCAGCGGTGCAATTTGCGGCAGTAAGCGCAGGAGAAGCTGTTCCCGGCAACATAAGCCCTGTGGGAATCCATACCCTACTCGGAGGAATTGTCTTTGGGATAGGGGCGGTTATCGCCGGCGGTTGTGCGTCGGGGACTTTGATGAGGGTAGGCGAAGCATATGTGATGAATATGGTAGCACTGGTGTTTTTTGTTATCGGCTCAGGATTTGGAGCATATATCTTCGGCTGGGTAAAAGACAATATAGTGCGCTCATCACCGGCGATATTTCTTCCTGATGTGCTCGGTTGGCCCTTAGCCTTCTTCGGGCAGATATTGGTACTTTTTGGATTGTATTGGCTGGCTTTTTGGTGGGATTATAGAGAAGTATAAAATTTTTAAAAGTATAAAAAGGAGAGGATATAAATGGCAGAAGTATATCTTGATTGTTTAGGAGAGGCTTGTCCCGTACCCCTTATAAAAACTCAAAATAAGTTAAAGGAGCTTAATGTTGGCGATATTCTAATTGTGCAGATAGATCACAGTTGTGCTATGAAAAACGTTCCGGAATGGGCAAGAAAAGAAGGATATCCCGTAGAATTAGAAGAGATTGAAGAAGGGCGCTACGATATTTATATTGAGAAAAATAAGTAAAGGGGGCAGCTTTTGATGAACAGATATCAGGAAGAAGCGGCCAAACTGAAAAAAGCATTGCTAAAAGACCCCTTTCCGTATTGGATGGGAGCCATACTTTTGGGGCTTTTGAATATAGTGACAGTAATTATATTCAAATCAGGCTTGGGAGTAACTACAACTTTTTCTCATTGGGCAGCATGGATTCTCAAAGCCCTGGGAGGTCATCCGGAAAACTGGGTTTTTTATCAGTCAGAATCAGCATCTAAAGCTCTTGCCGCAGGCTTTATGAGAGATGGCGGAACTATGCAAAATCTGGGGATTATCTTTGGCGCTATGCTTGCAACTTTACTGGCTTCCCAGTTTAGAGTCAAGAAAATTAAAAACTCTAAGCAAATAGTGGCGGCAGCATTAGGCGGTATTATGATGGGAGTTGGCGCAAGGCTGTCATATGGCTGCAACATAGGAGC
>JALHJR010000066.1:0-6377 GCA_022840405.1 Tepidanaerobacter acetatoxydans
TTTGGACGAGGGAAATACCGTACCATTCATAGCCCGCTATCGGAAGGAGGTAACCGGAGGTCTGTCGGATGAGCAGCTTCGCCTGCTTTTTGAGCGGCTTTCCTATCTTAGAAATCTTGAAGCGAGAAAGACTGAAGTTATAAAGCTTTTGGAGGAAATGGAAAAACTTACGCCGGAAATTCGGCAAAATCTAGATAAGGCTTTAACCCTTCAGGAAGTAGAAGATATTTACCGGCCCTTTAGGCCCAAGCGAAGAACCAGGGCTACCATTGCAAGGGAAAAAGGGCTTGAGCCTCTGGCAGCAAAAATTTTGGCGCAGGAAGACATAGTTGACGAGCAAGCTATCGCATCCTTTATAGACCCGCAAAAGGGTGTAGCAACCTGCGAGGAAGCTCTGGCCGGAGCCCTTGACATCATAGCCGAGGTTGTATCAGATGATGCCAAAATTCGTAAGCTTATACGAGATACAGCCTATAAAAAGGGAATTGTCCAGACATCCGGTCTTACCGAGGAAACATCGACTTATTCTATGTACTATGACTTTAAGGAACCTGTACAAAAAATTGTTTCACACCGCATCCTTGCCATAAATCGCGGCGAGAGGGAGAAATATCTTCAGGTAAAAATCTTGGTTCCCGATGATGAAATCATAAGTATCATAAAGGCCGAATACATAAAGGAGTCTTCGCCTACCTCTCATCTTATGGAAAATGCAATCGAAGATGCCTATAAGCGCCTTATTTGGCCCTCCATAGAGCGTGAAATCAGAAATATGCTCACAGAGCAGGCTGAAGAGCAGGCACTTTCTACATTTTCAAAAAATCTCAAGCATTTGATTCTCCAGCCCCCTGTCAAAGGTCGGGTAATAATGGGCTTTGACCCAGCATATCGAACCGGCTGTAAGATTGTAGTAATAGATGCATCCGGAAAGCTTTTAGCATACACGGTTTGCTATCCTACACCACCACAAAATAAGTTTGATGAATCCAAGAAGATTATTTTGGATTTAATAGAAAAATACCGAGTCGATGTTGTTTCATTGGGAAATGGCACTGCTTCCCGTGAAAGCGAAAAATTCCTGGCGGAAATTTTAAAGGAAAGCTCAAGACCTGTTTCCTATGTTATCGTAAGCGAAGCGGGAGCTTCGGTATACTCTGCATCAAAACTTGGAACGGAGGAATTTCCGAATCTGGATGTTTCGTTTAGAGGAGCTGTTTCCATTGCGCGGCGCCTTCAAGACCCTTTGGCAGAGCTGGTAAAGATAGACCCCAAATCACTGGGTGTCGGCCAGTATCAGCATGATGTAAACCAAAAGCGGCTTTCAGAAAAGCTATCGGGTGTTGTAGAAGACTGCGTCAATAGCGTAGGCGTAGACGTAAACACCGCATCGCCCTCGCTTCTTGGCTATGTAAGTGGCATCACCGCATCTACTGCTTCAAATATCGTAAAATATCGGGAAGAAAATGGCATGTTTAAATCAAGAAAGGAATTTTTAAAGGTGCCTAAATTGGGGCCTAAGACTTTTGAGCAGTGTGCAGGATTTCTTCGCGTGCCGGAAAGCAGTAATATCTTAGATAATACCGCCGTCCATCCTGAAAGTTATGATATAGCCGAAAAGATTATGAAGCTTTACACTTTAGATGAGCTTAAGATAAAAATATTTTCTGAAAATGAAATCGCTCAAATGGCTTCAAATCTTGATATCGGCATCCCTACCCTAAAAGATATCCTGTCAGAGCTTAAAAAGCCGGGCCGCGATTCTCGCGAAGAACTTCCTGCCCCCATCTTTCGCACTGATGTGCTGGAAATCTCAGACTTAAAGCCCGGCATGGCCTTAATGGGCAGTGTGCGCAACATCACGGACTTTGGAGCATTTATCGACATCGGCGTCCATCAGGACGGCCTATGCCACATATCGGAGCTTTCCGAAGGCTTTGTGCGTTCCCCCTTTGATGTGGTAAGTGTCGGCGATGTGGTAAAGGTTAAGGTATTATCCGTCGATGCAGAAAGAAACAGGATAAGCCTTACTATGAAGGGAGTATAGCCCTATAAATAATAAAACGCTATAATAAGCACTTGGGCAGCCGGAATTCCGGCTGCCCCGTAAGATTTGCTTATGCTTTATGCAGCACCGATTTTTGCATTGAGGCTACCACTTTGTAGCATATAAAAGTAGCAACAGTGTTTATTGCCGCTGCCGGCAAAACTACTGTCGTAAAAAGTACCGGAAACGCAAGAGGCAGGCTTCCCACTACAAAAAGAGCTGTGCCCAAAAAGACAGTACCGCTTATTATAGTTCCAATAATTGCGGTAATTATTACCGCAGCATTTTGGTTCAATTTAGAAAATACCTTTATCATCGCTATCACTGCAAAAGCTGTAACCATTTTGTCGCACATATTTGCTATTTGGCCTCCGGGAAATCCGGTAGTCATGGCAGAAAATATACCTGCAAGTATGCCTGCAAGCAGAGCATTTTTCGGGCTGCTGTCTATATAAAGTGCTACAAATAGCATTGACAGCAGAAAATCCGGTTTCATACCTCCCATAATAGGCGGAACGATATAGTGAAGCACCAATCCGATTGCTATCAGAAGTGATGTCAAAATCATATCTCTCAATTTCATAATAATTCCCTCCAGTTTTTAATTTATTGTAAATATCTAAAATCAACAGCAGTTAACTGCAATTATAAAGTCTATATTTGTTTGCTTATCTGTCAAATACTGTCTTACTGTAGTTTACTTAAGGTTTCCTGCAAGACATCATCAGACAGGCTGGAGTTTTGCAGCTTGCCGGAAAGATAATTGTCGTAAGATGCCATGTCGAAATATCCATGACCGCTCAAGTTAAACAAAATTGTCTTTTTTTCTCCGGCTTCTTTGGCTTTTAAGGCTTCATCGATTGCTGCTTTTATAGCATGAGCTGATTCAGGTGCCGGCACAATTCCTTCATTTTGTGCAAAAAGCATCGCTGCTTCAAAAATATCCTGCTGGTCATAAGCAACAGCCTCAATCAGCTCATCATGCAAAAGCTGGCTTTGGATTGGAGATGCTCCATGGTAGCGCAAGCCTCCTGCGTGGATTCCCGGTGGAACAAAATCGCTTCCCAAGGTATACATCATCATCTTTGGAGTCAAATGGGCCACATCGCCATAATCGTAAGTGAACTTGCCCTTTGTAAGACTTGGACAGGCGGCAGGCTCAGCTGCGATTATACGTGTTTTTTTGCCGTCTTTGATTTTATCGTGCACAAATGGCATGGCAATTCCGCCAAAATTGCTGCCGCCGCCGGAACAGGCTATTACCACATCCGGATAGTAGCCTGCTTTTTCCATCTGTTTTTTAGCTTCAAGACCAATGACTGTCTGGTGAAGAACTACGTGGTTTAATACACTGCCTAAAGCATAGTTCGTATCAGAATTTTTTACGGCATCTTCCACCGCTTCACTTATTGCAATACCTAAGCTTCCTAAGGAATCCGGATGCTCTTTTAGCACGGCACGGCCCGCATCGGTTTTATCGGTGGGGCTTGCAAACACCTCTGCTCCGAAAAGCTGCATTATTGAGCGCCGATAGGGCTTTTGCTCATAACTTACCTTCACCATGTAAACCGAGCATTCCATGTCAAAGAACTTGCAAGCCATAGAAAGTGCTGTTCCCCACTGCCCTGCACCTGTTTCGGTGGCCAGCCGCCTTATCCCCTGTTTTTTATTATAATAGGCCTGAGGAATGGCGGTATTTAACTTATGACTGCCGGCGGGACTCACTCCTTCATACTTAAAGTAAATCCCGGCAGGCGTATCTAAAGCCTTTTCCAGCCTGTGTGCTCTATAGACGGGCGACGGCCTCCACAATCTGTATAACTTTTGAACTTCCTCGGGTATTTCTATAAAACGCTCTGTACTTACTTCTTGTTTTATGATTTCTTCAGGGAATATTGCCCCTAGCTCCTCAGGCGTCGCAGGCTTCCCTGTAACAGGGCTAAGCGGCGGTTTTACAGGAGTCGGCATATCTGCCTGAATATTATACCAGCTTGTTGGAATTTCGCTTTCCTTAAGTAATATTTTTGTATCTTCCATTTCTGTCATCTCCTCTTTAAATCAAGTATTATTTTTCAATACTTTTATTTTCTATCTTAGGTCGTAATTCTTCTCCTCAAAGGTTTTCAAATTTACAAGCAATGCTAGAAAAGTTCATTGCATATTATTGATAGGTTTTCCACTGCTGTATATATTAATTTTGCGCTTTCATGTCATATCTATCACCTCAAACCGGAATATTTTATTAAGTAAGATTCTTCGCTACGCTCAGAACGACAGTAGAATATAAAAAAACCGTCCCTTACATAAAAGGGACGGTTGCTTCCGTGGTGCCACCCAAATTAGCCTTACACCGGGTGTATATAACAAAAAAGCATCTCATCTTCAGGATGAAATGCTTGCCACCTCAATGTAAAACTCACTTTTCTCAGATACGGCGATGTTCTCGCGATATCCTGTCCTTCGCTAACGGGGGACATGCCGTGCAAAGCTACTTAAAGTATTTCGCCTTGCCTTCTCCAAGACCCATTCACTATGACTTTCGGTGCCGCACTCCCACCGCCGGCGGCTCTCTTTAACCTTCCATCAAAGCTACTCTTTCCTGTCATCGAATTTCCGATTGATTTAGATAATTGTATCACAGGCTTTGGATAAATGTCAACAGTTTTTTGTTAACGGTTTTATGGGTTTTACTTCCACTCTCATGACCTTCCCAACCGGTTTATAAACCAAGAACGTCAGTGTCGAATTAATGGATGCCTTCAGTAAATTAAAAGGTATTATAATCGGGATAATCATGGCTTTTACGGCTTCCATAGGAACATTCATGAATTTTGTTGTAAATATTAGGTTAAGGGGTATCATCACAAGTGTCATGCTAATTGACGCTGCAGCCAGTGCAATTATTGCACCTTTTTGTGTGTGGATTTTTTTATAAATATATCCTGCAACCGCAACCATCGTTCCAGTAGCTATAAAATGCATTATCGCACCGATCCAGCCGCTTCCTGCACTGACCGTTAAAGCCTGTATAAGTGAAACTATCAGAGTCACTAAAACACCTGCTCCCGGGCCGAACAAAAATGCTGCTATTAATGCCGGCACATCACCCGGCTCATATTCCAAAAATGGTGCTGAAGGAATAAGCGGAAACCTGATTAAAAACATTAAAAGTATTGATAGAGCTGCAAGCATAGCAAGTCTTGCCATTTTATTTACTTCACTTTTCATTGCTACACACCCTCCGTTAATTTAAAAAATTCCCAAAGACATAATCTCAGGGAATTTTAAAATCCATCATAAAAAATCAATCTTCTTTCATCCAGACTTTACTGTCGGCCTCGGAATCTAACCGAGTCTGCTTTCGCTCGCGGGCTAACGGAACTTGCCGCATTACCGCCGGTCGGGAATCACACCCTGCCCTGAAGATTATATCCGGTTTTATTTAATTTTATATTAACACGGCAATTAGCAGGTGTCAATAGCTGAGGTTTTTCGCCATGCACCAAAACATCATTTTTCCATTAACATAAACAGCTAATATTTTTTAGATTTGTCCTCTTTATAGTATTCTATAATATATTTATCAATTTCTCGGCTGATTTCGAGCACCTTTTCTTCATTGTCTTTTCCCTTTAAAGCATTATGCAGTGCTTTCCTCGCTGTTTCTATCTTATCTTCTATATTCATTATTCACACTCCCATGTTATATAGTAATGCATTTAATATACATTAAATACATTCTCATTGCAAATAATAAATATATGCTTACTGCTAATTTTTTTATGTTCGAAAATTAGATAAGGTTATTCTAATAAGGAGTGAATTGAAAATTGGAAATAGACAACGATGCTATCGGTAAAAGAATACGTGAAGAAAGAGAAAAACTGGGATTATCACGGGAAGAATTTGCAGAGATAATCGGACTTTCAGACTATTATATAGGTCAGCTAGAGCGAGGTGAGCGGCAAATGAGTATGCCGACTTTAATCAAAGTCGCAAACTGTTTGCATGTTTCTTTGGATTACCTTGTTCTGGGAAGGTTAAGCTTTGATGCGGCTTACATATGTGATCCAAATAATAATACATATGAAACTTGGGATGAAGGCTTCTATGAAATAAATAATTTGCTTAAAAAGTGTTCTCCACATGAAATAGAACTATTTAAAAAACTCATAAAAACTATTCTTCCTTATATGCGGTAATACGGTAAAACCAGCTGCTTAAATAAAATTATTATATGATTAGTACCCAGAAACCTGGTAATATTAGTAAATTAAAACCTAAAGAATTCTAAAAACAATCGGCAAAAACTAAAATACAAAAACCTTCAAAC
>JALHJR010000186.1:0-1296 GCA_022840405.1 Tepidanaerobacter acetatoxydans
CTTGCACTTATATAACACGGCAAGGGATTTGTTCCTACGAGAATTATTAAATCTTTCATAATATACTCCTTTTTTATCTTGAAAGAGGCTTAAAGTTTAACTGAAAAGAAATCATTAATATTTTGTAAAGACATAATGCTAAAATAGCAGGTTGTTATTTACAAATATGATAGATGACAGTAGAAAATGTTGAAGATGGGTTTAAAATAAACATTTTGGGTATAAAGCAAAAGGTTATAATAGTGTACTGCATCTAATGCTATTTTTTTTTCAGTGCGAATTATGTCAGTCTTAAGATTTAGCACAATATAGAGCTTTTTGCTTGGAACTCATAATTATAAACCCTACATTTCTTCAAGAACGGTAGTAAAAACTATCCTTTTCATCATTATAATTTTATTACCTCCCTGTATATTATTAAAAAGCTCCCTTTAAAGTAATTCAACTATTTTCACCTTTAACCTACAATATGAAATAATATTCAGCGCATAATTATAAAATACTTTTAAAATTAGCTAAGAAGAGTTGTCAACAATTTTCTTAACTTTTTTAATCTTTCATATAAAGTTCGATAAAACATCAAACTTGGAGAGAGGAAGTCATCAATTATCTTCAGGAAAGCTATTTTGTTGTTATATATAATATTATCCTCAATTTTTTAGCCACATTGACATATAGGTTCTAAAAGTCCAGCATATGTCCAACTTATGTCCAGCTTATGTCCAACTTATGTCCGAACTGGACATAAGTTGCTCATCAATTGCATATAAACTATACTCAGGTTTAACAAAGATGGAGGATATGAAAGCAGAAAGTTAATAATAAAACAAACATTTAAAGATATTGATTTTCTGAAATAAAAATAGCTTTACTATAAAATTGCAATATTCTATTTAAAAGAAAGTAGTTACTATTTGAAGCGAGCTAAAATTGTCTTGACAAATTAACAAGGTATAAGGGTTTTAATCTAAATTAAGGTATAATATAATATTAAGATTTAAAATAAGATACAGCTCTCATAAAACAAAGAGACCAAAAATATGCCAGTAAAGAAAATCATTGTTCTGCTTATAATCCTGCTTCCTGCTCTCATAGGTGCAGAAATATTGATACCCATGGATTTCACTCAGAGTAATCATTTGAAAGCTTATGGAGTTGCTTTTGAAGCCTTAAAAGAGCAGTATGTGGTCAAATGGTTTCTTAATTACCGCGGTGGAAGCTTTCTTATGCCAGAATCGGAATCTCTTGCTGCTCTTTGTAATATTCGTGGCGTCCGTTTTGAGCTGGTATCTTCAG
>JALHJR010000067.1:0-6336 GCA_022840405.1 Tepidanaerobacter acetatoxydans
GAGATTGATTACTTCTTCCAGCTCATCCTCTCCACCGGCGGCAAACCGCTGTCCCAGATCTGTATCACTCATCCATTATCTCCTTTCACTTTTTATCAGCCGACTGTACCCTTATAACAATTCAAATAACGGTTTTGTGACATAAAATCGAAAACAATCGATATTTTTATATCGATATAGGTTGCAATTTTAATATAAAACTTAGTTTCATATATCAATGCCTTGCGTCATTTGCGTTTGTATGTGTGTTGGGATTTTCCTTGATGCAAACATCTTTTGCCCAAGGAGTAGTTGACAGGATAGTAAGGACTATATCCCTTGGGCATATAACAATTTTCGAAAGTGAACCTTCTGACATAAAATCAGTGCCTGTCCCCGATAAATTAAAAGGCAAGATTTTTGACAAGGATGGTAATCCATTAGAAGTGCTTTCAACCGAACATGCCGACGAAATATATACCGCTGATGGTGAAAGAATCGCTTACATTGATTCAAATGGAGATATAGTAACTGAAAATGAGCACGAGAAGTCTAGGGCCGATGAGTGTCTTATAATAAAAGATCCCAACCAATTAAATAATTATACCTGTTTTGATATCAAGTTTCCAAGCTATTTACCTGAAGGTTATAAATTTACAGAGGCAGAATTTTTTAAAGACGAAAATGGCGTCGTAGAAAACAGCAAATTTGCAGGATTATATTTTACAAATGAGGAAACGGGGAAATTCATCTACATGCAGCAGAGAGTTGCCGAGGAGGACACAGGATATGTGACAGGATCCGATAAGGTTGAAGAATTGAAGATAAACGGTCAAGACGCCGTCCTGTATGGTGACAGTAATCTTGACTGGGAATATAACGGCGTAATCTACATGCTGGTAGGCAGAGGCGAAATCGCCAAAGATGAACTCATAAAAATTGCAGAATCTATAAAAATAATAGATAGCTTAGACAAGTAATAATTAAGGACTGTTCCTTAAGTGTTAAATACATGGAACAGTCCTTAATTTTTTTCTAGGTGTATCCCAAAAAAGGCGATGTTAAGTTACATATACTCCTCCCTACCCCCTTGCAATTCTTGCGGGATACCATTTGGCAAACCATGCTGTAAAAAGCCCCATTAATAAGGGGGCGAGCAAATTGATTAGTCCTATGTATTTTGCCGCGGCACTGCTCATTAAGAAATAGGAATATATGGCAATAATTAGATATAATATGCCCCAAGCTAAGGTTAGAATCTTGTTTGTCCTTATAAACAACGGATTATTAAACGCTTCATCGCCATTATAATCATTACTTGAATAGTAGGCCGTCAGCGGAATTTCGGCAAAGCACGATAAAGCCCACATTAACCCGAACAGCAGGTAGGATAAACAAATTGTAAGTTTTAAACTTATGTCAAGCAATGCTAAAACACTTAAAGCAGAAACCATTACAATGCTTATTTTGTCATATATTGTCAGTTTGAATTTGTATGTTAAAACCGGCATAATTGAGCATATTATCACTCCTGCAATACCAGCCCATGTTTTATTTATCGGAAGTAATACCCATAAGATTATCCATTGAATTAAAAGAATATTCATATTGGTTTTAGGTCCAGCCTCAGGAATATATTTTTTTGTGCCAAAATAATCATCCATCCTGAGCATTGTATTAAAATCGCCTAAGACTCTGCACTGTTTTTTCATCATGGCCGCTGCACCATTTGCTTTTCCCTCTGAAATTTTATGCCATAAATCAAATGTTGTTTCAATTCGTGTAGTATATGGTATAAAATCATCAGTTTTCAGGATGCACTTTTCTTTTTCGAGCCACAGCTGATATGTGTTATTAATGTCGGTAAAATAAAATTCAATCACAGCATCTTTTACATAACTTTGTGGGTTGTACACCGCAGCCATTTGCCGCATAAAGTTGTAAGATTTATCATCTTGGTTACTGTTTTTAGCAGGCTCATTAATCTGCCAGCTGGCATCTGCTGCTTCAACGAATACTTTCGGCGGCAATATGAGTTCATTTAACTTATTTTGCGTGTGCTCAGAAAACTTCCCTGTTTCTGCAAATTCTCTGCCTGCTTGTTCTACATAATATAAATATTCAGAAGTTTTGCCATTAAGCTGAGGTACAGAAAATAGCTCTCCTTCAGGACAGATTATTTTTGTCAGTTTAGCCCCGAATATAATCTCAAATTGGCGAAAAAGTGCATCATAGTTATTTTTTACAGTGTAAAATCCGCAAGTTGAAATAAGAACATAGCGTTGATGTGATAAATCATAACGCGGAGGGTGGCCGCTTGTCCCGTCTTCGTTTATGCTCATATATGGTAAATTTGTCGGCAGCATGCGGTCAAGAAAAGCCTTGATTTTTGACGGCATACCAAAATAATATAGCGGAAAACTCCATATGATAAGATCTGCTTTAATATATTGCTTAATAAGCTCTTCCATGTCATCTTTAATGACACATCTACCTGGCGTTTTTGTCCAACAGGTAAAGCAGCCCCGGCAGTGCTCTATGTTTTTTGTTTTGATTTCCACAATGTCTATATTGTGTCTTTGCTTGCTGCAAAGCCCATTTAAAAAGGCTTTCGTTATTTTGAGAGTATTACTTTGCTCTCCCTTCTGGCTGCCGTTGAGCACTAAAATATTCATCGCACTGCCTCCAAATATAATGAAATATTAGTACCTTCTTGTTAATCCATAAAAATTCACCAATTTTAAATATCCTTATTCCCTTACTTTATTCCCTTACTTTTGCCTTTGTTCTAATTGTTGTTTGATTGCTTCTGTATATCTTTTTCCCGGAAGCATCAAAGCCTCGTATTTCATAATAGTATATCGTATCAGGCTGTAGGTATTTGTCTGTTAAGATTCCATCAAAACTTCCGGATATCTTTTTACCATTGCGATAAAGCGTATATCCTGCAATATCCGAATCAACTACCGCTGCGCTAAAGCTTAAGGTGGCTTGGGTATCAGTTACATCTGATGCGGTTAGTTTTCCTAAATCCGAACTTGCCACCACATCTTTATTATTCTTATTTACTGTAAATCTTATCTTATTATCTGCACCTTTGTAAGTGTCAAAATTAAAAGTATCCAAGATTTCAATGATAATTGTTGCTCTTCCTTTTTTGTTGATTCTAAGGATATCATCATCAATATCGGCTATTTGGGCATCACTGGTGGTTATCTTATATTGACTGCTGTCGAGGTACATAATGGCAGAGCTGTTATCGCAAAATACAGCTTTCACCTTCAAAGGCGCTTCTTTTTCCTCTCTCAGCATCTTTACTGGCATCGCTACTTGAAATTCTCTTACTTTATGGTTTGCCATAAAGTTATAATTCGAAATATATTCTTCTAAGATGTTAAGCGCAGCATTAAGGTCTGTCTTGATTTTCACGGCTACCTGCATATTTAGGGTTTCATCGCTGTCTATTATATCCACTAAATCTCCAATGTCATTTTTAATTAAATCTGCACTTTTTACCGCATCTTTATTATTTTTAAAATCAACTTTGATGTTCCTGATGAGTTCTTTATACTTCTGAGCCTCCTTATTATCCATGCCGCCATATTTTAAATATATATCATCGATCTTTCTTAAAATATCGGAAAACATAAGGTTTAAAGATTGCTCGGTATCTTCCGTTGTAATTGCAGTGTGTCTGAACACGCCGAGTTTTAGTGCACTGTCATATCCTCCGCTAAAAAGGGACTGAAGTTCAAAAATTCCTACACCATTTGCAGATGCGGCTCTTGCAGCTGCAATTTGCCTTAAAAGTATCTTCGTATCTGGTTTTGTAGTTGTGGCAAGCCCCACGTTTACCTGTGCATGCCCTTTAGCAAAAGCCAGTGTTTTATTTATATCTTCGGCAACCGGCTGTTCGTAAAGATAATATGACATAGGTATTATTGTGTTAATATAATCCTGCAATGTCCAATCCTTTGGATTTTGAAAGGTGTCCATTATGGTCTTGTCATAATCCGGCCATACATCTATAGATATTTGAATGTCCGGTTTTATAGACTTGACTTCCGAAATAATCCTGTATGCAAAGGAATTTATTATGCCGACTCTAAAATCGCACCAATCCTGCCACAATTCATCCCCCGCAGTCAATGATGCAGGATCAGCCCCGGAGTAATTTTTGAAAAGCTGCCGTGTGTATGAATCGTACCCAAAATCATTAGAATAATCACCAGACTCCGGATATCTCATATAGTCAAACTGGATACCGTCAATGTCATATTTTTTGACGAGTTCTTTATACATCCCTGATATGAAGTCACGAACTTCGGGCAGGGCCGGATTCAGGTAATAATACTTAGTCCCCAAACTGTCTTTAAAGTATCTGTCACCCTGCCTGCTCTCAATCATCCATTCGGGCTTTTTCTGTGCTACATTCTGGCCTGCCAAAAAATCCTCGACCCATGCATAAAGCTTTATTCCTCGGGCATGCGCCTCTGTAATATATGCTTGCAGCACATCAAAACCGTCGTATATAGGATTATGCTCCATAATTTCATTATTTGTCGGGTATATGCTGTATCCGTTCCAGTATGTTTCAAGATAGATGGTATTTATATTGATATCTTGCAGCATGTCAAAGCGTTGTTTTACTTCATCGATGCTGGTTTCCCTGGGTCTGTGCCATACCGCTCTGTTTTCAACTTTTGGCGATTCAAATGTCATATAATAAGCTGTATTTGCCTCGTTTTGTATATCATTTACGGTTTGTATCATTTCTCCGTATTCACTCTTGCTTAACAGTTCATGCACTTTTTGCATTTGGGATTTGGTCAAATCTATTTTATCCTGTATTTCATCATAATCAATATCGGTATATTGTATTTTAGCCAAATCCAAACAGCCCTGAGCCGCTTTTATGGCAAGGTCGGCTGTATCGACATACGAATCCGGTGTGAAAATAATCCTTATTTCCTGTTTCGCTTTATTCAATATTACCCTTGACCCTAAACGAGCGTAACTTTGCAGCCAATTTGCTCGGGTTCCGTGAGCAGATATTACGAATCCGCCATCCGGAATTGGCAGATTATTTCCGCCCATATTTATTATTTTACCATCTTCTTGAACAACTACTTCATAGCCGTATGGGTTTGTTCCAGTGTAATCGCCGTAACTTGAGTCATAGATTATTATCTGGTCCGGACCGCGGAAACCATCATATGGCTTATCATTTTTATCGTCCCAAGCTAAGGGATTATCTTCAATAGACATGGGGTTAAACGCATCATATGTATTCTTGCCGGCGCTGTAAAGTTTCATATTATCTGTCACGACTGTTACTTTATCACCAAGCTTGACGCTTTCATGCAGCTTATTATAAAAGGGATTCCCGGAATGTATGGATATAACCACTCCATTTGATGGTATGGGTGAGTTGTTGTCTACTATTATTCCGCCGTCATTTTTTATATCAGCTATATCACAAACAGCTCCATCCGCCACCGTCAATTCCATTCCCCATCCATTGGCCTTTGTAGACTTTCCGTAGGACGAATCATATAATACGATTCGATTTGCGTTTCTTTGTGAATTGACATCATCTATCGGTACAATCAAATCCCCTAGTTTAAAATACTTCTCAGGCAGAATAGGCACATCCAAATTTACAAGTGCTGCTTCCTCACCTATATTAACATTATTTACAAAATCGGCCTTCTCTTTTGTATATGAAATAACATAGCCGTCTGTCGGGATATAAGTGCCTTTAAGCCCATTGGTATTTTTATATGTTACTATATTATTCACAACTACCAACTCAGCAACGCCATCAGTAAAAGGTTTTGTATATTCCCCAAAATTTCTGGTATAAATCGCAACTTGCTCTTGCTCTCGCTCTTTATCAACCAAATCTATTAAGCAGGCGGTACCATTTTCAAAGACAATCTTTGGCATATCGGATGCCGCTATATCCATAGTGTTCGCTTCCGCGCTAAACTGTATCATGAAGACAGCCGCAATAAAAACGCCTAGCGCGATGGTCTTGGTAACTTTCAAATTATTTAGCTCCTTTCAGGTTTCGGACAAGATATATTTTTATGTATAAGTATGTATCAATTATAGCAGGTAAAATAGTAAAATCCCAATCAATTTCCTTGTCAAAAATTACTTTTTAACTATTTAAAAGTTACCCTCCATATACTGCTGTAATTCTGAGCACAGCGAAGAATCTTATTTAGTTCTTGCAAGGATCCTTCACTGCGTTCAGATACCATAAGAAGTCAATATGTATTTTTGCAAAAAATAACCACCTAGGGCATAAATAATATGCCTTTTTTTGGAAATATATGAGACTCTTAGCAA
>JALHJR010000187.1:0-1288 GCA_022840405.1 Tepidanaerobacter acetatoxydans
CATCGTGGTGCAGGCATGGGTCTTCCCTTTCCCGGAGTTGCCGGAGATGGCGACATGGAGGCCGTTTGTGTTCTCGACCGACCGGGAGGCGACCGACATAGCGAGAGACTCCGCAACGGTCCGGTCGCCGACGTGGGTTTTGTTGAAGGCATCAAGGATGAACCCGAGCGGGTCGCCGTCGCGGAGGATGGCAAGGGCACGCTCGCGGTACTCATCCCCGGCGGGAGGAGGGGCGGGGTTCTCCTCCTCTTTTGTCCCTGCCCTCGCCTCCTGCTTTTTCTTCTGCTTCGGTTCGTAGATCGCCCTGAGTTCCGGCCACCGCTGTGCTCCTCCGCCGCAACTTTGGTGGTGGCAGCCGGCAAAGATCGCGCCGTTCGCGAACTGGATCGCAAACGCGCCGTCTTTGTGTGCGCTTGAGAACGGACACTCTGCAAGGACAAAGAGAGTCCCGCCCTGCCAGGGTCTGGTGCTCCGGACGGCGATCCCGTGCTCCGCGAGCCAGGAGGCAAGGTCGATGCCGGCGGTCTTTCGCCGTGGCAGCGGCTCTTCCCGGGGGATGAGACCCGCAAGGTGCTCGAGCCTCTCCCTGGAGAGAACCTCCATCTCTGCCGGCACCGAGATGATCCTTGATCGCCGGTGGGGGCGCTCCTGCGTGGAGTCGCCCTTCCGGGAGAGCGTCCCGTAGAGTTTCCAGATCCGGGCGGCGTTGTGGTTCGCGGCATCGACGGTGATCACATCGTTTGAGAAGAGGGCGTCGAGGGTTGCAAGAGCCCCCCGCACGACCGCGGTCGCCGCATCGTCGTTCGGGAGATCGATCCGGTACAGCAGGTGCGCACCGTTCCCGGAGTCTGCCCGCAGGGGTTCGGGGAACCCCTGCCCGGCGAGGAAGGCCGCGACCCGCCCGGCAGCGGCAAGGGCGGCCGCATGCTCTTCTTCGGTCGAGGAGACGCCGCTCGGTCTTACCGGGTCGATATCGACCGGGAACCAGCGGCGCCTGATGATATCGGCATCGGCCGTGGTCGCGTCTTTGCGGGAGAGCCGCATCTTGATCCGGTTCGCCCGGCGGGCAAGCAGGTCGGGGTTCACGGGGTTCAGGGTCAGATAGATCCCGGAGACCGCCGGATCGGCGTCCAGCGCCTCGACCGCCCGGGCGAGAGCCTCATAATCGTCGAAGTAGCCCGAGTGCGTCGCACCGTCGGCGAGCGCCCGGACCTCGACCACGCCGCCGCCGGCAAGGATTCCCACCGCCCGCAAGATCTCTAGAGTCACAACCCCACCCCTGAATGAA
>JALHJR010000188.1:0-1287 GCA_022840405.1 Tepidanaerobacter acetatoxydans
TCCGACCAAGAAAATTTGTCACTAACGTTGTTGATGTCTCGAGCAATATAATCCAGGAGTTAAGGAACAGTCCAGTTCAGTTTTCAGATCATGATCAAAGCAAGAATGTGGACTTACACGAATGTGTAAATCTGTTTTTAAACCCAATTAATTACACACTATATCAGTTTCGTAGAAACGCGTTGATTCAACATAGTACGAGAAATCAGAGTATACCAATTATTGGCATCCTTGAGATTGATTTAGAGGCCTTGTTACTCAAAGATGGGGTCTATTGGAAAATCTTCCCCACGAACTTCATAAAAACAGTTAATTCCAGCAGCCATGATTATCGAAATTTCAATTGGTCAAACATCTATGAATTGACCACTAAAACCACTAAAGAGAATAGAAATTTGTATCAATTTGCAGAAATTATTGTTCATAATTCTATGGATCCATTGACTATTTCAAAAACTACCATAAATCGTGTACTCGTTTTTAGAGGCGACATCCCATCCGACTCAAACCCACTACTTAGCAAACTCGGATTTAACATGAAATTCTTTTCTGATAATAAAGGCTACAGCGCTTTGGATAATCGCCTAAACTACGATCGTAGATTTCTTGGTTCGCTATACGTTATGACTAACCAGGGAAAAAAATCTGATTTGGTTGTTAATTGCCTTTCTCGGCTCGTAAATATCGAAGAGGAAATTAGTTTGTCCTTGATGAATAATTACGTGAACAATAATGTTGCAATAGGACGTGAGCATGGCTTTTGTCACACCATCAGAGTGATGTTCTGGGTGTTGTATCTGGCAGCAGAAGTATCGCTGCGATATAAAGACGCGATTACGGAGGAAGAATTGCGCGCCAGTTTGTATGCGGCTTTTATTCATGATTTATGCAGATCCACCAACCAGGTTGACACGTGTCACGGGGAATCAGCTGCTAATCAGTTTTCTCAATGTCTCCAAAATCATCTGCGACAACCTTATTTAACCAGATGTTTGAATGCTGTCAAAGCTCACTCGAAACCTAACGATCCTGAAGAAAAGGACATAGTTTGGATATTGCTTAAGGACGCGGATGCAATTGATCGAAGCAGATATGCTCCACCAGGAGAACCTGCTGGATGTCAAATCCAATACCTGCGATTAAATATGTTGAAGAAGGATTCTAACTTCGCCAACGTGGTGTTATGGACATCATATTTTTTTTCAAGGTTAACAAACTATGTAAACTGGACCGATTATTCTTGTCGTAGTTTTGTTGTCACAATATTAGGGTGTTTACATGCGTTAA
>JALHJR010000189.1:0-1282 GCA_022840405.1 Tepidanaerobacter acetatoxydans
ATTGAATTGATCGTAGGGACTGATGATATCAATTGCTAATTCGTGATCTCTGCCGCGCTGCTTGCCATCGATACGCTTGGCAAAGGGGTAATCCTGTTGATTAGTATCATAACGGACTTTAGAATCGCGCAGAATTTCAGAGAAAAAGATGTCGTCAAGCATTTTGTAAATATCGTCATTTTCGACGTTGGTGTTTTTGATCTCGTTTTCAACATCCTGTTCTTCTTCCGTCAGATATTCGTAGATGTCTTCATTGCGCTGAACATAAGTCTGTTGTTCCAATAACGTCAGCGCCTGCCTGACGCGGCTTTCAAGTTCCTGGATATTCTGGTCGAAACTTTCTTGCATCAGTACCCGCAGATTGCGGGGAGTAGCTTTAAAACCTTTTACGTACTTGACCAGGAAGAGCGTTTTAAGCAACTTGATGGCAAATGCGTTCCCGAGGTTTTTCTCAGCCAGGAAAATGGAACTTTGCAGAGTGGCCTTGAAGGCGCTGCGGATGCCCTCGAACATCAGGTCAAAACTCCCTAATGAGCCGGCAGGTTGGTCCGCAATTTTCTTAGCGACATCCTGAAACACACCCAGCATGGAACGTTCGCCAACGGAGTTGTGTTTACCCGTAAAGACGTTATGCTTGCTCAGGCTTTCAATGGACTGCTGAAAGAGAAAGTATTGATAAGGTACAAAGGGATAAGAAGCCACAAAATCAGCTTCGTCACGATAAGTTCGGTAGTTTGTACCACCATCTGGAAAAGTGAAAAGCGTGCCAAAGTTTTTATTTTGTCGTGCATAGAGAGCTTGCATTTCGGCTTCGCCGACGTCGGTTTTCTTAAGCAGACGTTTTTGGATCACTTCCGCTACATCCTGGCTGCTCAGGTGTATTTTGGTCTGGAAACGTGCCTGGATCTTGGAAAAATCATTACCCAAGCGTTGATCTAACTCCCCAAACACTTGGCTCATATCATCCTGAGAGGTTACAAACAACCAAGCCTGACCGTTGCAGATTGTGGCCAAACTTTCAGCGATCGTCTGAAGGTTGGTCATCAGTTTAACGTTTTCAGCGATGTATTGACCGACTTCGTCAACAAAGAAATTCAGTCTAAAACCCTTCGGCTGAGTTTGGATGAAGGCATTGACGTTGTTTGCAAAGCTCTCAATGGATGGTTTGTAGTCATCGCGGTAGGATTGGATAATATCTTTGGAACTTTCTTCAGGGTTGCCAGTAGTGAGGGCATATGCATGCGCGATTTTCTGGCGATTGATATTGAATACCTCTCGACCT
>JALHJR010000190.1:0-1277 GCA_022840405.1 Tepidanaerobacter acetatoxydans
AGAACCTCTCAAGATATTTGAATTTCAACAGATGATTGGTAGAGCTGGGAGGCCGTCTTTTCACGATAAAGGTAAAGCATATCTTTTAATAGATCCGCAGGAAAAATACGGTGATGTTTCAGAAGAAGAACATTGCTTTTATCTCTTAGAGAATAAATCTGAAAGAGTAGATATCCAATTTGATAGTGATGTTTCTTTAGAAAGAATATTGGCAATTGTTTCTACATTTTCTGAAATTTCCAGTATTCAAATTAAAAAAACTTTTGAGATGGGATTCGCTCCATCTTTTGACTATAATTTCCTTGAAACATTAAAGAAGGAGGGCCTTATCGGAATTAAATCAGATGTTATTGGCATTACCAAATTTGGGAGAATTGTTTCATCCAACTTTCTTAAAGTCTCTCATGCAGTTTATATAAAAAAATTTAACAGGGAAAATGTTAGGGAAATTATTTTTGAAATTTTACCTTTTCCAAATATTTACCTGACTAATAAACTCCAAGCCACCTTGAAAATTGATTCATCTTCTCTTTTTTCTGGCACTACGTTAGAGAAAATATACTTTCAAAATAGGAAAGAAAAACTATCTAGGCACGGGGAAGTAGTTTTAATTAATCTTTTGACAGAATTTTTCGTATGTGATTGTAAAAATGCACCTTATTGCAACTGTCCAAAAATTGAGATTGGAAAAAGACTACTTGACTTAAGAAAAGCAAAGTTATCCCCTAATAGAATCAGTGAGGAATTTAGAAAAGAATATGGATTAAAGATATTTCCAGCTGATTTAATAAACTGGTTAGATTCTGGAATAAGGATCCTTGAAACGTCTGAGAAGATATTTTTACATTACGGCAGAGAAAAGCAAAGAAAAATGGCATTAAAAGAAATAGAGAACATAGTTGGAAGTTAATACTCTTCCAAATTTGCAATGAATCTTATTAGATCAATAACTTAATTGATATAAATTTTAATTATTTAATGAAGAAATTGATTTAGTATTTACATACAAAATTTTCAAACATTAAATATTCAGGGTCATCCCCGAAAGAATGGTTCGTTTGAGTTGTATGAAGATGAAGGCGATAGTTATAATTATAGGCAGAAAAAATACAGCATAATCAAATTCAGTCGGAACGATAAAAACAGAACGCTCACCATTGATAACAGAAAAGGTGTCTTTGCGTGAATGCCTCATAATCATCTGCTTGATATCCATGTAATGGAAATGATAAACAAAAAAGTAATCCATTTTCTATGACAGCACATATTGTAGTATT
>JALHJR010000014.1:0-59606 GCA_022840405.1 Tepidanaerobacter acetatoxydans
GCCTGAATTATATCATAATTATGTTTTAATTACAATTAAACTTTATTTAATCTTAAAATATTGTCCTTTCCCAAGGCACATACCTCATGAATAGCACAAAAGAATAGCACAAAAGAACCGTCCCCTTGTGTTCCTCCAAAGAACCGTCCCCTTGTGTTCCTCCCTTGTGTTCCTCCTGTTCCTTGTGTTCCTTCCCCTTGTGTTATCCTGTTTGTTTGCAAAAAGAAAAGAGAGAGGATATCCTCTCTCTTTTCTTTTTGTAGCCTAATATTATTCTTCTACTACTTTTTCTACCTTAATAACAATGGTTTCTCCACGGTATGTTCCAAACGTTACTATATATGATTCGGCTGTATCAATAGTAATATTCGGATCACCCGTATAGATATATTGGTTTCCATCGATTGTTATTACGTAGTTTCCATCTACCGGAGTTGCACTGATAGTAATTTTTGAACCATCAATATATTCTTCCTTACCATTATCAGGTGCTTCTTTACCATCGTACACCACTGCTGCTACGATTGTACCGTCGTCAAGTGCAAAGTCGATGTCTTTGCCTTCATAGTCTTTGAGTTTAGTTCTGCTGATCTTCTTATCTAAATCGCCTTTACTGTCTTTGTTGTAGATTACTGCTGCGCTGTCGACTTTATAAACTGCTCCACTAATAGTAGCAAAGCCATCATCGTATTCTGTAAGAGTATAATTTGCATCATAAATATCAGCAGTCTTTAATACAGCTTCACCTTTACTGTTGAGGTTAAATGCTACAACATCACCTTCTGCAAAATTATCTGCATCATCTACTTTGTAGTCTTTTACGCCTTCACCAAAGACGTTGATTTCTGCATAGTAGGAACCGCCAGATTTGTAAGGCTTATCAGTTACTACGCCGTAGAAGTAGTCATCTTCGGTACCTTCAAATTCTTGGTCCAGCATGACGATAAAGTCTGCATCTTTGCCTGCTTCACCAAATACAACAGCATTATTGCCATCGTTATCGCCTATACCGATAGATATAAACCTGTCAACAGATATGGTTTCAGGATCTAACTCGCCTTTGTCGTTTAGTGCTTTCATTATTACTGTATCATTTGAAATATAGAACTTTTTACCACCAAGATCAATAACTTTCTTATCAGTGGCTTTTGTAAGGCTTCCCGAAAATACAACACTGTTCTCAGGATCGTCTATATCTTCATCATATGACTTCGCTGAATCATATGCACTTCCATATACTACAGCATATACTGATTTTTCTTCTGCAATTTCGCTGTCAGATGTTAGTTTGTATTTCAGTGCTGCATATTGCGGAGTATCAGCATTATATTTTAATTCTGTTAACTCATCGAATTCTTTTGAGCTCTCGGCTACATAGTCTACTTCTTCGCCTTCTTTGTTGAATACTGTTAATATAGGATATCTGGCTGATTTTGCATAGGTTACTATGCCGTAGAGGTTGCCGCTGGTAGCCTTGGCCGCACCTGTCACAAGCAGTACTCTTCCACGAAGATCGAGAACCAGCATTACATCTTCGTCAACAAAGTCTTCTACTTTTTCTAAATCTACCCATTCTTCATAGTTATCGCCCTTGTCCAGCGTAATAAGAGCTTTTATGTCTTTAAAGCTGCCTCTCTTATATTCCTTGCCGTCAACTTTAATCTTATCTTCTTTTACGCTGTCAACATTACCTTCTACAGTTTCATTCTTAACTATGATGTAAACGTCATCGTCGTCGCCTTCCCAGAAGAAAATGGCTGAATCTTTTTCGATGTCTTTTACATCGGCTTTTGAGAAGTCCGGGTTATAGACGTATACATCATCATAGTCATCAAGGTCTAATTCGTCTTCATCGGTATTTATGTCAATGAATTCTATAATCTTGCCGTCAACCTCTGTTACAACACCTACTTTGTCAAAATCAAAGAGGTTTGCAAATGCAACACGGCCTCTCTCAAGAACTACTTTGCCGTATGCATCTTCATATTCAGATATCTCTTTGAGATCTATTTCTTCAAAATTGACATAGGCAACAGCATTATCTGCCCATTTGTATGCTTTATCTGCTTCTTTCAAATAGATTTCATCTTCATCGCTTTCATCAGCATCAACCACATCTAGGAGAATGTCTTTTTCCTCTGTGGTAACATCTATAAAGAATACTTCATCATCATCATTGACCCATGCATCCACCTTTAGACCAAAGATTGCTTCAGGATTCGCATCGGCTATGAGTGTGTAGATGTCAGAATTTACTTTCTTATCATCTTTGTCATATTCGGTAAGTTCGATTTCGTCATCATCCAGTTTGTCGTTGACTCTGGCGATTTCGGTTACCCATACATCCTCTAGCTCATCAACATCCATCTTGGATAAGAAGGTTGTGTCTTCGTCTTCTTCATACTGCGTAAAATCGCCATAACCAGTCTGTTTCAGATGGTTTACGGTCAATGAGTTGTCGATCATCTTGACAACATCGCCGCGGATAGCGGGTGCATCCGGTGATGAGCTGACCTTATCGAACAGTCCCAGGTCATCGGCTTTGCCCATTACGCCTGCAGGCCATGGAGCACCTTCTACGGTTACGCCGTAGTTCATGGCATAAAGGATCATCTTAGCCATTTCTGCATATGTTACGTTGGCATTTCCTCTGAATGTGCCATCGGGATAGCCGTTGATGATTCCCTGGCCTACTCCCAGGTTTATGTAACCCGTGGCCCATTCCAGTGATGGATCAGGATTTACATCTGCAAATTTGGTCTGACCCTTCATTAGTTCTGCGGAAGTTTCCAGACCGGAAACCCTGATAATTATAGCCAGTGCTTCTGCTCTGGTAATCGGATTTTCTAGGTTAAGATTGCCTTGAGCATCGCCCTTTAAGTAGCCGAGAGCCATGGCTCTTACTACTTCTGTAGGCAGATCTTTTGTGTCAGCTGTTGTAGCTGCGAACCCTACACTGAATGTGCTCATTACAAATGTAAGCACAAGCAGGGTTACGA
This sequence comes from Tepidanaerobacter acetatoxydans, assembly GCA_022840405.1. GTDB lineage: Bacteria > Bacillota > Thermosediminibacteria > Thermosediminibacterales > Tepidanaerobacteraceae > Tepidanaerobacter > Tepidanaerobacter acetatoxydans_A. Next base: position 3,000 of record JALHJR010000014.1, read on the forward strand.
GTAATTTTTTTGCCTTTCTCATACTCAAATCCTCCTTTTAATTTTTAAGAAAGTAATACTTGCTAAAAAGGCTTTTCTCAGTCCTCTCGGTGCCATCCCCCCTTTAAAAAATAATTATTAAAAGTTGAGTTTTATCCTACTTTCAATCCTTTTAAAAGCACTAAAACAGAGCAATAATTATATTAATTGCTCGCCAGATTGAAAGTTAAAGGCAGTTTAAAAACTTAAAGTCATTTTGCATTTTGTATATTTCGATAACAAGGATGAATTTTCCTGCTTAATTTAGTGATTATGTGAAAAATTTATTTATAACAATGAGCTCTGTTCCAGATTTGAGTATGCCTTGGAACTCATTATTAAATTATCAATGTGCAACATCTAGAATTATTATAGCATCCGTCTGGCTGCCGGTCAACATTTTTAGGGAAATGTAATATAAATGTAATATCTGTAAATATATATTTTCCTTCATTTTTCACTATCGTAAAACTTTTTGGCGGTTTCAGCCATCTTTTTCAGTGATTCCTTTACTTTGTTGTGAAACTCTTCAGCCTGCATGCCTGTCATTATTTCTATGACATCATCGATGGTTTCGGCCGTATAAATATGAAACTTATCTTCTTGGGCGGCTGCAATAACTTCAGGCTTTAGCATGAGGTTTGTGATATTTTGGCAAGGAATGACCACACCTTGAGTTCCGGTAAAGCCTTTCAGTTTGCACGCATGGTAAAAGCCTTCTATCTTATAGGTGGTACCACCTACCGGCTGGATTTTCCCATGCTGGTCCAGTGAACCGGTGACCGCTATATCCTGGCGCACCGGCACAGATGCAATAGCCGACAACAGTGCCATAAGCTCGGCGCAGCTTGCACTGTCTCCTTCTATGCCGCCGTAATTTTGTTCAAATGTTAAGCTCGCCGATATACTTAAAGGAATACTGCGGGCATATTTTTCTCCCAGATAACCTGTAAGAATCATAACTGCCTTATTGTGAATTCGACCGCTCATTTTAGCCTCACGTTCGATGTTGACCACACCGGCATTGCCCAAGTAAACTCTAGCCGTAATGCGTGAAGGCTGACCAAAAATATAGTCGACGGTGTCAATTACCGAAAGGCCGTTGATTTGTCCGGTAGCAAAGCCTTCCGTATCCACTAGAATCTCTTCTTTTTCAATCATCGACAGCAGCCGCTCTTCTATGCGATTTGATCGGTAAATCTTTTCCGATATAGCCTTTTCTACATGTTCTTTTGTAACAAGACTGCTGCCGTCAAGCTCCGCCCATGTGCTTGACTCATAAAGCACTTCAAGAATTTCATTAAATCGTGTGGAAAGTTTCGTTTTATCCTCCGCAAGGCGTGAACTGTAGTCGATTATCTCGGCAACCCCGTTTGTGTCAAAATGCAGAAGGTCGCGAGTTTTTACAATTTCGGAAATGAGTTCCGCATATTTTTTTATATTCTGCGGGTTTCTCTCCATCTCTACATCAAAATCAACCTTTACCTTGAAAAGTTTTTTAAAGTCTTCGTCATATACATTCAAAAGACTGTAAATATAGGGGTTGCCTATGAGGATAATTTTTACATCTATCGGAATCGCCTCGGGCTTCAATGTTACGGTAGGAAAGAGGAGGTATTCCTGCCCTATATTTTCAATCTGCGACTCGCCGTTGTTCAGTGTCCTTTTAAGGGCATCCCATGCAAACGGCTCTTTAAAAAGGTCTGCAGCTTGAATTATGAGGTAGCCGCCGTTTGCTTTATGAATTGCACCGCTTTTTATAAGCATAAAATCCGTAACAACGGTTCCAAGGCGGGCTCTCCCTTCTATCTTACCAAAGAGATTATAATATGTAGGATTTGTTTCAAATATTACCGGTGCATGTGCCGTAGCTTTATTGTCCACAAAGAGATTTATGCGGTACCGCAAAAAAAATTCAGATGCGCCCGTCGCACCGTATAATGGGACGATTTCATCGCCGTCTTGCTTTTCTTTTCTATCCTCTTTTACAATCATCAGGTTAGCTATAAGGTCGTTTTTTACTGCTTTAAGGTAATCGATGATTTTAGCGTTGTCTTTGTACGCTGCATTCATTTCTTCAAAAAGCGGGTTTATGGCGGCAAGTGCTGTGTCTTTTTCCAGTTCATCCATTTCTCTCCTGGCTGATTTATCAAGTGCCCGCATTTTTCGTATGGCTTCATCGATTTTATTTTGCAGATTTCGGCCTTTTTCCTCAAGCTCTTTTTTCTGTTCACTTGTAAGCGTTTCGTATTCTTCTTGGCTCATGGGTTTTGGATTTGAATCGGAAAGCGACAGCGGTATTGCTATAATACCTTGAACGGTTTTCTGAAGTGCAAACCCTTCGGCTTTAGCAATTTCGTCTAAATTTGCAATTATTTCCATGGATTGTTTTTGATAGCGTTCAATAATCTCCTGCCGCTGTTCTTCAAAGCTGTCATCGCTAAATGCTCTTGATATTTCAGAACGAATATCATAAATAAGTTTTTCCATATCCTTTGCAAATTCAGAGCCTTTTCCCGCCGGAAGGTTTATGGCAATAGGCCTTTCCGGCTTTAAAAAGTTATACACATAGATGATATCATCGGGTATCGGCCTGCCCTGAGCAGCTTTGGCAACCGCCGCTCTGGCATAGCTTGTTTTTCCAGTGCCTGTAAGCCCTGTCATGAAAATGTTATATCCTTTAAGGTCTATCTTTAGCCCAAACTCCATAGCCCGCACGGCCCGCTCTTGGCCGATGATGTCCGCAGGTGGAGTTAGGTCTTTTGTTGATTTAAAAGAAAGAACCGATTTATCACAGGTTTCTCTCAGTTGGTCGTGTGTAAGCCTTTTAAGCATGTATGCACCTTCTTATCTTTTTTTTGCTCGGCGGAAAAAGTTTACCACATCTTTTCTTATTTTGCGGTAAGCCGGAATTACACGCACCCATAGGTAGTAGAAAAACGGAGAAAGCGGCATATCGAATTCCCCGATAAATTCGGTAAATTCGCCATTAAATCCCTTTTTAAATCTATACAACCCATACAAAGGGTTGTCTGGTGAAAGGTCTCCGGATACCCCCCGAAAATCATACATGGTGCAGTTGTTTTGTTTTGCCCACTCAATCATTGCCCATTGAAGGGCATAGTTAGGCATGACATTGCGGTCTTCATTAGATGATGCTCCATATATGTACCATGCCTTGTCACCGAAAATAAAGGCCAGTGTCCCGGCTATATACCTTCCCTCATACTCTGCCATAAATAGCCGTGCAAGCCCATTTTCCACCAGCTCATCCCATAGTGTTTCAAAATAGTCAAAACTTCTTACAAGAAACTCATCGCGAATACAGGTTTCCTCCAGGATATCATAAAACGGCTTTAAATCCTCTCTCCGACCTACCTTGACCGTGACACCTTTGCGCTTTGCCAATCGAATATTATAGCGGGTTTTATGGTGAAAGTCTGCAGCAATTTCCTCCAACGGCTTGCTTATATCCAAGCGAAAAACGAATTTTGGCTGAACGCCATCGAAATCCTTGCCTGAATCAATAAGGTTAAAGCCCAATGAGCGAAGGTTTTTTACAACTTCATCGTTTGGTGCTTTTATATCCGGGTCTATCTTTAATAAAATAGCCCCATGCTGTTTTGCCATAGATTTTATTTTTGCAAAGAGAAATCTAAGCGTATCTTTATCAGTATAATCGGCTACAGGTCCTCTGGGAGCATAAAAAATACATTTGTTAAAACCCGGAATGGGCAGTTTCCTCTTTAATATAGAAATTCCGGCTTTAGGTTTGCCCTCATCCATGACAAGCAGCCTGATAGGTTCCCATCCGGTGTGCCGCTTTACTTCGCCCCATTCATAGGACTGAAGCACATGCCCTTTAGGCCCCCAAGCCATAAAATCGTTAAAAAATTTCTTCTCATCTTGGTTTATGATTTTTATTTCCATTATATGAATAACCTCCGCCAAATGTTTTACTCCAATCTTTATTATATATTATACATGATTTATTCGACGATTAAATAAAGTATTACAAAAAAGGACCGGTAAATTTTGCTTACCAGCCCTTTTAGAAGGCTTAGATTTTTATTACATTCATGATTTTATCAAGTTTGTCCGCATCTTCTCTGAGTCTTAGCACCGAGGAAGCAATTTCATCCAGCAGCTTCTGCTGTTTTTCTATTGAATCAATTATGGTTTGCGCCTGATTGGTACCGTCTAGGCTGATATCAGTCATCTTTTTAAAGGACTCGCTGGTGCTTTCGGTGCTGGCCGCCATCTGCTCAGTTGCTGCGGAAATCTCCTGCATCTGTTCTGCCACTTTTCCAACGGCAACCAAGATTTGCTCAAAGGTTTCGGCGGCGGATTTCACTGCTTTAATACCGTTTTCTACATTGGCCGAACCTTGGTCTTTTGCCTTAACAGCTTTATCCACTTCATTTAGAACAGTGCCGATGAGCTGCCCTATCTGTTTTGCAGCATCGCCTGACTGCTCGGCAAGTTTCCTTATTTCATCTGCCACAACGGCAAATCCCCGACCCTGCTCGCCTGCTCTGGCGGCTTCAATAGCGGCATTTAATGCCAAAAGGTTGGTCTGGTCGGCTATGCCGGTAATGGTTTCTACAATCTGACCGATAGTTTCGGAGCTTTCTCCCAAAGACTTTATGACCGAGGCAGTATAATTACTTGATTCTTTGATTTTGCCCATCTGTAAAGTTACCTGATCCATGGCAGTGCGGCCGGATTCGGCAAGTTGGGATGCATCGGCAGCCGTTGCGGCTGCTTCAGACGAACTTACGGCAATCTGTTCGACCCCCGCGGTCATTTGCGACAGCATATCCGACATGCCGTCTATTAAGTTTTTCATTTCTTTAAGTCTGTCGGTAATATGGTTCAAGGCATTCTTTATGGATGTTTCAATATTTGAAGACATTTCCTTGCTTTGATGAGTTATCTTTCCAATAGAAGCAGCTGATGCCAGCATATCTGCTGTGGTATCCTTGGCATTTTTCAAAATTTTTCTTACCTTGTCCAAAGAATCATTATACACATCAGCCAGTGCACCTATATCATCCCCGATGAGCCTTTTAGCCTTGACAGTAAAGTCACCCTTTGCTATGGCGCTTAAGCTCTGCTCTATAGCTTCCAACGGGCGTGAGGCCCCTTTTGTCACTAAAAAAGATATAATACCGGAAACTACAACTGCTGCGGCTGCTGCCAGCAGGTTATTTGTACTTGTAAAGTCTTCCCCATGAAAATAGTATATATATCCACCTAAGGAAAAGGCTACCAGCAGCATTGTAATTAAAACTACTCTTAGTCGAATCCCCTTCACGACTCTTCCTCCTTTTCAGAAAAGTAATATATATACTATTAGACAAATATCTGCTTTTTCCTGCTAATTTTTTAAATTAACGGCAGCTTTTATGAAGTCGCTAAAGAGTGGATGCGGCTTATTGGGTCGAGATTTGAATTCCGGATGAAACTGAGTTGCTAAAAACCACGGATGGTCTTTAAGCTCTATTATTTCGACAAATTTATCATCCGGCGATATACCTGATAACACTAAACCAAAATTTGTAACGACTTTTCGATAATCGTTATTGAACTCGTAGCGGTGGCGGTGCCGTTCGCTTATAAGTTCTTTGCCGTATGCCGCCATGGCTATGGTATTTTCGGCAACTCTGCAGGGATAGCTGCCTAAGCGCATGGCGCCCTTCACATTAAGTGATTTTTCTTCCGGCGGAAAATCTATGACGGCATGAGGGGTTTCAGGATTTATTTCAGTGGAATGGGCATCTTTCAAACCGCATACATTTCGCGCAAACTCTATTATTGCACACTGCATACCTATGCCTATGCCAAAAAACGGAATTTTGTTTTCTCTGGCATATTCAACGGTTTTTATCATACCCTCTATGCCCCGCTCGCCAAAGCCTCCCGGAACTATTATTCCATCTATATCACAAAAAACCGATGACAGCTCTTCGCTTTCCTGTTCAAGTTCTTCCGAATGAACCCATTTGATGTTAACCTTGGCATCATTGGCTGCGCCGCCGTGGCAAAGCGCCTCAACCACACTAAGGTATGCATCATGCAGTTCCACATATTTGCCTACCAGGGCTATGTTCACTTGCTTTAAAGGATTTTTTATCCTCTGCACAATCTCTACCCATTCGGAAAGATGGGCTTTTCTGCCGTCTACGCCTAGCTTTTTTGCAACTATCTCATCAAGGCCTTCATCTTTAAGTATGAGAGGCACTTCATAGATGGTTTCGGCATCATAGTTCTGGATGACGCATTCCGACTCAACATTACAAAACAGTGCAATCTTTTCTTTTAAATCTTTGGGTATGGCATATTCCGAGCGACAGACGATGATATCCGGCTGGATACCGATACTCCGAAGCTCTTTTACACTATGTTGGGTTGGTTTTGTCTTTAGTTCACCGGCTGTAGAAATGTAAGGGACAAGCGTTACATGAATGTAGAGCACATTGTCGCGCCCCACATCTGTCTTCATCTGTCTTATAGCTTCCAAAAACGGAAGACCTTCAATATCGCCGACAGTGCCGCCGATTTCGGTAATGACCACATCGGCTTTGGATTCTTCGCCAACGCGAATTATCCGTTCTTTTATCTCGTTGGTTATATGTGGAATGACCTGCACCGTTTTACCGTGATACTTGCCCTGCCGTTCTTTGTTTATTACCGTCCAGTAAATTCCTCCTGTGGTTATATCACTGTTTTTGGTAAGACTCACATCAATGAAGCGTTCATAATGGCCTAAATCAAGGTCGGCTTCTGCCCCGTCATCGGTTACATAAACCTCACCATGCTGATAGGGGCTCATTGTTCCCGGATCCACATTAATATAGGGGTCACATTTCTGCATAGTGACAGATAGACCCCTACTTTTTAAAAGGCGCCCCAGCGAGGCCGCCGTTATACCTTTGCCTAGGGAAGATACTACTCCTCCCGTAACAAATATATATTTGGTTGACATAAATAAATCCCCCTTGATATTTATCCGTGCATGAAAAATCTCATACACTTTATTTTAGCCATCAAAAAGGGTGATTGTCAATAGTATGGAGTTTTTATTTTATCAGTTTGTTTACAACTTCAAGCATGGGTTTAATACAATGTTGGTTATGCTTGCGGGATTGGTAATTTTTATTTCAAATATATGTCACTGATTTCATAATTCCATGTAACTATATCAATACTTGGATTTTATTATGTATTTTGCCCATTTAAAAATAAAAAATCCCCCGAATGACTTTTATCCATCGGGGGATATTTCTTTGTAACACTTGGATTGAATAAAAAGGAACCGTCCCCAATTATTCACCAATTATTCACTCGTAATTTAGAACTACAATACGATTCTGATTGTCAAGGGTTTCGGGGGTTATCTCTATGGTATTGGAATCCAGGTGCTCTACATCACCCATCTTCTCTACGAACTTATCCACCGGATCTATGGGCATGCTGACAGCCGGTGTTCTAAAATGCATGGGAATGGTAATCTTGGGGGAAAGCTGCTCTATCAATGCAGCAGCTCCATCGGCATCTAAGGTAAAGGTTCCTCCTACAGGAATCAGGAGTACATCTACATCGCCGATTTCTTCTATCTGAGTTTTTGAAAGCAAGTGCCCCAGATCTCCTACATGGCATACTCTAATACCATCAATCTCAAAAGTGTAGATTATATTGGGACCTCGCTTGGCTCCCTTGGCTTCATCATGAAAAGCCGGGATACCCTTTATACTTATACCGCTTATAGCACATTCACCTGTAGATTTTACAACTTCCGGGTCTCCTTGAATCCCCTCCACATAATTATGATCATAATGGTCATGACTTACGGTTACTATATCTGCTTCAACCATCGGTATCTTATAGCCCACACTTCCGTCGAACGGGTCGGTAACTATCTTAGTACTATCTTTTGACTCCAAAAGAAAACAGGAATGGCCGAACCACCGAATTTTCACGACGTAAAAACCTCCCTTTCATTCAAGGTTTTAGTTTATATATCTGTCTATAAAAAAAGTATCCTAACTATAATATATTCTTGGTAAAAATTGAAATTCCTTCTTTGCACCGTTATTTTATTCATTTCTGCCGGTTCCAGTTCTTGGATAAACTCTACATGCGGTCTGGTGCACTAATTCCCAAAATTGTCAGTGCGTTTTTAATTACCTGCTGGACAGCCATAATAAGTAAAAGTCTGGCTGTCGTCAAATCTTGAGCATCTGTCAGCACCCGGCATTTATTATAAAAGGAGTGAAATGCCGATGCCAGTTCTTGAGAGTATGCGGTAATGCGGTATGGAGCAAGGTTGCTGGCAGCAAGCTTTATTTCACCGGGAAAGTCAGCAAGTTTTTTGATGAGCTCTATTTCTGACTCCTCAATTAATAAGTCCGCATATTTACTTATGTCATTTTGTGCAAGATTATTTACATCGGGTATATCCGCTCCCTGTTCTTTTGCCTGCCTGAGTATGCTGGATATGCGGGCATGGGCGTATTGAACATAGTATACGGGATTGTCGTCAGATTGTTTTATTGCCAAATCCAAGTCGAAGTCCAAGTGGGTATCGGCACTTCTAAGGTTAAAGAAAAACCTTGCGGCATCTTTTCCCACTTCTTCCACAATGTCGGCTAAGGTAACGGCCCGACCTGTGCGTTTGGACATACGGGCTATCTCGCCATTGCGGTAAAGTCTGACTAGTTGCATGATGATGACCGTAAGCTTGTCCGGATCATACCCCAAGGCTTCAAGTGCTCCCTTCATTCTGGCTATATGACCGTGATGGTCCGCTCCCCAAATATTTATTACCCAGTCAAAGCCTCTGTCAAATTTATTCTTATGATAAGCTATGTCAGATGCAAAATATGTAGGTAAGCCGTTTGCCCTTATCAATACCTCATCCTTTGCTTCTCCGAACTGTGAAGCTTTAAACCAAAGGGCACCATCTTTTTTATAAGTGCAGCCCCTGTCTGTCAAAATCTTTATAACTTCATTTACCTTTCCACTGTCATGCAGGCTCTGTTCTGAAAACCATACATCAAAATGAACTCCAAAGTTTTCTAAATCCCTTTTCATGCGCTCTATATTTTTCTTGAGTGCATATTTAATAAAGTAGGCTCTGCGGGTGGGAGAGTCCATATATAAAAACCTGTCGCCTTCCTGCTCAATCAAGTCTTTCATATGTTCTATTATGTCTTGGCCATGATAGCCGCCTTCGGGGATTTCGCCCTGCTTGCCCATCAGCTCGAGATAACGGGCTTCCAATGAAAGGCCGAAGTTTTCAATCTGATTGCCGGCATCATTTATATAGAACTCTTTTGTTACATCAAATCCTGCCATTTCCAAGATTGATGCCAGAGCATCACCTAATGCCGCACCCCTGGCATTGCCCATGTGCATAGGACCGGTAGGGTTTGCACTTACAAATTCCACCTGAACTTTTTTACCTTCACCTATGCTGCAGCGTCCGAAGTCGCTTCCATATTTTAGTACATCCAAAATCACTGCATTAGCCCAAGCAGGCACTAGGTAAAAATTGACAAATCCCGGACCTGCAACCTCTACTTTTTCAATTAAAGGGCTATGTGTGGTATTAATTCTTTCTGCAATAACCTCCCCGATTTTTCTAGGAGGCATTTTAGCTTCTCCTGCCAAAATCATGGCGATATTTGTGGCAAAATCTCCATGGCCCTTGTCCTGGGGAACTTCCATATGAAAATCAGGTATGTCCTTAATCGGCAAAGCCCCATCGTCAATGGCTTTATTTAAGGCAGACATTACAGTATCCATTAATTTCTGCTGAACTTGTGTCTTTAAATCCTTCATAAGATCCTCCTACTAAAAAATGTTTCGCGTAGCGTTGCTGTCGTCTTACGTAAGTAAATTCTACCACTCAAAAATTTTAATTGCAACAATTATCGTTTTTTGCCGCCACCGTCCCTGCGGGCTCTCTGGACTAAAGCTTCGGCTCGGATGCGAGCTGTTTCAATCTCTACATCCTTTGGTTTACGGCCAACCTGCTTTTTGAACTCCTTTATAAACAGCTCTAAAAATTTATCCATCTTTTCGTTGCCTGTTATGCCCCAGTCTTTATAATTTTCTTCAATATAATCAACTATATCCGCAGTTATGTCCATGATGATTTTAAAGCGGCGGTTTTTTGCATATATATTTACGCCATAGCCGAGTATAAGTGCGATTAAAGGCTCCATTACCGCTTCATTTGTTATAACATTTAATACCATTTTAAGCCATCCCAAATACATAAAAATCCCCCTCTCTTGTTTATATTATGCGTGAGGGGGGGGATTAGTTCACTTATTATTTTTTTCGACTGCCGGGTTTTATTATAGGTAAGTTTTTTTTGCACAGCGGACATTCTTCAGGATCATAGGACTCTACCTGCAGCTTTAAGAGATAATGCGCGGGCACACCAAAGTCCACCTTGCCGCCGCTTCTGTCAACCAGTGCCGCTACGGCAGCTACTTCGCCGCCCAGCTCTTTTATAAGTGATATGACCTCTTTTACTGAACCTCCGGTAGTAACTACATCCTCAACTACAAGTATCCTTTCACCGGGCTTTACGGTAAAACCGCGGCGAAGCGCCATTTTGCCTTCTTCCCTTTCGGCAAAAATAGCACGGGCATTAAGCTGTCTTCCCATTTCATAGGAAATTATTATGCCGCCCATAGCCGGGCCAATTACCGTTTGAATACCCAAATCCTTCACGTTTTCAGCCAACTTGGCGCAGACTTGTTCCGTTGATTTAGGATACTGCAGGAGCTGGGCGCACTGCATGTATTTGTCGCTGTGGCGTCCGGAGGTCAAAAGAAAATGTCCGGTCTTGAGCACCCCTGTTTCATAAAACAGCTTTAAAATATCTTCATCTGTCATAAAAATTCCTCCCTTCAAGGCAATTATCATCTTATATACTATTGAAATAGCTTACTAAGGGCTTTGGCAGGGTCCGGTGCAGCGGTGACCGGGCGACCTACTACTATGTAGTCCGCGCCTTCGTCAAGGGCTTGAGCCGGAGTCATAACACGCTTTTGATCTCCCGTCGCAGCCCATGCAGGTCTTACTCCCGGTGTTACTATTAGGAAATCATCTCCTGCTGCCTCCCGTATGACGGATATTTCTTTAGGGGAGGCTACTACCCCGTCGAGGCCTGATTCCTTTGCCATAAGTGCCAGCGTTTTCACCTGTTCTGTCGGTGATTTATTTATATTTACAGCTGCCAAATCGCTCTCATCAAGACTTGTAAGGACAGTAATGGCAAGTAAAATCGGCTTTTGGGAAACATCTGCACTGCCCACTGCCTCACGAGCCTTTCTCATCATCTGGTACCCGCCGGATGCATGCACATCAAGCATAAACGCACCGGTGCTCAAACATGCTTTTGCAGCACCGGCTACGGTATTCGGGATATCGTGCAGTTTCAAATCCAGGAAAACCTTACACCCTTCATTATTAATCTTTTTAACAATTTCAGGTCCCTGTGAACAGAAAAGTTCCAGGCCTACCTTAAAAACAGATACCTTGTCTTTTAAAAGTCTAACAATTTCCAAGGCTTTTTGTTCATCGGGGGTGTCCAGTGCTATTATGACCTTACTGTAATCATATGACATACGCTGTCTCCTTTCGAAATTTTAAATATTATATGGCTTATCCTCTTGCAGCACCTATTAAGTCTTGAAGGTTCCTGCCTTTCATGTCAAGATATGCCTTTATACCTTCTATGATTCCAAGTGGAGCCGTAGGGTTTACAAAGTTGGCGGTACCTATGGCTACGGCTGAAGCTCCTGCCAGTATAAATTCTACCGCATCCTGCCATGTGGTTATGCCGCCCATGCCTATGACAGGCACATCCACCGCTTCACAGACTTCCCAAACCATGCGCAGTGCAACCGATTTTACTGCTGGCCCTGAAAGGCCTGCAAATTTGCGGCTAAATACGGGCTGCTGTGTATCGATATCAATTGCCATGCCCAGGAGGGTATTTATGAGGGAAACAGCATCGGCTCCGGCAGACACTGCGGCTTCGGCAATTTTCTGGATATGGGTGACATTTGGCGAAAGTTTGGCTATGATGGGAAGTCTTGTGGCTTCACGTACTGCTTTTATGACTTCAAAGGCACTTTCCGGTTCTTGCCCAAAGGCAAGACCTCCTTTTTCCACATTGGGGCAGGATATATTTACCTCCAGTGCTGCCAGGCCTTCAAGTGACGACAGCTTTTTTGCTGTTTTATGGTAGTCTTCCACAGTATCGCCGTCGATGTTGGCTATTATGGGTATGGCAAGTTCTGAAAGATGCGGCCACTCCTCCTCAATAAATCCTTGGACACCGGGATTTTCAAGACCCACGGAGTTCAGCATGCCTGCAGGTGTTTCATGAACCCTAGGGGGAGGATTGCCGTTTTTCGGCATAAATGTAAGGCCCTTCGTCACTAAGGCCCCCAGTTTATTTATATCGTAAAAATCGCTATATTCTCTGCCGAAACCAAAAGTCCCCGAAGCTACCATGACGGGGTTTTTCATGTTTATGCCTGCTATATTGACGCTAAAGTCCACATCATGTATCATTTCCATTCTCCTTTAATGCAGCTCTACTTCTCCGGCTTCAAATACCGGCCCGTCCTTGCAAACTTTTTTATATCCTTTTCCGGAAGATTTTACCGAACATCCTAAACATGCCCCTACGCCACAAGCCATATGCTCTTCCAAGGAAAGATATGCTCTGACGTTTTTGCTTGCCGCAATCTCCTTTACCTTTATGAGCATGGGCTTAGGCCCACAGGAGTAGATTATGGGATCGGTTTTACCCATGTGCTCCTGAAGGAGTCTTTCCAATATATCCGTTGGAAATCCTTTGTATCCACAGCTTCCGTCATCTGTTGCAATTATTGTTGCTACTGCCGGGAATTTAAGGTATTCTTCACCGAATACTTCGCTTTTTGTAGTAAAGCCCAATACTGTGGTAATGCTGTTTTTATTCTTCGACTCTGAAGCGATTTTTTTGGCAAGGTATATGATCGGTGCCGTTCCAATCCCGCCGGCAACTATAATGCAGTGTGCATCTTTTTCCGGCAGGGGGAATCCGTTTCCCAAAGGTCCGATTACATCCAGCTTGTGGCCGGTAAGAGTTTGGGAGAGGAGTCGGGTACCCTCTCCCACCACCCTGTATATTATTTCGACACAGCCTGTTTTTTCATCTATGTCAGCAATACTTATGGGCCTTCGCAAAAGAGGTGAAAGGGTTTTCCCGCAGCGGATGTGCAGGAATTGTCCGGGCACAGCCTTCTTGGCTATATCTAAAGCTTTTATCTTCATATGATAGATATTTGGAGCTATTTCCTTATTTTGTACAATATCTACCAAGGCGGCAACAGTATTATTCAAAAAAATGCCCCTTTCTATGTTTAAATACTTTTTAATATGTTTTTTAATATGTTCGCAGTGTAAAAATTACTCCGGTAAAGATGACTGCATCTTCGAATAGTTTCTACACTGAAACCAAATATTAATTCCATCGCAAAAAGTTAATTTTGACCTGAGAATGTCTGAGCTTAGGCACCTGCCGCCAGCGGTCGGCAGCTGACGGAGGTAGCTTCGATTACCTTATAGAGGGCGCGTGCCGTGTCCAGTGAGGTGATGCAGGGGATGCCGTCTTCGGCTGCCACCCTACGTATTTTGAAGCCATCTCTCTGGGGTGCTTTGCCCCGTGTAAGGGTGTTTATTATCATATCTATTTTGTTTTCCTTTATAAGGTCGATGATATTGGGAGAACCTTCTTCAACCTTGTTTACTACTTCAACCGAAACTCCCTGTGCTTTTAAGGCTTCGGCAGTGCCATTCGTAGCATATATCTTAAAGCCTAGTTCCCAGAACTTTTTCAGAAGTTTTACGGCCTCTTTCTTATCTCTGTCAGCAATAGTAGCAAGGATTGCTCCGTCTGTGGGAACGATGATTCCTGAAGCGGTAAATGCCTTGTATAATGCCTTTTCAAAGGTTTTTTCCATGCCTAGGACTTCGCCGGTTGATTTCATTTCGGGGCCTAGGGAAGGTTCTACCATTCGCAGCTTCGAGAAGGAAAATACCGGTGCTTTTACGGCCACAAAATCAGGCCTGGGCGGAAGCAATCCGCCTTTATATCCCAGATTGGCAAGGTTTTCCCCCAATGCTATCTTGGTAGCGATGTTCACCATGGGAATTTGGGTAATTTTGCTCATATACGGAACTGTCCGGCTTGAGCGGGGGTTTACCTCTATTATATATACCTTGTCATTTTCAACTACGAATTGAATATTTATTAAGCCTTTTACCGAAAGCCTAAGGGCAATCCGGGTAGTATAGTCTACAATTTTTTCTACGGCAGTGGGGCTTAACGTCTGATGTGGATATACGGCAATACTGTCGCCTGAGTGGATGCCTGCCCGCTCGATATGTTCCATTATTCCGGGTATCAGTACTTCCTTGCCGTCGCAAACCGCATCGACTTCTACCTCGGTACCTCCGATATATCGGTCTATGAGCACCGGCTTTTCGCTGGAGGCTTCTACGGCATTTTCCATATAATTTTTAAGTTCTTTCATATTATATACTATTTCCATGGCTCTGCCGCCAAGGACGTAAGATGGCCTTACCAGCATGGGGAAACCTATTTCTCCGGCTTTAGCCAGAGCTTCTTCAACACTCCTTGCGGCAGTGGCCTTCGGCCTGGGAATGCCTAATTCACTCAGTAAATCGTCAAATTTCTCTCGGTCTTCGGCCAAATCTATGGACTTTACATCGGTTCCTAAAATCCTTACACCATAGCTTTCCAGTGTGGCCGCCAGGTTAATGGCAGTCTGGCCGCCAAATTGCACGATAACTCCAAGGGGCTTTTCACGATCAATTATCGACAGTACGTCTTCAATGTAAAGCGGTTCAAAATACAGGCAGTCTGCTGTGTTAAAATCCGTGCTGACTGTTTCGGGATTGTTATTTATGATTACGGTCCTGTAGCCTGCCTCTTTTGCAGCCCAAACCGCATGCACCGAGCAGTAGTCGAACTCTATCCCTTGACCGATTCGGATGGGTCCGGAACCCAGGATGATTACCGAAGGCTCTACATCGGTATATGCTTTGTCATTGTCTTCAAATGATGAATAGAAATACGGTAAAGCCGCACTGGTTTTCGAAGGATGGGTGTTTACCGCTTTATAGGCAGGCAGGATATTATTCGCTTTCCGCTGAGCCTTTATCTGGCTTTCATCTTTACCTGTTAAATCTGCAATAAGTTTATCCGGAAACTGCATGGCTTTTGCCTTGCTTAAAAGCTGCGGCGAAAGCTCCTCTTCTTTTAACTTGTTTTCCATTTGAACTATATTTTTAATCTTTTCAAGGAAAAACTTATCTATTTTACTTAAATCTTGTATGGCATTTATGCTCATTCCTCGGCGAAAGCCTTCCGCCACTGCAAACAATCGCTCATCGGTAGCTTTTGCAATTTTCCTCTCTATTGTTTCTATATCTGCCTGTTTGAGGCTTTTCAGCGACAGGCCGATAAGACCCTGCTCCAAAGACCTGGCTGCTTTCATCAGAGCGCCTTCTAGATTTGTGTCTATTGACATGACTTCTCCGGTAGCCTTCATCTGAGTGCCGAGGAAGCGGTCAGCATCGTTAAATTTATCAAATGGCCAGCGGGGCATCTTTACAACTACATAGTCTAGGGCGGGTTCGTAGCAGGCACTGCCGCCACCGTTGACAGGATTTTTTATTTCATCCAGACAAAGTCCTGCTGCAATCTTGGCAGTTATCTTTGCTATGGGATATCCTGATGCCTTGGAGGCCAACGCACTGGAACGGCTAACCCGAGGATTTACTTCTATTACATAGTAGTTTCCGGTTGTAGAATCCAAAGCATACTGGACATTGCACCCTCCTTCGATGCCCAATGCTCGGATTATTTTAAAAGAGGCAGCCTTGAGTTTGTTATACTCTGCATCAGTAAGGGTTTGCGAGGGCGCAACCACCACGCTGTCTCCGGTATGAATTCCTACGGGGTCGATGTTTTCCATATCGCAAATACATATGCACTGGTCTTTTCCATCCCGGATAACCTCAAACTCAATCTCTTTCATGCCCAGCAGACTTTTTTCCAAAAGAACCTGATGAATGCGGCTGAGGCGAAGTCCATTATAGGTTATTTCCATCAGTTCTTCCTCAGTGTTAGCTACACCTCCTCCGGTTCCTCCTAATGTATAGGCAGGCCGCACTATTAGTGGCAAACCCGCTTCTTTGGCAAAATTTCTGGCTTCTTCAAGGCTGTGTACTATACGGCTGTCCGGTACCGGCTCGCCGATGTCTTCCATAAGCTTTTTAAACAGCTCCCGATCTTCAGCTTTTTTAATAGAGGTGAGGGGGGTTCCTAGCAGCTTTACACCCTCCCGATCGAGAATCCCCTTTTCCGCAAGTTCCACTGCCAAATTAAGTCCAACTTGACCGCCCAATGTCGCAAGAAGCCCATCCGGCTTTTCACGGCGTATTACTTTAGCGGCAAATTCCGGTGTCAGCGGTTCTATATAAACCTTGTCGGCTATATGGGAATCCGTCATGATAGTAGCAGGATTGCTGTTAATCAGTACAACCTCCAAGCCTTCCTCCCTAAGGGATAAACAGGCCTGAGTCCCTGCATAATCAAATTCCGCAGCTTGACCAATTATGATGGGGCCTGAACCGATAACCATTACTTTTTTTATGCTTTTATTTCTAGGCATGAGAAAATCTCCTTTCAAAAAAGCCGAACTTCATTCGTGGTATATTTATTCATTATATTGTATTTTAACACTGAATTATTCGGAAGGTCAAGCCTTTTTATGAATAATTATGCATAGCATCATCAGAATAAACTATTCTCCCATCGACCATTGTTAAAACTGCCTTGCCTGTTAATCTCCAACCGTCAAAAGGAGTGTTTCTGCCTTTGGAGAAAAATTTATTTTTATCAACGGTCCATACCCGATTCGGGTCTATAACGGTTATATCTGCGGCCGCTCCAATCTTTAGTGTTCCCATATCAAGGCCTAAAACTTTCGCCGGGCCCACGGTCATTTTCTCTATGGCAGCATTTAAACTCAAAACACCTTCTTTAACTATATGTGTCAATATCACGCCAAGAGCCGTTTCAAGTCCCACCATGCCAAAGGCCGCCTTATCAAACTCCAGGTCTTTCTCGTCCATGTGGTGTGGAGCATGGTCGGTAGCTATGGCATCGATAGTACCGTCCTTTAAGCCTTCAAGTAAGGCATCTATATCCCTTTGAGTTCGCAGCGGAGGATTGACTTTTGCGTTTGTGTCGTAGCCCATCACAGCTTTTTCGGTAAGTGTAAGATGATGCGGCGTTACTTCACAACTTACTTTTACTCCTTCACTTTTGGCCTGTCGTATCAGTCTTAATGAGCCTTCGGTACTTACATGTGCTATGTGAACACGAGTCCCCATTTCCCTTGCAATCAGTATATTACGGGCTACCATGATTTCTTCGGCAGCGGCAGGAATTCCCGCAAGGCCCAGTAATGTTGAAATATAGCCTTCATTTATCTGGCCGCCTTCAAACAGGAAAGGGTCTTCACAGTGGTCAATAATCACCTTATCAAACATAGATGCATAAACCATTGCTTTTCGCATAAGGGCACTGTCAGCTATAGGCTTTCCGTCATCGGAAAATGCTACAGCACCGGCCTGAGCCATATCTCCCATTTCGGCAATTTCCTTACCCTCTTGACCCTTTGATACACATCCGATGGGAAGCAGTTTTATCTTGCCTGCTTTTGATGCCTTGGATTTTACATATTGTATCAAGGCCGCATTGTCGATAGGAGGATTAGTGTTTGGCATGCATGCAACTGCCGTAAAGCCGCCGGCTGCGGCACTCATGCTGCCCGATTCGATGTCTTCCTTGTATTCATAGCCGGGGTCCCTGAAATGTGCATGCATGTCGATGAGGCCGGGGGTGACTATCATCCCTGAAAGGTCAATTGCTTTTGCATCATTTATTTCAATCTCGTCTTTGACAGCCGCAACGCGTCCGTCAACTATGAGCACATCACTTGTAGTATCTGTGTTTTGGCTGGGATCTATAACCCTTGCTCCTTTTAAAAGTTTTTTCATTATCGGCTTCCTCCTATCAGGTGGTATAAAACAGCCATGCGAATGGCAACTCCGCTTTTCACCTGCTCGTTTATGACAGACTGGCAGCCGTCAATTATCTCTGATGTAAGCTCGATTCCTCGATTTACGGGGCCCGGATGCAGCAAAAGGGCATCCTGCTTGGCTAGGTCCAGCTTGTCTTTATTCAGGCCGAAGAATTTGCAGTATTCTCTCACCGTCGGAAACAGGCCCTTTTTCTGCCGTTCCAATTGTATTCGAAGTGCTATTACAACATCGGCATTTTCTACAGCTTCCTCTATGGTTGCTGCAAGTTTTGCTCCGGTCTTTTCTATGTCAACAGGCATCAATGTTGAAGGGCCTGCCACATATACATCTGAACCCATTTTTGTAAATCCGAAAATATCGGAGCGTGCTACTCGGCTGTGGAGAATATCTCCACAAATAGCTACTTTAAGGCCTGATAATGTGCCTTTTCTTTCCCTTACGGTCAGCATATCAAGCAGTGCCTGTGTAGGATGTTCGTGGGTGCCGTCACCGGCATTTATTACTGAAGCCTTAACATGGTTGCACAGATAATTTGCTGCTCCCGATGAGCTGTGTCTAATAACTACTGCGTCGATGCCCATCATTTCCAAGGTTTTAGCGGTGTCTTTTAGGGTTTCACCCTTTTGCACACTGCTTGCGGATGATGTAAAATTAATGGTATCAGCGCTTAGATACTTGCCTGCCAATTCAAAGGATGTGCGGGTTCGAGTGCTCGGCTCATAAAAAAGGTTTACTATTGATTTTCCGCGGAGTGTGGGAACTTTTTTTACATCCCTGTCCAGAATTTCTTTAAATGAATCGGCTGTGTCTAAGATTAGTTCAATATCGGATTTTTTAATATGCTCCAGTCCTAAAAGATGTTTTTCACTGAGCATAAAGTGCCTCCTTCCTGATAATCCCCGTCAAAAATTTAGTTAAACGGTCCATAAATATGACTTATACTATTTTCTGCAGCTTGAGAACAGATTATTATTACGAAAAACCCTGTCCGCAAGGGGCAGGGTTTTAATAAGCAATGGAATTTTTAGGCACATTCTTAAGCGGGGATGTACAGCACTTTCAAAAAATGCCTTTTCCCACAGAGGCGGAAAAAGGCATTCTTATCCCAACTTATAAAAATGCGTCTAACCTTGCCGGCCTCGCTGGACCAGATTTAAAGGTGTTGCATTTGGCTTCGTTTATTTATTTTTTTAAATATACCACACGATGGTCCTGTTGTCAAATAAAAAATATTTATTGACTTTTCAAAAAAAGTGAAATATAATGCTTTAAATTAGTTTAGTTTAATAAAAATGTAAACGGGCCTTTCAGTGTGTTAACTTTCCATATTACATAACGCTTTTAAGAGCAGGAAATGGAGATGATTAAAATTAAAATAGGATTCTTGGGACCACATGGAACTTTTTCGGAGGAAGCTCTCGATAATTGGATAAATAAAAGCGGATTAGGTCCTGATTCATATGAAAAAATAGCATTTCCTACAATCATCGATGTTATAAATGCCGTCGGAAAGCAAATAGATATGGCTATCGTGCCCATTGAAAACTCTCTTGAAGGTTCCGTCAATATGACCATAGATTGTCTTATTCACGAAGCGGAGGTTATGATTGCCGGAGAGATAGTTTTACCAATCGTTCAGCATCTGTTTGCCAAAAAAAGCATACCCCTTGACGAAATAAGGGAGGTATATTCACATCCTCAGGCTCTTTTCCAGTGCCGCAAATTTTTAATGAAGAACTTGCCCCATGCTGTATTAAAAGAGGTATCGAGCACCGCCGAAGGTGCAAATACAGTTGCTAAAAGCCCCTCCTATGGCATTGCTGCAATAGGCAATCAATCCCTTTCTAAATTATACAATCTAACAGCGGTAGCTGAAAGCATACAGGATAGTCAAAATAATATGACGCGTTTTTATTTACTTTCAACAGAAGACAAACCGTCTACAGGTCATGACAAGACCACTCTTGTTTTTTCAACGGCAAATCGCCCTGGAAGCCTTTTTAAGTGTTTAAAGGTATTTGCACAACAGCAGCTTAATTTAACTAAGATAGAATCTCGGCCCTCAAAGAGAATCCTGGGTGAATACATTTTTTTTATAGAAGTGGAGGGTCACAGGCTGGATGAACCATTAAAGACTGCTTTAGTCGAGCTTAAGCAGTTGACAGGTTTTTGCAAGGTACTGGGCTCTTACCCCGTTTAATGCGGCTTATTGGACAAAAAATATTTTGCTTGACTTTAGTCAACTGATTATATATAATAGTTAAAATACTTTTTATTTGTTATTTGGAGGCTTAAACGAGCATGGAAAATCTTACTGGAAGAACTTTTGCAGAATTTTATTACTTTTTTAGCCAGTACTATTTTTATTTTAGCACTGGTTATTGGTTCTGCAAAAAAATAGTTTCTTCTTCAAGTGAGGTTTCAAGCAAGTTTAAGCGTAGGTTGCTACCAGTGTAGCATTTATACGGCCTAAGCATATCATTTTCATATTTTCAGTGTATAAAAAGAATCTCACTAAGTGAGATTCTTTTTTTTAACAAAATTTGGTTTCGATGCAGAAATCCTTCCAAGATGAAGGTGGTCTCATCTTCACAGGAATAGTTTTCTATATCGTAATCAAAGAATCAAATTTATTTCAGGAGGGATAAGTATTATGATAGTAGTAATGAAGACCGATGCAGACCCTGATGATGTCCAGGCTGTTAAAAACAAAATCTTGGATATGAAACTTGAGGTGTATGAATCCATAGGCTTGAACTACCATCTGATAGGTATTGTGGGAGATACCAGTAAAGTTGATGCCGAGAGTTTTACCGGAATTCAAAGTGTTAAGAGGGTTATTCATGTGCAGGAACCTTATAAAAAGGCCAGTCGGCTTTTTCATCCGGAAGATTCCGTAATTTCTGTAGGCGATAAAACCATCGGCGGAAACAAGCTTGCAATAATCGCAGGCCCTTGCTCGGTTGAAAACAGGGAACAGATAATCCATGTAGCCGAAAAGGTTAAGGAGGCAGGAGCAGGCTTTTTAAGGGGAGGTGCCTTTAAGCCCAGGACTTCGCCCTATAGTTTCCAAGGTCTTAAGGAGGAAGGGCTGGAATTGCTAAAATACGCCCGGGAAAAAACCGGCCTTCCCATTGTTGTTGAATTAATGTCTGCGGATAAACTGGATCTTTACGAGCAGGATGTGGATATTATTCAGATAGGCGCAAGAAATATGCAGAACTTTGAGCTGCTGAAGGCCGTAGGCCAGACCAGAAAACCCATTTTATTAAAAAGAGGCCTATCGGCAACTATTGAGGAGCTTTTGATGGCAGCCGAATATATAATGGCCGGTGGCAATGAAAATATCATATTATGCGAAAGAGGTATCAGAACATTTGAAAATTACACTCGAAATACCCTTGACTTAAGCGCAATCCCTGCCATCAAAAAGTCAAGCCATCTTCCGGTAATAGTAGACCCCAGTCACGCCTCTGGCATATGGTGGATGGTAGAACCTCTTGCAAAGGCTGCAGTTGCCGTAGGAGCAGACGGTATCATGGTAGAGGTTCATAATGACCCTGCTAATGCCCTGTGCGACGGCAGTCAGTCCATCAAACCTGAAAAATTTAAGCATCTGGTAGACAGCATTAGAGAAATAGCCAGAATACAAAATCGCGAAATATAGAGGTGATTAAATGGATTATTCAGACTTTAGTATGACGGTTGTCGGGCTTGGACTTATAGGCGGTTCTCTGGCTATGGCCATTAAAAATAGGCTGAAGCCAAAAAACTTATGGGGTATAGATGTCAATGCGAATGCGTTGGACTATGCCGAAAGTGCGGGGCTTATTAATCGAGGCTTTTTATCCGCAAAAGAACCCCTCCAAAAATCTGATTTTGTCTTTATTTGCATATATCCTCGGGAAACTGCAAAATTCATAAGACAGAACATGGATAATTTCAAGTCCGGCGCCGTCATAACCGATACTACAGGTATCAAGGTGCCCCTTATTTCCGAGATAGGCTCGATTTTAAGGGATGATGTGGATTACATAAGCGGACACCCCATGGCCGGCCGAGAGAGTAAGGGACTGGAATTTGCACGGGAAAATATTTTTGAGGGTGCGGATTATTTAATAACACCTACTGAAAAAAATAAACCTGAAAATATTGCACTAATAGAAGATATTGTAAAGCAATTGGGTTTCGGCCATGTAGTCCAGCTAACTCCACAGCAGCATGATAATATGATTGCTTTTGTAAGCCATCTCCCCCATGTGATTGCTGCGGCATTGGTCTTAAATCCAATTTTGGAAAAGGAAGCTCTGTATTTTGGAGGCAGCTTTCGGGATATGACAAGAGTTGGCCGCATAAACCCTGATTTATGGTCACAACTGCTGCTGGATAATGGGGATTATGTTATAAAGCACTTGAAAATCTTTGAAGACAGCATACAAGATTTTATACAAGTCATCGACAGCCAAGATGAAACCCGGCTCAAAGCTCTTTTAGCAAAGGCATGTGAGCGAAAGGAGGGGCTTGATTTAAGTGTTGACGCTCGATGTAAATCCGGGAAATAAAAATTATACCGTGTATATTGAAAAAGGTCTGATTTGTCGGTTGGGAAGTATGTTAAAAAATGCAGTAAAGGCTGAAAAGGTTGCCGTTATTACCGATGAAAACGTCAATGGCCTTTATGGCGAGCAGGTATTAAACTCATTGGAGTCAGAAGGTTTTGACACATATTTAATTGTAGTTGACGCAGGAGAAAGAAGTAAATCTGCATCTACGCTTATGAAGGTATATAAAGAATTGCTTGATAGCAAAATCACCCGATGGGACTGCATTCTTACATTGGGAGGCGGAGTTGTGGGAGATTTGGGAGGATTTGCGGCAGCTACTTTTTTACGAGGAATCCCTTATGTCCAAGTTCCCACAAGCCTTATTGCTCAGGTCGACAGCAGCATAGGCGGTAAGGTGGGCATCGATTTGCCGGAAGGTAAAAATTTAATCGGCAGTTTCTACCATCCCAAAGCCGTATTTATTGATACAAACCTTTTGAATACCCTTGATGAAAGATTTTTCAGCGATGGCATGGGCGAAGTAATAAAATATGGTTGCATAAAAAATCGCAGTCTTTTTGAACAGCTTCTAAGTTTTAAAACAAAGGATGAGCTTTTAAGCAATATGGAGCAAATCATACTTACATGTTTGAATATTAAAAAAGAAGTAGTGGAGCAGGACGAGCGGGATACCGGCTGCCGAATGATATTAAATTTCGGGCATACCCTTGGTCATGCCATAGAAAAATATTTCGATTATATCACATATACTCATGGGGAAGGGGTGGCGATAGGGATGTACCAGATAACTAAAAAAAGCGAACAAATGGGCATAACCGAACCCGGCACAAGCCAACTTTTGAAAGAAGCCCTTTTAAAATACGGACTTCCTTATGAACTGCCTCAAGCTAATATAAACGAGCTTATAAATGCTATCGGTACAGATAAAAAAAGCAGCGGCAAGTATATCAATATTGTATTGCTAAAATCCATCGGGGAATGTTTTGTAGAGAAGATTAGTCAAAATAAAGTCTTTGAGTTTTTTAGTTTTTAAAATACCAACATAAAAGCAGGTGTTATTAATGAAAAACCTAGAGGTATCATTGCCTTTTCCAAATGGTGAAGTCTTTATTCCTCCCTCAAAGAGCATAAGCCACCGCATGCTTATATGTGCAGGTCTTGCCGAAGGGGAAAGCATATTGCAAAATATTGCGTTTTCCGATGATATTATTGCCACTAAAAACGGCATAAAGGCATTTGGAGCGAAAATCCGATACCTCGGCAATTATATCAGTGATAAGGCAAATGATGTTGCCGTTAAGGGAATCAAGCTCGCAAATATCAGGGATAACTTGACAATAGACTGCAAGGAATCCGGTTCTACCCTGAGGTTTTTAATACCGATTGCATTAGCTTACGGAAAGCAGGTTACGTTTGTCGGACGTGGAAGGCTTTTTGATAGGCCGCTTGATGTGTTTTATGATGTGTTTAGGAAACAGGGCATAAATTATTTTATGGAAAATGACAAACCGTCTTTGACTGTTGCAGGTAAACTAAAGCCGGATACATTTAATATAGAAGGTAATGTAAGCTCCCAATTCATTTCCGGCCTGCTATTTGCCCTTCCCTTGCTGGAAGGTGACTCCCTTATCATAACAACCACCCCGGTAGAATCAAAGGCATACATAGACCTTACGATTGATGCTTTGAAAAGGTTTGATGTGAAAGTGGAAAATCAAGATTATGAGCAGTTTTTTATAAAGGGCAGACAAATTTATAAGGCCGCCGACTGCCGTGTGGAGGGAGATTTTTCCCAGGGGGCTTTTTGGCTTGCCGCAGGGGTTTTAGGCGGTAGTATTACCTGCTTTAATCTAGATATCAATTCACATCAAGGCGATAAATACATCGTTGATATAATCCGCAAAATGGGCGCACAGCCTGTCATAGGAAAGAATTTTATTAAAGTCGAAGCGTCAAATACTCATGGGGTAACTGTAGATGCGGCACAATGCCCCGACCTGGTACCCATCGTTGCTGTGCTGGGGGCTTTAAGCCGGGGAACTACGCAAATCTTAAATGCCGGGCGGCTGCGAATAAAGGAATCCGACAGGCTAAAGGCCATATCTTCGGAGCTTAGCCACTTGGGGGCAAAAATCGTGGAACTTGCCGACGGCCTTATCATAGAAGGTAGGGATATGCTTGATGGCGGTATTGTTGACAGTTGGAACGACCACAGGATAGCCATGGCACTTGCCGTAGCCTCTGTCAGATGCCGCAACCCGGTCATCATAAAGCACAGTGATGCGGTAAGTAAATCTTATCCGGGGTTTTGGAAGGATTTTATAAAGTTGGGAGGTGTGGTAGATGAGTTCGATTTTCGGGCGTAATTTTAGGGTTTCTATTTTTGGCGAATCACATGGCAAGGCCATTGGTGTCGTTTTGGACGGACTGCCTTCCGGCATCAGGCTAAATATGGAGTTTATTGAGCAAGAAATGGCTCGAAGGCGGCCGGGAAAAAACCCACTTTCAACTTTGCGGTCTGAAAGTGATTCCTTTGAAATACTGAGCGGATATTTTAACGAAGCCACCACCGGCACGCCCCTTTGTGCGATAATTTTCAACAGTGACTGTGCATCGGATGACTATGCTCCGATGAAAAGTTTACTGCGACCGGGTCATGCTGATTACACGGGTTTCGTTAAATACGGCGGGTTTAATGACTATCGTGGCGGAGGTCATTTTTCAGGCAGGCTCACAGCTCCGCTGGTTTTTGCAGGAGCAGTGGCAAAACAGGCTTTGCAAATAGACAATATCCTCGTCGGAAGCCATGTAAAAAGCATCTGTCATGTGGAAGACGAAAGCTTAGACAGTGCAAATATCGATGAAAATACTTTAAAAGAATTAAGAAACCTCGCAATCCCGGTTTTAAACCGAGATGCCGGCGAAAAAATGGCACAGTGCATATTGGATGCGAAAAACGACAGGGATTCTGTGGGAGGTGTTGTCGAAACCGCTGTCCTCAACCTGCAACCGGGGCTGGGCTCACCCTTTTTTGACAGTATGGAGAGCTGTCTTGCACATATTTTATTTTCCATACCGGCAGTAAAAGGCGTTGAATTCGGCGAAGGCTTTAATATTACAAAAATGAGAGGGTCTAAAGCAAATGACGCATTTATAATAGATGAAAATAAAATTAAAACAGCAACAAATTATAACGGCGGCATACTCGGCGGGATTACAAACGGGATGCCGGTGGTGTTTAGGGTTGCGATAAAACCTACTCCTTCCATAGGCATCCAACAGCAAACGGTCGATTTCCTGAAAAATCAGGAAACAACAATATCAGTCAAAGGCAGGCATGACCCCTGTATTGTGACGAGAGCGGTACCGGTGGTAGAAGCGGCGGCAGCTATTGTTATCTTAGATTTAATTTTGGAAAGGTATGGTGAGGCATGGACGAATTGGAAGAACTGAGAGCCCGGATAGATGAGATAGACGCTAAGCTTGTAGAGCTGTTTGAAAAGCGGATGGAAATATCGCATAAGATTGCTTTATATAAGATAGCAAATGATATGCCCATAACAAATGACGAAAGAGAAAAGGAAATCTTAAACGAAAATATAGCAAGATTAAAGGACAGGAGTTTTGAACCTAAGCTTGTGGAGTTTTTTTCAATGCTTTTTAAGTTGAGTAAAGAAGTTCAGAATGAAGAATTTAAAAAACAGACTAAATATCAATGAGGTGATGGTGTGAGCAGTATATACGGCCTCATAGGGGAAAGTTTAAGCCATAGCCTTTCACCGGAAATCCATGAAAGTTTTTTCCTTAAAACCGGTGTTTTAGGAAAGTACGGGCTTTTTGAGGTGAAAAGAAAATACTTGCATGATGCCGTCCTCGGGCTCAAGGCTCTCGGCATAAAGGGCGCCAATGTCACTATTCCTTATAAGACGGAGATTATCAGGTTTCTTGATAGTATGTCTGATGAAGCTAAAAAAATAGGAGCTGTCAATACATTAATTGTAAAAGAAGATAAAATCACGGGGGATAATACGGATTACTACGGTTTTGGCATGACACTTGACAGGCATCATATTGAGCCAAAAGGCAAAACTGCGGTAGTTCTAGGGACAGGAGGCGCATCCAGAGCAATTGTGCAATACCTTTTGGACAATGACATAGGAGATATTACCCTCGTAAGTACTCATGTTCAAAAAGCCAAGGAGCAATTTCCGGGTTTAAGCATTATATCATATGAAGATTTGCACTGTATAAATAAAAGGGATATTTTGATAAACTGCACTCCGGTTGGCATGTTTCCAAATATGAAAGACAGTCCTGTTTGTGCTGCCCATGTTGCAAAATTCAAAGCTGTGATTGATCTCATATACAATCCAAAACAGACAATTCTTTTAAAATCAGCCCGGGAGCTTAATATACCGGCAATAAACGGACTTTATATGTTGGTGGCTCAGGCAGCAAAAGCTCAAGAGCTGTGGAATGAAATTGCTCTTGATAAAAAAATTATTGAACAGGTTTATCTGCAAATAGATGGGAAGATTGGATAATGAAAGATAACTACGACAATATCGTGTTAATAGGTATGCCGGGCTCGGGAAAAACAAGTATCGGCAGGATTTTAGCAAAAAAGATTAATATGTGCTTTTATGATTTGGATGAATATATTGAACGCAAATCCGGGAAAAGAATAACGGAAATTTTCGCCATATACGGGGAAAGGCATTTCCGAACACTTGAAAGCCGTGCGGTGAAGGAAATAAGCAGCAAAACAAATGCTGTCATTTCCACCGGCGGAGGAGTAGTGCTTGACAGTAAAAATATGCATGTTTTAAATAAGAGAGGTATTATATTCTTTATAAATCGCCCTGTGGAAGATATAGCCCATGATATAGAAATTTCAAGCAGGCCACTGCTTGCAAATGACAGGGATAACATATACCGGCTTTATAAGGATAGGTATGAGCTTTACAAAAAATACTCCGACTTTGAGATTTTAAATGATAGAGGAATTTTAGAAGCGGTAAAGCAAATAATAGAGATTTTAAATGGGAATTATGCTTAAATCTAGCGGTGCACCACAAAGGGTAGTAAAGATATATATATATATATATGAAGGAAGGTAAAAAAAATATGAACATACTTATAATCAACGGACCAAATATTAATATGCTGGGTATAAGGGAAAAAGACATATACGGCGGTAAAACCTATAAAGATATGTGCGACTTGCTGTATAAAAGTGCAAAGGAAATGGGTATTTGCCTGGTTATTGTCCAAAATAATATCGAAGGGGAAATAATCAACTATATTCAGCGCGCATACGGCAAATATGATGGTATCATAATAAATCCCGGGGCCTACACCCATTATAGCATTGCCATATATGATGCCTTAAAAGCCATTGACATTCCGGCAGTAGAAGTGCATATAAGTAATATTCAGGCAAGGGAAGAATTTAGAAAAAAATCGGTTACTGCCGGAGCGTGCATCGGGCAGATTTGCGGTTTTGGTATTTATGGATATATAATGGCAATGCTTGCATTAAAAAATATTTTAGAATAAGACTCGAAAAATATATCGGATATATTGGATTTAAATTTGAGGGTCGATTACATTTATAGGATTTATAGGCCTTTTTAAGAAATTTTCACCTACCTGTACAAATTTTTCCGGATTGTCGCTGACAAAGTATTGGTAAAATGCCGGGGAATTGTCCTGCCGCTTTAGGTTTTTGTCAATTAAAATCCGTTGTACTTCTCTTGCTGTTTCCCAAGCTGAATCCACCAACTGGACAGTTTCCCCCATAACCTTCCCCAGAGTAAGCTTTAAAAGGGGGTAATGTGTGCATGCCAGCACTAATGCATCAATTCCCTGCTTCTTTAAAGGTTCTAAATAGGTTTTAGCAGTATAAAAGGCAGCCTCATTTTCCAACCATCCTTCCTCTACTAAAGGCACAAAGAGAGGACAGGCTTTTGAATGTATTTTTATTTGCTTATTTAGTGCATGTATAGCCCTTTCATATGCACAACTCTTTATGGTGCGTTCGGTGCCGATTACTCCGACCACTTGTTTTTCAGTGGCAGCCACTGCTGCCCTGGCTCCCGGCTCTATCACTCCTATGACCGGTACCGGTGATGATGCACAAAGTTTATCGAGGCATGTAGCACTGACAGTGTTACACGCTATTACAATCAGTTTTACATCCTTGCCCAGTAAGAATCTAAGTCCCTCAAAGGCAAATTGTGTAACAACTTCTGAGGATTTGGGCCCATAAGGTACTCGAGCAGTATCCCCAAAATATACAATGTTTTCTTTAGGAAGCAGCTTCATAATTTCTCCGGCCACAGTCAGGCCTCCGATACCTGAATCAAAAACTCCTATGGGTTTATTTCTAACATCCATGATTTATCTCCGTCCCAATTATTGTAGTTTATTTATGCAAATCCAACTTCGAGCGCAAAAGTGCGGCTGTCAGAAGAAAATTTTATCAGATAATATTATACTTCACTTTCTATAACAATAAAAGTATAAACTTAAACAGAGTCTATAGAACACTTAAAAAACAGGTTTAAAAATCGTTTTCAAGTGATTTATAAACCTGCTTTTTACTCGGGAGAAAGTTTTATCAGTTCTCGTTGAGTTGCTGCAAATAAGCTCATGGCCCCCGGAACTATTGCAGTTATTTTTTTACCTTCAAGATGCATTTTAGCATCCAATGTTTTGATATCATAAGCCATAAGGCCACTCTCCGTGCCTATAAAAAATGTATTGGGGCATACAACAGGCAAAGTAGTCGGAGCATCCGGCAAATCTATGACCCATATAACCTCTGCTCTCTGAAAACTCAGTGCGGTAACTTCACCTCTATAATTTGCCAGCAGCATAAAATCCTGATGAAAGGCCGGCATAATAAACTCCTCATCGGCAATCTTCTTCCTCCAAATGATTTCCCCCACCAATGGATTTAAAGCAGAAACCCATGAATCGCATGAAATGGTAAAAACCTTGCCGTCCCATATGGCCGGAGGTATTTGTATGATATCCGATATCTTGGTTTTCCAGCAAAGAATACCTTTTTCATCCAAACAGTAAATACATCTGTCATATGAGGCAAAATAAACAAAGTCATAACCTATAGCTGGAGAAGTAATATAGGCTCCGTAGGTTTTATAATTCCATTTCATATCGCCACTTTGATTAAAACAATAGAGGGTTCCGGAAGAAGGAGCATAAATTTGTGTTTTGTTGGCTGCTGCCGGCAAAATAAAGTTATCTTGTTTTAGGGTTTTTAAAATTTTACCAGAGTAAAAGCCTAAAATTGTAAGACTGCCGGTAGGCACGATTACATGGCCTTCAAAAATCGTAGATGAACTTTCGGGAAACAGCTCCGAGCTTTTCCAAAGTCTTTCGCCGGATTTTAAATCTATGGCAAGGACTTCTCTTCGAGTTGTTACGATTAATCTGTCCGCCGAGCAATTCAATCCGATTATATCAGGGATGGGCCTAATCCAGCTGATTTTAAGTTGTTTGGGGATTGGAACAGGCGAATAGCCCGAATGCCTATAATCCCGTTGTATTGTGCGCCATTTATTGATGCCGCATCGCATAAGTTCTTTTAGTATTTCAAATTCATCATCATCCACTATACCACTTTGTTTTATATGATATGCCCTTTGGAATTCTCGGACCGCTTGCATGGTTTCATAGCCGAACACTCCATCGATACGAGCATTAAAGACCTCTAATCTCTTTAATGCCTGCTGCAGATGACGCACATCACTGCCTTTCAGTAGCGGTTTTTGTTTTTTAAGTACTCGACTGCCAAAAGGTATTACAGGTAGTCTCAAGGAATCACCACCTGCCTATTAGAAGATATATTTAGTATATTCGACAAAGGCTCAATTGGTTACGGGGACTATAAAAACCAGGGCAAATATCGCCCTGGTTCTTGTGCGCTTTCTTCAGGAGTTGCTATTTCCGGGGTTTCCCATTCTCTTCGGCCAATGCTTTTTCCGCTTTTTCAATAGCAAGTCTTACCAAATTACCGCAATTTCTGGAAGAAACTCCACCCCATCCTTCTTTCGCCACCGTGTCAGCCACACCAAGTTCCTTTGCAAGTTCATACTTGAGGTCCTCAGACATGACACTACGACGACGAGCAGCCATGAGCATGCCTCCTTTTTTATAACGCACTATTATTATTTTGCCTTTAAAGGCTATTGTTTATGTTGAATTATTTTACCAATTACTCTATACGACTTGCTTTATTCTCTCATAATATTTCACCGATTCTATATCGGCTAATACCTTTATCGACTTGGCGTCGGGGTCTTCCGTGCCCTGCAAATGGCAGCCTTCGGAATTCAATGCTTTAGCATATTCTATAACTTCCCTGGTTATGCGTTCACCGGGGCATAGGATTGGAATTCCGGGAGGATATGCCATAAGCATCTCGGTGCTAATTTCGCCTTCGGCTTCTTCTAAGGGAACGACTCGTTTTTCACTATAGAAGGCAAACCGGGGAGAAACTACCATTTCCTGGTTTTCCGGAAGTTCGGCACTTATTTTTATGACATTTTTACGGCTGTATTTTAATGCGATATCCCTTATTGCTGCAATCAAAGCACTGATACTCTCTTCACTGTCGCCTATTGCTCCCACAGCCAGCACATTATACAAATCTGAAAGTTCCATTTGAATATGATATTTGTATTTTAACAACTTTTCGGTTTCAAAACCGGATAAGCCTAATTCTCTTAAGTTTATAGCAAGCTTTGTCGGGTCATATGCGAAACAACCTTCAGTGCCTTCTACATCATGTCCCATTACATAAATACCATTTATATCATTTAACAACCGTCTTGCCCTTTCACACCGCTCTATTGTCACATCAAGCATCTGTCTGCCGTTTATGGCCATTTGCCTGCGGGCAACATCAAGGGAAGCCATGAGTGGATACGATGGGCTTGTGGTTTGAGTCAAGTTCATGGCTGCTTTAACTCTTCTGTCATCGATCAAATCACTTTTTATCAATAAAATGGAGCTTTGAGTCATAGAACCTGCAAGCTTATGCATACTTGCAGCACTCATATCTGCTCCGGCTTGCATAGCCGACATAGGTAAATCGGGGTGAAATCCTAAATGAGCTCCATGTGCTTCGTCGACTATCACCGGCTTGCCATATGAATGAGCAATTTCTACAATTTTTTTAAGATCCGATGCCACACCATAGTATGTTGGATTTATCACAAAAACCGCCTTGGCATTTGGATGTTCCACCAGAGCACGTCTGACACTATCCGCAGTTATACCCATGGCTATTCCCATATAGTCATTGATAACGGGTTTTATATAAACCGGATGTACACCACTTAAGATTAAGCCTCCTACCACTGAACGATGGGCATTTCTGGGAACAATTATTTCATCGCCGGGTCCGGCTACTGATAATATCATAGCCTGAATACCCGAAGTAGTACCATTTACAAGAAAATGAGCATGATCCGCACCAAAGGCACGAGCCGCTAAATCTTCTGCTTCATGGATAACTCCCAAGGGATTACATATAGTATCAAGATCTAAAATTCCGGAAGTAACATCGATTGACATTATGTTTTCTCCCACAAAATCACAAAACTCAGGTATTCCTCTGCCGCCTCTGTGTCCGGGTACATGGAATGAAATGGTCTTGTCTTCCACATACTTCTTCAGGGCGGCAAAAAGCGGTGTTTTTTGCTGCTCGTTGAATTTCATTTAGAGTCACTCCCCTTTCAATTTCTATTAGAAGCCAAATGATATACATGCTAATTTGCCAAGGCTTCAATTTTAATATTCTTTTAAGCAAATACAATTAAAGCACAGTTTCTATCTAATTTCAATACTATATTAAAATTTTTTTTGTAAAATATGTAGCAAGTAAGAGGAAACTGTATGAACCTCAGTGATTTGTTGAAATTATTATTGATAGAAATATATTGGAGTGTATAGCAAGGCATTGCGCAATATTACGGGTTTTTTTAGCTGCAAATAGAAAGCTAATATATAAAGCCCAAGCTCGTGGTTATGCTTACCGAGCTTGGGCTTTATTATGGCAGGGATGTTTATTTAAAAGCGAGCTTAATAGTTTTATTGATTTTTCCTTTGGTCTCTTTCCACCAGTCCAATACTTTGAAGCGAATCTCTATGGGAACGTCTTCGGGAGCTTTGGCTGT
Source organism: Tepidanaerobacter acetatoxydans (assembly GCA_022840405.1). Classification (GTDB taxonomy): domain Bacteria; phylum Bacillota; class Thermosediminibacteria; order Thermosediminibacterales; family Tepidanaerobacteraceae; genus Tepidanaerobacter; species Tepidanaerobacter acetatoxydans_A. Next base: position 36,007 of record JALHJR010000014.1, read on the forward strand.
TTCTATTGCTGCCATTTCTTGCGGTGTCAGCACCTGGCTCATTCGCATTCTTGTTTCATCCGGGTCTTGTTTTTGGCTTATATCTACAAAGCATAGAGGAGGGAATAGTATGCACCACCAATTGGCTCCACTGCCGTTCCCTATAATTACTCGCAGTGCTTCATATTCTCCGGCCGGAAGAGTGATATATCCATAGTTTTTGACCGGAAATAAAAATTTACCAAACATAGCAGTCACACTGTAGTTTTTGCCGCTTTTTTTGATTTCTTCGCTTGCTATTTCTTCAATGTATTTCAAGTTATTCTTTATAAATTCCCGAGATACGTTGATATCATCAATGCCTTCAAATTTTTTGTCAAAGGTTTCTACTATCGCATCTCTTACCCGGAGTTTTAAGTCTTGGTCCTCGGGAGAGTCGCTGTTGGCGATGACGTGAAGTCTAATAAGCTTTGATGAAAGCTGCTGTGCCGTAACATCACAGGTATTACTTTCTGCACCTATGCCGCCGGCCATGCCGCTTGTACCTGCTAACGCCGCAAGCAATGACATTAAAAGTATACAAATAGTGACTGTTGCAGTTTTCTTAAACAACTTTGATTTGCATTGCATGTAACCTCTCCCCTGTCTTAAGGCTTTGTTATTATTGTTCCCAAAACTGCTTTTTATAATCACGAATTTATATTTTTTTATCGTAAACTATAATATTTTAACCATTGTATGCATCATTATATGAATTTTTACATCAGAAAATATATCTTCCCAGTTCCTTTCATATCTTCTCCATAATCTTGCTGCCATAATTATGTAAATAACTGCCAATCATCATGATAATAGTGTAAATTTAATTCCTGAGCAAAAACCTTCTTTCGCTGGATTTATGGTCAAACGCAATATAACTTACTATAATAAAAAGAAAATAAAATTTTATCAGTAATCTATTTGACAAAAATCACCACTAATACTATAATAAAATATGAACATATCGTTATATAATTATATGTAGTTATGTAACGAAATTGATAAGGAGGTAGTTTCTATGGATCTAGCCCGCACATATCTTGGTGAAAAGGTTGTAAGTCAAGGTGTTAAGTATTTGTTGTCACGGGATATGGATGATATCGGAAAGTTGATAAGCTGGGCGGAAAAATTACCCATGCCGGCACATCAACGCGAAGATCTTAAGGCTGTTAGTAAGTTTTTAGAAGACAAAAACTCTAACTGGTACAAACTTGGGCAAAGAATTCTTGCAGAAACAGATCCTAAAGTAAAAGAAAAACTGGGTGTAAACTTCTTTGTAAATGCTAATTTTTTAGGAGTTCCAAAACAGCAGAAAATGGCAAAAGAGTTGGGCTATTCGGTGCCTTGGGCTATTTTAATCGACCCTACTGAAAGGTGCAATTTAAATTGCATAGGCTGCTGGGCGGGAGATTATTCACGGCATGAAGAACTGGATTTTGATACTTTAGACAGGGTCTTCACCGAATGCGAAGAACTTGGCATATACTTTATAATTATGTCCGGTGGAGAACCCACCATGCGGAAAAAGGATATTATAAAATTAGCTGAAAAGCATCCTTCACAAGCATTCCTGCTGTTTACCAACGGCACTTTGGTTGATGATGAGTTCGTCGCCGAAATGAAGCGTGTGGGAAATATAACATTGGCCTTTAGTATTGAAGGTTTTGAAGAAACAACCGATGCCCGCCGAGGTAAAGGCACATTTAAGAAAGTAATGGAAGCCATGGACCGTATGCGTAAGGCAGGCCTTATTTACGGTGTGTCGGTAACATACAATAGAAACAATACAGAAGAGCTGGCAAGCGAAGAATTTGTAGATATGCTGGTGGATAAAGGTGTGGTTTATGCCTGGTATTTCACCTACATACCTGTAGGAAAAGACGTAGATGTTGACTTAATGGCAACTCCCGAACAAAGAGCATATATGTATGAAAAAGTGCTTGAATACAGACGTACAAAGCCGATTTTTATCATGGACTTTTGGAATGACGGCGAGGCTTCCAATGGTTGCATAGCCGGCGGCAAGCGTTATCTGCACATTAATGCCCGCGGCGATGTTGAACCCTGCGCATTTGTGCATTATGCAAGCTGCAATATAAAAGATGTATCATTAAAAGAGGCCTTAGGTTCGCCGCTTATGAGAGCATATCAGAAACGGCAGCCATTTAATATGAATCACCACAGGCCTTGCCCTCTTATCGACAATCCGGAAATGATGGTAGAAATTGTGAAGGAAAGTGGTGCATATCCGACTCAGCTCAATCCTGACGAAACACCTGAGGAGTTTGCTGAAAAGCTTACCCCTTATGCACAGAAATGGGGTCAAATAGCTGATGAAAAATGGAGTAAGAGTTCAGTTGCTAATGTTAAATAATATTTAAATAAGTTGCTGAAAAGGAGGTCCTTTGGTTGGTATTAAGCCTTTCTGAGTATAAAGTTGAGTTTCTGCGAGGGCTAGCAGATAATACACGATTAAAAATCGTTGAGGCCTTAAAAAAACAGGAAAAAACCGTATCCGAATTAGTTGAAGCTGTTGGAAGTTCGCAGGCTAATATATCAACACATCTAAAACTACTTAAAACAACCGGCATAGTTAAAAGCCGCAGCAAGGGTAAGTATATGTATTATAGTTTAAGGGACGAAGCAATTTGTGAGTTTTTAAATTCTCTTGAAGAAATGCTTATTCTAATGAGAAAAAAGGCCTTTGAAGGTGCTTAAAACGTGGTTATCTCTGAAAGAAAGATGAATAAGGGGCTGTTTGCAGCAGCCCCTTATTTTTTTATAAATGCTCCCTCAGCACATATCTATTTTAACAGTTTTTAATTATTATTGCTTTTGTATACGAAATTACTCGGGTTTTTGCAGTTTAATCTTTATTTAATTAATCTTTATTTAATTGTTGATACCTCTCTGTTTTTGCTTTATACTTGTTACATAATAACATTAACTGGAGGTGCTTCTAGCCGGTTATATTCATTAATCGGTTACATTTTTATGGAAATATTAGTTACTCTTGATGTATTAAAACAACATAAAGGTGAGGAAATCATTGAATTCCCGCCCAGAACACTCATAACCAAGGAAGCTCGGATATATGCTGCAAAGCAGGGAATGAAATTGTATGTAGGCAAACAGCAGGTGCCTGAACCCGGTTATTCAAACGGCATCTCAAGTGTTCGCGCCGTTATATCTGTTATAGGGGAAGACCGAGTTGGGATTATCGCTGGCATATCAGATGTGCTTGCAAAATCCAATGTCAACATTCTTGATATTACTCAAACCGCAATCGAAGGGCTTTTTACCATGATTATGGTTGTAGATATCAGCAAGTCGAATATAGATTTTGATGCATTAAAATCTAGGCTCTCTCAAAAGGGACAGGAGCTGGCAGTTCGTGTTGATGCTCAGCGGGAAGAAGTATTTCATTTTATGCACAGAATATAAGGAGTGACAGTAATGAACTTTACCCGAGATGAAATCATTGAAACAATACGCATGGTGCAAGCAGAGCAATTGGACATTAGAACTGTTACACTAGGAATAAGCTTTAGGGATTGTGCAGGTCCTTCGATTTCTTGTGTAGCCGATAAGATTTATGATAAGTTGATGGAAAAAGGCAGCGAATTGGTGCCTGTAGCCCTTGAACTTGAAAAGGAATTCGGCATACCCATAGTGAATAAGCGAATTTCTGTAACTCCGATTGCTCTGGTAGCTGAAAGCTGTAAGGAAAGCGATTATACTCCAATAGCCTTTGCCATGGATAGAGCTGCAAAAGAACTGGGTATTGATTTTATAGGCGGGTTTTCTGCACTGGTGCAAAAGGGTTTTACCCGGGGAGATATGAACCTGCTAAATTGTATTCCCGAAGCCCTTTCAGGCACGGAGCGCGTTTGTTCTTCCGTCAATGTTGCTACCAGCAAAGCGGGAATAAATATGGATGCGGTCCGGGCTATGGGCAGTATAATCAAAGAAGTGGCGCAATTAACCGAAAAACAAGACGGAATCGGTGCCGCTAAACTGGTGGTATTTGCCAATGCTCCTGATGATAATCCTTTTATGGCAGGGGCCTTTCATGGGCCTGGCGAACCGGAAACCGCAATAAATGTGGGTATAAGCGGACCCGGAGTGGTGAATACGGTTGTGTCTAATCTTTCTAAAGAAGCTGATTTAGGCGAGGTGTCAGAGGTTATTAAACGAATGGCTTTTAAGATTACCCGTGTAGGAGAGCTTATTGGTCGTGAGGCATCCCGAAGATTGGGAGTGCCCTTCGGCATCATAGACCTGTCCCTTGCTCCGACTCCTGCAGTAGGCGACAGCATCGCAAATATTTTAGAAGCAATCGGCCTTGAGCGCTGTGGTGCCCCGGGAACAACTGCAGCTTTAGCGCTTCTAAATGATGCGGTTAAAAAAGGTGGTGCCATGGCTACTTCTTATGTGGGAGGCCTTTCCGGCGCATTTATCCCCGTCAGTGAAGATGCAGGCATGATACGCGCTGCAGCCGATGGCGCACTTACCATAGAAAAACTTGAGGCAATGACCTGTGTGTGTTCAGTAGGCCTTGACATGATAGCCATTCCCGGTGACACATCTGCCGAAACCATCACTGCTATCATTGCCGATGAAATGGCCATAGGAGTTATGAATAAAAAGACAACTGCCGTGAGAATAATACCAGCTCCCGGCAAAAAGGCCGGGGATTTTGTAGAGTTTGGCGGCCTTTTAGGGCGAGCACCGGTAATGCCGGTTAGTTCCTTTGACTCATCGATTTTTGCTCAAAGAGGCGGTCAAATTCCTCCACCTATACAGAGTTTGACAAATTAATAAATCAACAGCCAGAAATCAGGCTGTAAGATATTAACGTTAGCGGGCGACCAATGGTCGCCCCTACAATTATATATGAAATTGACTCATGTAATCATATCCCATCCTAAATTGACCTATGTAATTATATCCTAAAACCTATGTAATCATATCCTATCCTAAATTGACTTATGTAATCATATCATTTTGAGTTTCCGCAAAAAATAAAACGCATTTATGCGAGCCTATAAATTACATTGACTTGTAGTATTTTCTTTGCTGTTTACATATTAAACGTTAAAGGAATCATATCCGAAATTGACCTCTTTAATCATATATGAAACTAAACACGGTAATCCATATATAAAACCAACCCCTGCAAAAACTAAACAGTAGGGGTGACCAATGGCTGTCCGCTATTAGCATAGCAGTCTTACTTAAAAAGAAACGCTCTCTCTATCATCTTAATCATTATTATTTTAATTCATCTTAATTATTGTTGATTCCAGTGCAGAAACCTTAATTTTTTTAATTTAATTATCAAAATATAGTGTCTTTTTTATAGTAAAAACAATATATAGATGTCTTTACGGAAAAACTGACTTTTTACAGTGGAATCATTGTGATTTTAATTATTATTGCAATAAATCAATTTTTAACCTATAAAATAGGCCTAAATGATTAAGTTATCCACAGAGTTATGCACAGGTGTTAATAACTTCAAGTCTTGTCCCTTTGATCTCTTCTGGTGAAAAGCTACTTTTCCCCAATGGGGATAACTTATCCACATGAATGTTAATAAGAAAATGCAATAGGAAAATGGTCTTAAAACTGTTGTTCATAAAGAGAAGATCCTTCGCTGCCGCTCAGGATGACATGTTTGTATGCTTGGAATTGGCTTTGTTTGTATGCTTGGAATTTAGCGTGTTTGTATGCTTAGAATTGGCTTTGTTTGTATGCTTGGAATTAATATGTTTGTATGCTTAGAATTGGCTTTGTTTGTATGCTTGGAATTAATAACACAAAAGAACCGTCCCCTTGTGCTGTTTGACAATGACACTCGAACTCATGCCATAACTAGAGTATACCAAGGAATAGCAATTAATATTCGTTTATTGTGGCGTGGAAACACGTGGGAATTCTGAGTAAGAATCTTAAAGACATGTCTAAAAGATTAGAAGTGCAGCAGATAGAAAATTTTACTGTCTGCAGCACTTCTCTTGCTACTTATTTTTATATTTATTTTTGGTAGATGGTTTTGTTAAATTGTTTTCTGGCAGTTTTCTATTTAGTTGTTTTTTAATTGTAAAGGATAATATTTTCACGATAATCCTGCTGCAAATCTTTTTCTAGGAATTCCAGAAATCTTACTAGCATGGCTGATGCTTCCGCTCGTGTCATAACCTTGTTGGGATTAAACCTGTTATAGCTGTCACCTTCTATGATGCCTATTTCTCTGGCTACATATACACTGTCACGAGCCCAAGATGGGATTTTATCATCATCGGAAAATGATGTATAGTAACCTGGATTGGGAGCCCTGCTGCCAAATCCTAAGGCTCTGATAAGTATAGTAATAGCATCTGCCTTTGTCAGCGAAGCTTTTGGTTTAAAGTAATCGCTGGATACTCCTGTTATGATACCCTTTTCCAAGCCCTGCTTTATATACTGATAATCCTCATCTTCAACCTCTACATCTTTAAAAGGCGATTCTTCGGGCGGCTCCTTTCGCCGACTTGTTCTTCTTTTGCTTTCCTTTTCTGTCTCTTCCATAGAAGGCCTTATGTCACAAGCTCTAATAACTCCCTTGGTAAACTCTGCTCGTGTCATGGGGATTTCAGGAGTAAAGAAGTTTTGGCTTTCATCAAACACATCAAGGGAGTATAGCTTTGTTATATATTCTTCTGCCCAATGTCCTCTAACATCCCGGAATTTAGGCACAACAAGCCGTTCAACTTTTGGAACCATCTTTGCCGAAAGGTTTATTCGGTCACTTATGCGGCGTTTTTTATCAGGAATATTATCTTGCATACGCGGAAGGTCGTATTCATATCTTGAAACCATCTCACGATTGGTTGTCCGTATATATCCGCCGTCAAAACTAGAAAGGCTGGCTTCATTTTCCGAATATACCAGTTTTTTTGTCAAGCTGTCTGAAACCTGTGCCTTTACACTGCCCTCCCAAGATACTGTCTGCCAATCACCTTCTTCATCGGTTACCTTTCGTTCTGAGGTGATATAGTAATTAATAATCTGAGTTTCAGTACTTCCCCAGAAATTTTCATATCCTACATCACCGCCAGAGATAGACACTATTACTTGACCTTCATCGCGATTTACGGTGTAGTACTTTCTGCCTTCAAAATTACCTGAATAAAAGTCAGATGCCGGCCGCTTATCTATAACATCTGATTTAGAAAACTGGAAGTCCTCTAATTCATACTTATCCTTGCCTATTTCTATTTTCTCCGAGTATTTAGTCAAAGTAGTCTGTCCGATGACCTGCCCTTTATCGTTTCGATTGTTATAGTCTGTAGAAAATGTAACAGTCCTGGTTAATTTTGTTTTTATGGTTTCATCTTTATTAGTAAGGTTGAATTTGTATGTTATGGTTTGACTGTCGTCCCGACCGCTTTCCGAGATTTTCAATTCCCCTGAAAACTTCATAGGCTCTCCGGTAATAAAAACGATCTCCTCATACTGGTATTCATTATTGACCCCTCCGTCAAAGCCGGACGGTGCCCCATAGGTCTGCAGGGGGCTCATCAGTAGTAATGTCAGCATAAAACATATCATCAATTTTTTAATCATATTTGTTCCCTACTTTACCAATAAGAATTTGCCTTCAAAATCATCTCTTACTGCGTATATATTATCACCATGTTTTAGTTCATCCCAGGATATGGTGCGGTCGTCTTTTATCAGCAGAGCTTTTTCAACGCGCATACTAACCGGCAAAGACTTCGCCATCCACTTTTCATTTCGGCTGCTCCAATCCTTGGCATCTCGAAGTGTCACCTTTATCCCTACAAGTGCATCTTCTTCCACCTTTTCTACAGTACCTATCGTTACCCGCTGCCTGAGCAGAGAATCCATGTCTTTTTTCAGGGCTATAGCCACAATCCTATCTCCATCGGTATACGCATATGCATGCCATGACTTTAGGCCTTGGCGTCTGGAAGAACTGCTGTCTTCATCTACTGCATAATCCATGGCAAAAAATTCCTCAGGGGTTATTTGTTTCACTTCTTCCATATCGAAAATATAGGTGTCGTTGTCATAATAAAGCTCTTTTTCATCATCGAAAGACTCCCAATCATTGCGGTTTAAGATAAAGAAATCCTCGATAGTAACTTGATTTTCCACTACCTTGTCAAGCTTGCCTGCATACAGATAATACTGCCCGATATTGGAATTGTTTATGTCTTGGTTATAAATATATACCACACTGGCTAAAGCTTTACTTCCTCGGCCGTCGGCTACGATAAAAGCATCTTGTCCAGGCTCTAATGCGTATTCATCTACTAATCTTTGATTTTTAATGAATATGGTACCTTCGTCAAACTGGATATTTCGCTTATTCTTTAGTTCAAAAGCCGAAGCGTACCAATTTACTTCTTCTATCTTATCACTGAAAGTAGTTTCGTATTGGCTTTTTATTACCATTTTTTCTGCCATATCTTTGCTGAAAAAGTCTTTTACCGCTAAATAAGCCGTCTTACCCTGAAAATATTTCATATTATTATAGGATAGTGGCAGTCCGCCGTAGTATACCGGAAAATCCTTAGAATAGTCTATGCGTAGGATGTTTTTCATCTCCTGCCAACCACCATTTTGGAAAATCTGGGCACCTTTTAGCACAAGCGTATTATCCAAGAGGTTGGATGTATCCAACTGACCTTTATATAAGCCTTTCATTTTAACGGAATCGCCCTGAATATTCATTCGGCTGATGATAGTAGAGTCTTTTTCATCAAAATACAGCCTCACCATATCCCCTTCATATAAGGTGCTTAAAGGAACATTTAACCCATTTCTTATTGCAATGGTAGCAGGACTTGTAAAATAGGTTTCTTCTTTGCCGGTGGTAAGCCTCAAGATGAGCTGATTCCTGTCTATTTTTTTAACAACGCCCGACCTGACCTTGCCATTTGGCGGAATATATCCCGGATTTTCAGTAGACCAACTTTCTATATATGTCAAACTATTTCTATTGTATTCGGCGTATATTTCCATTCCTATTTTAAAATCCTTGAGCCCTGCAGGTGTATCATCAATTAGAAGAACTGTATCGGGCGTAACTTGCCACCGTTTAATATTCCCCTCATAATCTTCTATCTCAATCCTTAATTCACTGACGTTTAAATCTTTGATATAACCCTCAACGGATTGATAGGCCGATGCCTCTTTTGTATAGCCGACCGGAGAAGATATCATTACAGTAAGTATTATTAAAATTAATATCTGCATTTTAAGTCCCTTCATGCCTGCTACCTCCTCGTCCCGAAAATGCCGTATTTGCCTAATTTATATATAACAGTCTTTATTACCGTATCATAACCGCTATATTTTTCGTAAACATTTACCCAATCGCTTTTAGCTTCGTCATATTGGCAAAGAGCAATGCTTGTTATCTTCCTTAAATCAGCTTTTGTCTTATCATAATCCATCCCAAATTCTATCGCACCATTCAACTGTTCAATATAAGATACATCGCTTCCTAAATAAAACTCGGCTTCCATTACATATTGTACTGAAAGTGCTGTCCGCATACCGCTTTGCGGGCTGTCGCTGCCACGACTTACTTCAAACCTTACTCCCGCATCGCTTCTATCTTTGTACTGCTGGACCTTTGAAGTGTAGAATACTTTCGGATTGAATTTTAAGGTAAAATCTTTACCTATAATCGTTATATCACCGGCATTAGATTTGGATATTACTTGTGCAGGAATGGTGACTACAACGGTTTTAGCTCCGGTAAAATTAGTATCGGTTAAATCTACTGTTAGATTTTTCTTATAGTCTTCGGTTCCCACAGTCACTCGAACTGTATCGCCTATTTTTTCTTTTTTAGTTTCATCTGTCAAACCGCCATCTTCATCAGGCGGTCCCACTCTTCTTCCGGTTTTGACTGTGTTACTCTCGGCCGAGGGAGGCGATGAGCCAAAATCACCTAAGGCTTTTACTACAAACCTATAGCGAGTATTAGGCTCTAAATCACTGTAGATAAAGCTTGTAAGCTCGGTAGTGCCTATAAAGTCTATCTCATTATCATCGACAACCGCATATATTTCATATCCCTGTGCACCTTCTACCACTGACCAACTTATTTTAATGTAGCGGTCGTATATAAGTTCCGCCACTACATTCATTGGTGCGGTAAGCTCAGGTAGCCCGTATACAAGCTGGTCATATATATCGCTTGCACCGCCATCGGGGTTTATTACCATAACGCCTCTGCTGTCAAGCTTTGCCGGCGGTGTTACTACGGTAATTGTTTGCGAATCCTCAACAATTACATCTGTTCCGTCAATACCGTCTTGCAGCTGATATGGCAGGCCATCGATGTATACAATTGTGCCTGTTATGTCTTTTTCGTCATCAATCCTTTTAAGTATAGGAGCAAATACTGCCCTCGCTCCTGGCATGAAAGAGCTGCCTTTTAGCTTTATTTTTTGTCCGCCCTCTACGGAAATTTTCGTTATCCTTGAAGTTTCTGTAGGATCGTCCGGGTCTACCACTGCTGATATCTTAGGACTGCTGAGATAGGTAAACTTTCCGTGAGGATTTGACAGCTCACCGTCGGGATTTTCTACTTTTACATCCACTGTGCCCGGAGCATGGGGCGGAGTCACTACCAGTATGGTTTTATAGTCGATAACCTGTATCTTATCTTCCGGCACCGGAGTTTCTCCAAAATAGACTTTTAACCCTTCGCGAAAGTCTTTACCTTCGATTTTTACGCTGGTACCTCCTGATGTAGGGCCTTTATCAGGTGTAACCTTTGCCACTGCCGGAGCGGTTTCGCCCTTTACAAACATAATATATATAGGTTTAGGGCTTGCTTCGTCAGAAGATGCTGATGCACCGTCTTCATTTATAACTACTACCCTATGTAGTTTCCCCACAGCATCTTCTGGCACTTGCGGCATAGTGAATGTAAGTTTTGTCGGCAGCATGTAGGTAATGTCTTTCGGCTCTATTGTTGCCACATTAGAAATCTGAATTTTGGCATTTTCTCTAAAATCTCCGCCGATGACACTGACTACATTGCCGCCCTTATAGGTCAAGTACAACACCTTTACATCTTTGCCGTTGATATTTTCCTCTTCAGGTGACTTGCCTTCCTTGGTTATATTTGTGATATATGGACTGCTGTCTGGGTGCTTATAGGTAAACTTGCCCTGAGCTGTTCCGCCGTCTGGATTTATCAAGGTAACATCTACTTCGCCGATGGTATAGTACCCCGGGGTTGTAACCACAAGCTGTCCGCTGTTTAAAAACTCCACTGCAGGCGCATATCCTCGTTCTACAAACAGCCTTCGGTCAATGATTTCAAGGCGTATAAGTTCATTATATGGATAAGGATTTTCGCCTTCTGCTTTTAAAAGCCTTGTAGATATAAACAGAGGGCTTCCGTCAAAAGGGATGGGATTTAGCGTCACATATTCGCGACCACCTTCTAGAATCGTAAGGTGTATATTGCCATTTGCATATTCTACCTTAAGCCCTCCCGGCAAATTTACGGTAGTGCGCTGATTATCTATCCTTCCGGAATTTTCTTCTTCTCTTTGAATATCCCGATTAGTTATATTCCCAAAGCGAATCTGCACCATTGGAATGGTTTTTATCGTGCCGTCAGCTCCGACTATTCTGGTTTCACTTTCTGCAAATCCCGAGCCAAATACTTCCACTCGGTCGCCGCCCTGTTTTTTGCCTTCAGAAGGCACTATGCGAGTTATTGTAGGTTTTGTGGAAGTATAAGTATATTTTACCTTATTTGATATGCCAGAATCGTTATTTACCACATATACATCTGTGCTGCCTGCATTACCTGCGGGTGTCTTTACTTTAAGATAGCCGTCGGCAAATTCGATTATTTCGGCTGCCTTATTTCCAAAATAAACCTTTGGAAGCACTGAAATTACTGTTATGTTAAAATCAGTCTTATTATCTTCACATTCTTGTCTTAACTCTTCAATGGTCTTATTACTAAAATCATCCCATACACCGTTGCCGTTTAAATCCTGATATATCTCGCTCTCATCTTTAATCTGATTTCTGTTGTCATCGTTAAAAGGCTCAAAATAGCGAAAATCTCTGCCGATTATTTCTACAATTTCCTTGCCTGCTGCGCTACCTTGCGCAGGTACAATCCTTGTTATCTGCGGATGGCTGGTAGGCACCATGTATGTAAAACCGTCTTCCTTGCTAGCACTTGCACCGTCAGGATTTAATACTACTATAGGAACCGTTATGCGGTCTGTTTCTTTTTCTTTGGATAAATCGCCGGTAAAGGGAGGCACTTTTACTGTTATGGTTTTTCCGTCAACACTTACTACCGTATCTTCTTTTTTGACTTCGACACCGTTTATGAACACCTTGGTTTTGCTTGTGCCATCGTCCTTAAAATCCTCACCTATAATATCTATAGTATATCCCCCATCGGCAGAGCCCTTGTCAGGTACAATCTCAGTGATTTTAGGTGTAGATTGAGGGTGTGTGTAATAGTAAAAGCCCTGTGTACCTGTACGGCTGTCTCGTTTAGTATCGGGGTTTAACACTGTAAGGTCATAATAGCCGTCACCTAGGGTGAGCACAGGCACTTTAAACAATATGGTATTTTTATCGATAACCTTTACATTGTTGCCGACGATTATACCGTTATTATCGACTTTATATAAGGTCTGCATGTAAAGTTTGATACCTTGGTCTTCATTTATCAAAAGTGTCGTAACGTTTACTTCTTTTTCGCCGATTATTTCTTTGTCGGTCTTGACCTGTACCGGATAATCACTGCCCCCTTCTTTTGAGGCAAATATCTTATATTCTCCGCCGCCGTTATTATCATCTTTAACATACTTTAAATTTAAATAGTAAGTATTGCTTACTCCGTCAGAAAGTATAGCATTTCCCCGGACATCCTGGCGCAAGGTGTAAAACTTACCGGAAGAATCAACAAATAACACACTATGCCAATAGTCCGCCATTTGCAGGTATTTTCTGCCATCAGCCGTTTCGCCAATGCTCAAAATCTCATTGTTTTCAGGTGATGCATAATATTGAAACTTTATATGCTTAGTTTCAGGATCCGTATTGTATTCATTTATATCCCGGTTTTGAAGAAGTATCCTTGTACCTATTAGTTTATATATTTCTGATGTAGTTGCGCCAGTTGAGGTTGGATCCGGAGGGAGGAAATTGTCGCCATTTACTAAAACAAGTGTTCCGGTATTACCTATTTTAGGTGAAAAATCGGTAATCTTAGGATCGGTATATGTTTTGACATAGTTAAACTCTTTTACCGCAATACCGCCGCCAGGATTCATTACTTGAAGCTGTGTAGCACCTTCCCTGCCCGGTGGCGCTTTAAATGTGATGGTCTTGCCGTCGCCTTCACGTTTTATGCCGGAAACCTCTTTGCCATCTATGAAAACCTTAACGTCCTGCAGGAAATTACTTCCTTTTATAGTAACTGTCTCGCCGCCGTCCACTGTTACCACATCAGGTGTGACGCTTTCAATTACAGGGGTTTTGTCGTCTTTTGCAAGCGTAAACTTCACCATCACTGAATCTTCCGATGAAAGCCCAGGACTTTGAGAGTTCCTGACAGGATTTGTTACTACAACAGACACGTTTGTATCTACATATTCTTTTGGCACCGGGGTACCTTTAGGAATAACTGCCAAGATTTTATTACCTGTTTCCTGTCCGGGCGAACCGTCCATTATATTCCCTTTGTCGTCCATTACATAAAGCTGGATGTTGTCATCCTCGTTTTTATTAATTCTTACGTCCCCAAAACTTACAATTGGATATGTAGCTTTTATCGTGCTGTCTGCTGTGTATTTATAGATTGTAAAGTTCTTGCCGTATATACCTATCATCAAATCTTGAGGAATTGTATATGTATCATCGCTTTTCTTTATTACATGAATTTCATCTGGAACAATACTTTGAACCTCAGGTTTTATCCTGCTGGGTATAAAGGTATATCCTTTTGACAGTTCCGCCCTTTCGGTAAATGTGTATTCTTTTTTATTATTTTCAGTAACGGTAACAATCTTGGTAGCAGTTTCCACTACTACATCTTTTACGGGATTACTCTCATCTGTATCTGGGTTAATTTTTATAACTAGCTTGTCTATGTCAGGGGAGAAGGTGGAACCGTCTTCAATCACATCTGCCTGGGGGCCCACTATTACTTTTATTGTTTTTTCAACTAAGGCTACATTAGAATCTCGATACTCACCAATATGGGTGTTATCATTATTTTTATATGTTATTTTCATAACACCGTCTGATAAAATGTCTATGTTTGGAAGGCAGTTTTCATCAATTTGTAAATCATCTATATTAAGGCTTCCCAAGTATCTTCCGGTAATAGTAGCTGTAGAGCCGGTGTCAGGTCCTTTGTTCGGCTGGATTGTATCAATCTTTGCACTTTTTGAGCCCTGTATTACGGTAAATTTTTCTTTTGCATAGATATATTCCCCTGAAACAGCCTGCATGGGATCTTTGTAATCCGGTACCTGGTTTGTAAGGACTACCCAATACTCGCCCGGTGTGATGTCGGGAACTTCTACAGTAAAAACATACTTACTGTCTTCAGTTTGCTGCAGAGGGCTTGGATTTTTGCCTTTATTTGCAGTTGTGTACGGATCTGTACCGTCAGTGGCTTTTAAAAAGTAGACATCATACTGGCGCAGCTGGCTTGCCTTAAAGTATACTTTTCCGCCTTTTGCACCTCTATTTGGAAACATTTCGATGTCATCAGATATATTCAAATCCTCTACAAGCCGAAATTGGCCGTTATAGGTGTGGTTTATGGTAACTTTAACAGACACCTCGTCATATTGTTCATTGAAATATACCGGTTCTTCAGTACGAAATTCTCTGGTGATTTCTATATCCTGAAGACCCAATTCTCCTTCCTGGAATTCGGTTATCTCGGCGGGATTTGTTCCAAAACAACTATTTGGAATGGGATTAAAGAGGACGCCGGTGCCATATTTCACCGTTATCTCAGCAGTTCCTGTAATTAAATCAAAATTCGTCCCTTTTATATATAAGGTTCCACTATCTTTATTTACTTTTGGGGTCACATCAGTAATGGTAGGCATTGCACCTTTGTCGCCAATAGGAATAGTGGCAGTTCCAACAATGATAGACTTGATGTTTTTTAGCTTTTCCCAATCCTCAGGTTTAGTAAATTCAAAATAAAGTAATCCATATGTATTGATTTTAGGACTTTTGAGCTGCTCAAATTTTGAGCCATATTCTATAAAGACAGGAGCCCCTTCCAGCTCACGCCCTTTAATAGAAATAGACATGCCTGTCGTGAGTCTGCTGCTGTCGTGTTCTTTTCCTATGACTATTTCAGTTACAGTAAAGGAATCCTTGTCATATCCATATACTGATTTAATCTCACAAGGTATGAATGAAAGCAGCATTATTACTGCCAGTATAGCAGATACTATCTTCTTTAGTCTTGCCATCTTCTCCCTCCTAATTCTCCACTACCACGAAGATGCCGGGGTTAAATCCACGGATGGTGACGGTTTTTTCAATCTTGTCAACTAAAAAATCTTCTTCGATAAATTCTCTTGTGTTCGGAGCATATCTTAAAACTCTGAGGTTTTCTCCATCGCTTTCTTTAAATGGCATGATAAGCTTGAAACTGCTAAATCGCACGTTTTGGCTTGTTACTTGTATGAATTCTGATTTTATTTTTTGGCGGCCAAGTTTCTGCTTTAAGTTCTGTACTACTATGGGTTCTACTCTGCCTAGTGCTATACAAGCATCTTCATCACTGCCATAATCATCTACTCCAATGTCATAAAGGGTAATATCCGCCCATTTTGACAGGGTATCTAGAATAGATATCCTGTCATTTTTTCGCCCGTCAAAACTGATTTTTCTGACTAAAACATCCTGACCCATTATTTCATCTAGATCTACTTCTACAGAGCGCTTATCGGTATATCTTCTGTCGATAATCAAGGTGTCCTCACTATAGACAAGATTGCTTCTGACTTCGCCTATCCGCAGTTCATCTTTGACACTGTATTCTTCATTGGGAATGTAGCTGCCTTCTTTTACTACGCTTAAGGCTCCAAATATTTCATATTCATGATCACCGTCATTTCGTATGCGAATAGTATATATACCCGGTTTTAGTCGATTCCGTCCGGTAGGAAGATATACCTTAAGCACCGTCTTTCCGTTCTCATCAGCTGCTACCCTCACTCTTCTTGCCGAAATATCGTTAAAATATACTTCTACATTATTCTCGTCAAAGAAATCCCCGTAAAGTATTATAGGTTCATCTTCATCATAATTTTCTGTAACGCTTCCCGTTTCGCTGCCTGTTATAACTGGAATTGCCATTGTTGTAAAGCTCCATATGATTACATCGTTTCGCTCAGTATCCTCGTCCGCTCCGGCAAAGTATACTATGCCGGCATTTACCATAACAGAATAAGTGGTCTGCGACATTAAGGGTTTTACGGGCACATACAGATAGGCCTTTCCGGCTGCGGTGTCCTTTACAAAAATATAATTGTCAATATAGGTATCCCTTAGGTCTTGGTCCTCAATATTTTGTATAAAACTTATAAATTCACGGTCGATCATAGATACTTCGTTTTGCCCTTCACAAAACACTGTAGATGTTTGAAGTAAGCCAAGCCCAATATCTTTATCAAACTGCAGACTGCCATCCTCGTCTTCAAAGGTTATTTTTAAAAAATAGCGGATTGTGCCGTCAATGGTTTTGGGATTTAATCTTTTCTCATTGGACCATGCCCCGCCACCTGCCGGGTCTGTTGCAATTACCTTAGGCCTGCCGCGTGAAAGAATTTTTAACCTTACATCATCATTTGATACTCGTTGGTTGTTTTTAAAGAATAATTCTATTGAATACTCACCACTGCCGCCTTTAAAAAGG
The DNA here is from genome assembly GCA_022840405.1 of Tepidanaerobacter acetatoxydans. Taxonomy (GTDB): domain Bacteria; phylum Bacillota; class Thermosediminibacteria; order Thermosediminibacterales; family Tepidanaerobacteraceae; genus Tepidanaerobacter; species Tepidanaerobacter acetatoxydans_A. Next base: position 52,994 of record JALHJR010000014.1, read on the forward strand.
CTGTCAATTACATTTGAATCTCGCAGTTTAACATTTAACTCGGTAATACTCTTAAACTCGATATCTTTTTTATAAACTGTTTCGAAAACTGTTCCCGCATTTTTTCCGCTTATCATTTTAAGTGTGATGTACTCTATATCTTCATTAAAGTTATAACCTTTAATAGTAAAAGCCGCTGTGCCTTTATAAATATCGAAAAGTTCAAAGGTATCAGGTTCGATTTGGTAAATGCCTATCTGGTCGTCCTTATTTCCTCCCACCGTAAATTTCATATCAAGGCACGGTAAAAACTTGCCGCTTCGATCTTGCAGTACGTCATCCGAAATAGTGAGCACATAGTATTTGCCCCAATCCAGTTTGTCTTGCGGATAAATGAGCAGTTTTGTCCTTTGTTTTCCTCCTTCATTATAATATTCGAAGCGAATCTTGGAAATCTTTACCGCAATTTCCGGTGCATGACCTTCAACTAATGTTATTCTTTTTAGTGAAGATATTTCACCGGCACGGGGCATGACCTGGCCCTCAATATAAAAAGCAATAGGGTTATCGGGTCCATAAACCGAGGTGCCGTTTACAATACATACCTTGCCTCCTGTAGAAGAATCATCTTTGATAACACCGGGCACCATGCCTTCAATATGTTCCCAATTTAATTCGGTTTTTTCCGTTGAAGGAGTTGTCCAAAAATAAAAATCCACATCATCTTCCAAGGCATATCCGTTTATATCTTCTATGAACTCTTTTTTAACAGTAAGGCGGTATTGAGCAAGGTCTAAAAGCGGTAAATCTGGTTTTATTCGGACAGTGTTGTCGTTTACTATGTCAATATCTCCGATAGCTACCTCCTGGCAGTGCTCTTCATCTTTGAGCTCGGATTCTGTAATTTCAGGATCAAATTCAAAGGCTTTATCATGTACATTGCCTAACTCATCATAGAAAGTTTCTGTGGGCTTAGGTATCCGGTAGAGTTTAGTTTCCTCTAGAAGCTGCTGCTTATTGGTATTTTTCTCCCATTTTATGCTTCTGTCAAAGCGGATATATATAAAGCCATTGCTTGAAAGCCTGGTTCCCGATAATGATGTAATATCATCACTGCCCGATGCATCGGAGGAATAGCCCAGGATTTTAGGGCTTTGGCCCTCACTTCGCGTAATAAAACTTATCGTGATATCTTCTTCATTGGTAATTTCATAATCCTTAAGTTTAATGGCGTCCTTTAATACTGTAAGCCTGTAGAGTGTGTTTCGCCTTAAAGGATGCTTTCCGATTCTTCCCACATCTATGCAGAGGGTTTTTTCATCCTGCAAAAGGAATATTTCTTCAGAATCCAATGTATATAGTTCATCACCGGTTTTAAGCGAAATCCTTGACTCATCGAGTATTTCTATGGGGTATTTAAAGATTAATTTTATAGTAGGCTTTACCTCAACCTGTGTTTGATTATTCAATGGATAAGTTGACTCTATTATTTCTTGAGCCGTACCGTCTTTAGGATTTTCAATAGTAAAAATTCCATTATTCTCAGATTCGGCGTAAACTGCGGATATATCACAAGGGGCTTGAGAAAAAAGAACAGCTAAAACTACTAATAGAATTACTATTTCCTTTCTTAACCGAGTCATATAGCATCTGCCTCCATCCAAATAAACTAAGCCCTACTATTTCTTCTCTGTTTTTCCCTATTATACCATAAAATCAGACAAGTTTTTAAATTAAGGTGAAGAATTTCAAGGAAATGTATATGACTTTTGTAAAAGTTATTGATGTTATGTTATATTAAAGGCAGCAGGGTTTCTTTCAGCAGGGGAGGATATTTTAAGGATAAAGCCATAGCTGTAGGGGCAGCGGCATTGTTAGTCGAAGAAATCTTAGTTAGTTAAAGTGTGGAAAAATGGAGGATAAAATGAAAACTAAAAGTCATCTCAAACTACTTATAGAACTTTTTGCGACATTTTTTAAAATAGGGAGCTTTACCTTTGGGGGCGGCTATGCCATGATACCGCTCATAGAACGTGAAGTGGTTGAAAATAAGAAATGGGTTACGTCCGACGAGGTCATCGATGTATTTGCCGTAGCGCAATCAATGCCGGGCGCCATTGCCATCAATTCATCAACATTTATAGGATACAAGATAGCCGGTAAACGAGGAGCAATAATTGCTACTGCCGGTGTTATACTGCCTTCACTTTTAATTATAACTGTAATTGCGATGTTTTTTTCAAAGGTTCAAGACAGTCCTATAGTAAAGGCAGTATTTTCCGGAATCAGGCCTGCTATAGTTGCATTAATATTAACAGCAGCGATAAAGGTTTCAAAGACATCGATTGTTGATAAAATTGGTTTAGTTCTTGCGGTTTTAGCGGTTATTTTGGTTGTCGTATTTGACGTGCAGGCAATAGTTGTGATATTAGGCGGGGCTGCAGTAGGGCTAGGCATCTATTATCTGTTTCCATTAAAAGCGGCAAGAATTCTAAACAGCGGAGGCCATAAAGATTGATTTATTTACAGTTGTTTTTATCATTTATGAAAATCGGATTATTTAGTTTCGGCGGCGGCTATGCCATGATACCGCTTATACAAAGGGAAATTGAAAACCATGGGTGGCTTTCTGCCTCAGAATTTATCGATATTATAGCGATAGCCGAAATGACTCCCGGACCGATTGCAGTAAATTCTGCTACTTTTGTGGGATATAAGGCAGCGGGTATATTAGGCGGAATTGTTGCAACTTTTGGCGTTGCGCTGCCGTCTTTAGTGTTGATTTTAATAGTTTCAAGGTATTTTTTTAAATTTCAAGATCACCCTTTAAATAAGATGCTCTTTTACGGTATAAGACCGGTTATTGTCGGGCTCATCTTTTCCGCTGCGGTGTTTGTTGCTCAAACTGCATTTTTTAAAGAAGATATTGTATTTAATTTAAGTTATATATTGAAAAATTTCCTGTGTGTAATTAATTTCAAAAGTGTGCTTATATTCGCTGTTTCATTGATATGTCTTGTTAAATTTAAAATAAATCCGATTTTGATGATCGTAATTGCCGGGATTTTAGGGGTTGTCTTTGCTTTTTAATGATTTGTTTTGATGCTTTAAGCTGCTATTTAAAAATACACTCTACTTTTTTCCCCAGCATTCAACCTTACCTAGGCCGGGTATTTTACTGGGATCAAAGACCGGATTTTTGCCTTCCTTTAGTTGTGATACATAGTCTTCAAATGCAGCATAAGCAATTGGACCAAGTTTTGCTATAACTACTAGGTTTACAATAGCCATAATTCCCATAAATATATCTGCGGAATCCCATACAAGGCCAAAGTTGCCGATGGAACCAAAGAATACCATTAACAAAACCAAAATCCTGTAAATATTTAGATATACGGGATTTGACTCTATAAATTCTATATTTGTTTCTCCATAGTAATAATTGCCGATAATAGAACTAAATGCAAACAACAAAACACATATGGCTATAAATGTATTTCCCCAATCACCGACTTGGGAACTTATTGCAGCCTGCGTAAGCTGAACACCTTGCAAATCGGTACCTGTTTCTAAAAGGCCGGAAAGTAATATAACAAATGCAGTTGCGCTGCAAACTAAAAGCGTGTCAGCATAGACGCCTAAGGTTTGAATAAGACCCTGTTTTGCAGGGTGGGAAGTAGCCGCAGTCGCCGCTGCATTTGGGACACTGCCCATACCGGCCTCATTAGAAAATAAACCTCTTCTTACACCATTCATTATAGCAGCACCCAAAGTACCGCCTGCGACCTGTCTTAATCCAAAGGCACTTGTAAATATAAGTGCAAACATTTTGGGGACCAGTCTATAGTTTATTATCATAATATATAATGCAACACCAATGTACAATGTTGCCATGACTGGAACTATAACAGATGATACATTGGCAATTCTCCTGACTCCTCCAAATATGATATAGCCCACTACAACAAACAAAGCAATCCCCATATATAACGGCTTGATATTAAATGCCTTATCAAAGGCTCCTGCTATGGTATTGGCTTGAACTGAATTAAAAATAAGTCCAAAGGTAATTGCTGTCAGTATAGAAAAAAATATCCCCAGACTTCTTTTCCCCAACGCCTGTTCTATGTAATAAGCAGGCCCTCCTCTGTAAGTATCTTTATCCCTTACTTTATAAATTTGTCCTAAGGTACTTTCGACAAAACTCGTAGCTCCGCCTATTAATGCGATAATCCACATCCAAAACACTGCACCGGGTCCACCTGCCGAAATCGCAATAGCCACTCCTGCAATATTCCCCGTGCCTATACGAGAGGCTGCAGAAATACAAAATGCCTGAAATGCCGAAATACCTTTCTTGCCTTCGATGATTCCAGTTGCCTCTGTCGTAAGTTGGATCATGTTACCTATTAACCTAAACTGCCCAAATCTAATTTTTACAGTAAAATAAATTCCTAACCCTATCAGCATAACTATAAGAACATACGAATAAAGCCAATTGTTTAAGTTGCTTACGAGGGTTTCCAAAAAAAGCATCAAAAAACCTCCTTGTTATTCTATTTTGGGTGAAACTGTACTTTCTTTTGCATATTTTCTAATATTTACTTTTAAGCAGTCACCTCCCATACAGCTTTGCTGTTTTGCTGAAAGTTTTCATCCCTCCTTTTAAAAGATGCCAAGATTTAATCTTTGAGATAATGATTTCATTATTTCATACCCTGCTATAGAATGACCGTTTTCATCCAATGGTGGGCTAAATATGCCTATTCCAATTCTTCCGGGCACTGCCGCCATGATGCCCTGCCTACTCCAGATTTGGATGGAACGCCTACTTCTGCCGCATATTGACCGCTGATATTATACATTCATTTTCAAAGACTTTCTCTTTGTTGTCCATAAGAGCTAACATCAAAGCAATCACCTTTGATATACCTTGCATTGTAAACTTAACATCAAAGCCTCCTTGTTTATATATATTTCTATTCTCATCTATTATGCATATCCCCAGTGCATATCCCCAGATGATTGGGATTTGCTTTTGACAAAGCAGGCATGTAACTTGCAACTTTGCCTTGCTTTGCAAGAGCTCGATTTTCTTCAAGAACTTCTTCCAATATTTTTTCCATAGCACACCATCCTAACTATGTATTAGCCATTCCACGCTATTACCATTGCTTCTTTAAGCAGCTTTTTATATGAAATCAGCCTTTCTTTTTTTTAAAATAAGTGTTAAACTCATGGATAGATTATCAAAGAGGATGAAATTTACATGGGAGAACTTTGGAAACTTTTTGCTATATTTTGCCGTATCGGTGCGTTTACATTCGGGGGCGGTTATGCTATGCTCCCTCTTATTCAAAAAGAGATTGTGGAGAAAAATCAGTGGGCAACCGAGGAAGAGGTCCTGGATTATTATGCAATCGGTCAATGCACGCCGGGGATAATCGCCGTAAATACGGCAACCTTTATAGGCTTTAAACGCAAGGGTATACCCGGTGCCATAGCTGCCACTTGCGGTATAGTGTTTCCTTCTATTGTGATTATCACTATTATTGCCACATATCTTAAACATTTTGAGGATTATGCAATTGTACAGCATGCTTTTGGCGGGATAAGGGTTGCAGTAGCGGCACTTATTTTAAATACGGTAATAAAAATGTGGAACACATCAGTAAAGGATTGGCTGGGAATACTAATATTTTCCGCATCATTTGTAGTTGTGGCATTTTTTAATATTTCGCCAATAATTGTTGTTGTAATTTCGGCAAGTTTAGGGATTTTTACAGCAAATACAAGGACTGATGTCAGATGATATACATAAGATTATTTCTGGAATTTTTCAAGACAGGTTTATTTGCCATAGGCGGTGGGCTTGCAACCATACCTTTTCTTCAAGATATATCTCGCAAAACCGGCTGGTTTACATCACAGGAATTGGTTGACATGATCGCCATATCCGAATCCACTCCCGGGCCTATCGGCATCAATATGGCAACATATATAGGCTATGAAACTGCTAATCTGGCAGGGGCAATAATTGCCGTCATAGGGGAGGTTACCCCGTCTGTAATCATTATCGCACTTATTGCACATTACTATCTGAAATTCAGTGAACACCCCATGGTACAGTCAGGCTTTTACGGCATACGACCTGCCGTAGCCGGTCTGATAGGTGCTGCAGGGTTTGAAGTTGCCAAAATTTCTCTTTTTAATATTGATAAATACCTGCTTTCACATAATATTTTTGATATCATAAATATAAAGTCCATCTTACTGTTTACGGCAATTGTGTTTTTACTAAATAAATATAAAAAACACCCAATATATTTTCTATTGGGTGCGGCTATAATTGGAATAATATTTAAATTTTAATTAAATAGGTGTAAAAAGTCGCCTGAAAAGCTGCCAAAACAATCTCATTTTATGTCATTTTGAATAAACTGCGAACTAAGCAGTGTCTATATAATTCTGAATAAAGCAGGGTTCTAGCCTTCTAAATGGTAGGTTTCTATCATGCCGAGTAAAGTAAAGCGACCTGTCATTGTTATGAATATATACCTAAACAAAGACGCACTTAACTAAGGGTGGTTGATTAATCACCCTTCGACCAGCTCAAAGAGCAATACCCAAAAAA
>JALHJR010000015.1:0-40996 GCA_022840405.1 Tepidanaerobacter acetatoxydans
GGTTGTCTTGCCATGGTCTACGTGACCTATTGTCCCTATGTTTACATGGGGTTTTTTCCTTTCATATTTCTGCTTTGCCATGTTTATCCTCCTTAATATTGTTGTTTCTTTTTATTTATTAATTATTGTATCTGCTATATTCTTTGGAACCTCAGCATAGTGAGAAAACTGCATGGTATATATTCCACGGCCTTGGGTCCTCGATCTTAAATCAGTTGCATATCCAAACATCTCCGATAGCGGCACAAACGCTCTAACTATCTGAGCACCCGATCGTGGTTCCATGCCTTCCATTTGTCCTCTGCGAGCATTTATATCTCCGATAACATCACCTAAATAATCTTCCGGTACTACAACCTCTACTTTCATAATCGGTTCGAGCAGCACCGGTGAAGCTTTTTTCATGCCTTCTTTAAGAGCCATCGAACCTGCTATCTTAAATGCCATCTCCGATGAGTCAACCTCATGGTAAGAACCATCATACAAAGTAGCCCTTATATCCACCACCGGATATCCGGCTAACACGCCGCTGGTAAGAGCTTCACGTATACCTGCATCTACTGCAGGAATAAACTCCTTAGGAATTACGCCGCCGACAATTTTATTGACAAATTCATATCCCTTACCTTGCTCCATGGGTTCTAACTCCAACCAAACATGTCCATACTGACCTCGTCCACCAGACTGTCTTACAAATTTACCCTCGGATTTTACCGTCTTGCGTATGGTTTCTTTATAAGCTACTTGTGGACGGCCTACATTTGCTTCTACCTTAAACTCTCTTAACATTCTATCCACTATTATTTCCAGGTGGAGTTCTCCCATGCCGGCAATAATGGTTTGACCGGTTTCTTGATCAGTATAGGTTTTAAATGTCGGATCTTCTTCTGAAAGTTTCTGCAGGGCTGCACCTAATTTATCTTGGTCTGCTTTAGTCTTAGGCTCAATTGCTACTCTAATAACCGGCTCCGGAAATTGCATAGATTCTAAAATTATAGGATGGTCTTCGCTGGAAAGGCTGTCGCCCGTTGCGGTATCTCTAAGGCCAACTGCTGCCACAATATCGCCGGTCATAACTTCATCAACTTCTTGGCGGTGATTTGCGTGCATATAGAGAATTCGCCCTATACGCTCTTTTTTATTCTTTGTAGAATTATATACATATGATCCTGATTTAAGTGTGCCTGAATAAACTCTAAAATAGGTCAGCTTTCCTACATATGGATCACTGACAATCTTAAAGGCCAGTGCTGCAAAAGGTTCATCATCACTTGCATGTCTTTCAATCTCTTCACCGGTTTCAGGATTTATACCTTTTATCGGCGGAACATCAAGCGGTGAAGGCATATAATACATTATAGCATCTAATAATTGCTGCACTCCTTTGTTCTTATAAGAAGAACCACAGAGTACCGGTGTTAATCTAACCTCTATGCAACCTTTTCTTATGGCGCGGCGTACATCTTCGTCTGATATTTCTTCACCTTCAAGATATTTCATCATTATTTCATCATCAATATCCGATAGGGCTTCCAGCATTTTCTCTCGATAACGCATGGCCTTGTCGCGGATATCTTCAGGTATATCTTCTTCCTCTATTTCAGTTCCCATATCGTTTTTAAATATATAGGCCTTTTGGTGAACCAAATCGACAATGCCTCTAAAATTTTCCTCGCTGCCTATAGGTATCTGTATAGGAACCGGATTGGCTGCCAATCTTTCTTTCATCATAGATATAACATTTTCAAAATCCGCTCCGACAATATCCATTTTGTTTATATAGGCAATTCTCGGAACTTTATATTTATCGGCTTGGCGCCATACAGTTTCAGATTGAGGCTCTACGCCACCTTTTGCACAAAAAACAGCTACTGAACCGTCGAGAACTCGCAAAGACCTTTCAACTTCCACCGTAAAGTCCACGTGCCCTGGCGTATCGATAATATTTATACGATTACCTTTCCAATAACACGTTGTAGCAGCCGATGTTATGGTAATTCCTCTTTCCTGCTCCTGTTCCATCCAGTCCATTACGGCTGATCCCTCGTGAGTTTCTCCCATTTTATGAACCTTGCCGGTATAAAAGAGTATTCTTTCAGTTGTCGTAGTTTTACCGGCATCTATATGTGCCATAATACCTATATTTCTTATCTTTTCTAATGTAACTTGCCTAGGCACAATCTTACACTCCTTTCTTATGCCAAGTCTTTACTGTTCAACGGCTGGCTACCATCTGTAATGTGCAAAGGCTTTATTGGCTTCTGCCATCTTGTGGGTTTCTTCCTTTTTCTTAACTGCTCCACCCATGTTATTAGCCGCATCCATAATCTCACCGGCTAATCTTTCTGCCATGGTCCTTTCACTGCGTTTTCTGGCATAATCCACCAACCATCGCACTCCAAGTGTCAATCTTCTTTCCTGTCGGACATCTGAAGGAACTTGGTAGGTAGCTCCGCCAACCCTTCTAGGTCTAACTTCAAGAACAGGCATAACATTTTTCATGGCTTCATGAAAAACTTCTATAGGGTCTTTGCCGGTTTTTTGCCTGATAATCTCAAAAGCCCCATAGCAGTTCTTCTGAGCTATGCCTTTTTTCCCATCATACATGACTTTGTTAATAAGTTTCGTTACCAGTTTATCGCCATATATCGGATCTTCTTCCACTGGTCTTCGAAATACATGACCTCGTCTTGGCATTGTATCCCTCCTTTAACTATTTTTTCTTAGGCTTTTTGGCACCATAAAGGGACCTGCCCTGCTTGCGATCTGCCACACCGGCAGCATCTAAAGCTCCTCGGATAATATGATATCTTACACCGGGAAGGTCCTTGACTCTACCTCCTCGAAGTAACACTACCGAGTGCTCCTGTAAATTATGACCAATACCCGGAATGTAGGCTGTAACTTCAATACCATTGGTAAGCCTTACCCTAGCAATCTTTCTTAAGGCCGAATTAGGTTTTTTCGGTGTAGTCGTCTTAACAACAGTACATACTCCTCGTTTCTGGGGTGAGCCTTTAAGGGCCGGAGCCGTAGATTTGTACTCTACTTTCTTTCTTCCCTGTTTTACCAATTGATTTATAGTTGGCAATTTGGCACCTCCTTCCATGTAATTGAATTAATAAACAAATATATATATGCATTAAAAAGATGCCCCTATAGGGGCATCTTAAAAGCAATGCTATGAATTTAAGACTGCAGCAGAGGCTGCCCCTACCTGAATTCCACAGGCGTCCCCCAATTCCTTCATAGTCTTCACAGCTATAACTTCGATGCCTTTTTCTTTACATATCCTTTTTAGTTCAGACACTACATGCTCCTCAGCATCTTCAGCTATGAAAACCATACAAACCTGATCCTTTTCAATAGCTTTTAAGGTTTGTTTGGTACCTATGGTTTTTTTGGAGGCACTTTTTAATTTATCAAGCATTTTCTCGCCCTCCCCTTTTGTTTATAAAGAGAGCTGAAAGACACACTCATATATTCTACCATCATAGGTTTTGACTGTCAATAAGTGAGCTTTCATCTTTACTCATTTCTTTTTCCGCTTTTTCATCTGGGATATGAATCTTTATATTTCTATAACAGCCCATTCCCGTTCCTGCCGGTATGAGTTTGCCGATAATTACATTTTCCTTTAAACCTAAAAGCGGATCTGTTTTTCCTTTAATTGCCGCATCAGTAAGTACCCTTGTAGTTTCCTGGAAAGAAGCGGCAGATAAGAAGGAATCAGTAGCAAGAGATGCTTTGGTGATACCTAAGAGCACCCTCTTACCCTCGGCCGGGGCTTTACCTGCAAGAATCATTTCGTTGTTTAACTCTTCAAATTCGAATACATCTATTAACTCGCCGGGAAGTAGTTCAGTATCACCCGGTTTTTCTACTTTAATTTTTCTAAGCATCTGGCGGATGATTACTTCTATATGCTTATCGTTGATATCAACACCTTGAAGCCTGTAAACTTTCAGCACTTCTTGAAGTAAATAGGTTTGCACTCCCCTTATGCCCTTTATCTTCAAAATATCATGCGGGTTTACCGAACCCTCGCATAGTTCATCGCCGGCTTCTACCACCGTACCATTCTCCACGGTTAGTCTTGCTCCGTAAGGAACTTGATAAGTTTTTGTTTCACCTGTTGGAGTTGTAATTTCTACTTCCCTTTTCTTTTTACCCTCAACAATCTTAGCTGTGCCGCCGACCTCAGTAATTACTGCCTGGCCTTTTGGTTTGCGAGCTTCAAATAACTCTTCGACCCTAGGAAGACCCTGTGTAATGTCTTGACCGGCTATTCCTCCAGTATGGAATGTTCTCATAGTAAGCTGTGTGCCCGGCTCGCCTATGGACTGAGCCGCTATAATGCCCACAGATTCGCCTATATCAACAGGTTTGCCCATTGCCATGTTTTTACCATAACATTTTACGCATACCCCGTGTCGTGTTCTGCATGTAAGCACCGAACGGATTTTAACTTCCTTCATGCCTGTTTTAACAATGCGGTTGGCCATGGCTTCGGTTATGAGCTCGTCTGCATGTACTATAATTTCACCTGTTTCAGGATCCTTTATGTCTTCTAATGCATATCGCCCTTCAATCCGTTCTTTGAGGTCTTCGATGATCCCACTACCATCTTTGATTGCTTTTACTGTTATACCATCAGTTGTACCGCAATCTACATCTCTTACTATAACATCTTGGCTCACATCAACCAGTCGCCGTGTCAAATATCCGGAATCCGCAGTTCGAAGAGCTGTATCTGCTAAGCCCTTCCTTGCACCATGTGTTGATATAAAGTATTCCAGCACCGTAAGGCCTTCTCTAAAATTCGCTTTGATAGGCAGGTCAATGATCCTGCCTGACGGATCAGCCATAAGACCCCTCATACCTGCAAGCTGTCTTATCTGCTGTTTATTACCCCTTGCTCCGGAATTTGCCATCATATACAGTGAATTGAAGTGGTCAAGGGAATCCATCAGTGCATCCGTAATTTTTTCAGTTGCGGCAGTCCAAATAGATAAGGTGTTCTCATATCTTTCTTCATCAGAAATGAGACCTCTCCTATATAAAAGTTCTACTTGGTCAACCTTTTCATCAGCCTCGGATAGGATTTTCTCCTTTTCTTCAGGAACTTCTATATCGGTAATGCCGATGGTTATTCCGGCTTTTGTTGCATAATCAAAACCTTTTTTCTTTATCTTATCCAAAACTTGAGCTGTAACCGTAGTTCCATGTAAGCGATAGCACCGTTCAATGATATCTCCCAACTTACTCTTATCAACCAAGCTGTTTAGTTCCAGCTCAAATAGATTTTCTTCTTTTGTTCTGTCTACATATCCTAAATCTTGAGGTATACCCTCATTAAATATTAAACGCCCCGGTGTAGTCTTTATAATCTTGTAACGTTCCTGACCGTCAATATTCCTTTTTATTCTAACATTAACAGGTGCATGAAGACCCACTTCTCCCATTTCATAAGCCAATACCGCTTCTTCAGGGCAAGAAAAATATTTCCCTTCGCCTTTTTCGCCGGGTCTTTCTATCGTTAAATAGTATGAACCTAAAACCATATCTTGAGTCGGAGTAACTACCGGCTTTCCGTCCTGAGGCTTCAATATGTTATTTATTGATAGCATTAAAACCCTTGCTTCAGCCTGAGCTTCCGCTGAAAGCGGTAAGTGGACGGCCATCTGGTCGCCGTCAAAATCTGCATTGTATGCGGTACAAACCAGAGGATGTATCTGTATGGCTCGGCCTTCTACCAGTATAGGCTCAAAAGCCTGAATTCCCAAACGGTGCAATGTAGGAGCCCTGTTTAAAAGTACTGGATGCTCTTTGATAATATCCTCGAGCACATCCCAAACTTCAGGCCTTATCCGCTCTACCATGCGTTTTGCACTTTTTATATTATGTGCATGCCCTTCTGATACCAATTTTTTCATGACAAAGGGCTTGAATAGCTCCAAGGCCATTTCTTTTGGTAAACCGCATTGATATAATTTAAGTTCAGGACCGACCACAATAACCGAACGCCCGGAATAGTCAACACGCTTACCTAACAGGTTTTGTCGAAACCGTCCTTGCTTACCTTTTAGCATATCACTTAAAGATTTGAGTGGCCTGTTGCCAGGGCCTGTAACCGGGCGGCCTCGCCGGCCGTTATCAATAAGGGCATCCACTGCCTCTTGGAGCATTCGCTTTTCATTTCTTACTATGATGTCCGGTGCCCCTAAATCTAAAAGTCTTTTTAGACGGTTATTCCTATTAATAACCCTTCGATACAAGTCATTAAGATCTGATGTTGCAAAACGTCCGCCGTCTAACTGCACCATTGGTCTAAGGTCAGGCGGAATTACCGGAATAACTTCTAAAATCATCCACTCAGGTTTATTTTTTGATTTCCTGAAAGCCTCTACAACTTCCAGCCGCCTGAGAATCCTTATCCTCTTTTGGCCTGTAGCATCCTTTAATTCCGTCCTAAGCTCTTTAGATAATTTCTCGCAATCTATTTCAGTCAAAAGTTCTTTGACAGATTCGGCTCCCATTCCGGCTTTAAAAGCATCGCCGTATTTATCCCGATATTCTCGGTATTCTCTTTCATTTAATAATTGCTTTTTCATCAAGGGAGTATCGCCAGCATCAGTCACTACATAAGAAGCAAAATATATTACCTTTTCCAAGGATCGCGGTGACATATCGAGAATCAAGCCAATGCGACTTGGTATTCCCTTTAAAAACCATATATGGGAAACGGGGGCTGCCAGCTCAATATGACCTATTCTTTCACGGCGCACTTTAGATTTTGTAACTTCAACTCCACAGCGGTCGCATATAACACCTTTATATCTTACCCTTTTATATTTACCGCAATGACACTCCCAATCCTTTACAGGGCCAAATATACGTTCACAGAACAATCCCTGCTTCTCCGGTTTAAGAGTTCTGTAATTAATAGTTTCAGGCTTTTTTACCTCTCCTTTAGACCATTCTCTTATCTGCTCCGGTGAAGCAAGACCAATCTTTATGGAATCAAAATAATTGAGTTCCAGCAAGTGTTTCTCTCCCTTCACAACTTGGTTGGGGCTTTAAATATTATCTAATTCATCACCTTTATCCGCATCATCATCATCAAGGTCAATAAACTCCACTTCTATATCAGCCAAGTCAATATTTTCGTCCTCTGTATCATCGTCTTTATCATCATAATCATCATAAATGATGTCATCTTCATTAATTTCATCTGCATCATCCGAGTCTGAGTCTTCATCATTACTATTATTATTTATACCTGACTTTTCTTCATCGGCTTCCATACCCTCTAAGTTTACCTCTAGTACCGTTTCTTCTTCATCTTCATCATCGTCTTCCTTGATTTGTATTTCTCCTGCATCTTCAGACAAAATCTTTACATCAAGAGCTAGGGACTGAAGTTCTTTTATTAAAACCTTAAACGATTCAGGTATCCCTGGTTCGGGCACGTTTTCTCCTTTAACTATAGCCTCGTAGGTTTTTACGCGACCGAGAACATCGTCAGATTTTACCGTAAGCATCTCCTGCAAAGTATAGCTGGCACCATAAGCTTCCAATGCCCATACTTCCATTTCTCCAAATCTCTGGCCGCCAAACTGGGCTTTACCTCCCAGTGGCTGCTGAGTAACCAGCGAGTAAGGTCCAGTAGAGCGGGCATGGATTTTATCATCAACTAGGTGAGCTAATTTGAGCATATACATATAACCCACCGTCACCCGACGATCAAACGGAATACCTGTCCGACCATCCCGCAGCTCAACTTTGCCATCTTCTGAAACATTGGCTTTTTTAAGCGTGCTAAGGATTTCGCTTTCTTCAGCACCGTCAAATACAGGTGTAGCTACATACCAGCCAAGTGCTTTAGCCGCCCATCCTAAATGAGTTTCCAACACCTGACCGATATTCATACGTGAAGGAACACCGAGCGGATTTAGGACTATATCTACGGGAGTTCCATCTGGCAAGAAAGGCATATCCTCCGCAGGCATAATTCGCGAAATAACACCCTTATTACCGTGGCGACCCGCCATCTTATCTCCTTCGGATATTTTTCTCTTTTGTGCTATATAGACCCTTACCAGTTCATTGACACCGGGAGAAAGCTCATCATTATTTTCGCGAGTAAATATTTTTACATCAACTACAATACCATATTCCCCATGAGGAACCCTGAGCGAAGTATCCCTTACTTCACGAGCTTTTTCCCCGAAAATAGCCCTGAGTAATCGCTCTTCGGCAGTAAGTTCAGTTTCACCCTTAGGAGTAACTTTGCCTACCAGAATATCACCGGCTTGGACTTCTGCACCAATCCTGATGATTCCTCGGTCATCCAAATCCTTTAAGGCATCTTCACCAACATTGGGAATGTCCCTGGTAATCTCCTCAGGGCCCAATTTAGTGTCGCGGGCTTCGGCCTCATACTGCTCTATGTGAATCGAAGTAAATACATCATCTTTTACAAGCCTTTCAGAAAGTAATATAGCGTCTTCATAATTGTAGCCTTCCCAAGGCATAAAAGCTACTAAAACATTACGGCCCAAGGCCAGTTCGCCATGATCGGTAGACGGGCCGTCTGCTATAGGCTGCCCTTTTGCCACTCTTTCGCCTTTCTTTACAATTGGCCTCTGGTTGATACAAGTCCCCTGGTTAGATCTTATGAATTTACGAACTCTGTATACATCCAAACTGCCGTCACTATCCCGACGTACCACAATTTCCCGGCCTGTAACCCTTTCTACAACACCGCTGTTTCGTGCGAGAATCATTACACCGGAATCCATAGCAACCTTATGCTCAATACCTGTGCCTACAAGCGGTGCCTCGGTTATCAGCAGCGGAACTGCCTGCCGCTGCATGTTAGAGCCCATCAGAGCACGGTTGGCATCATCGTGCTCAAGGAAAGGAATCAGTGCAGTTGCCACTGATACCAGCTGTTTCGGAGATACGTCCATGTAATCCACGTCTTCAGCGGGAACCACAATTGTTTCATCCGCATACCTTGCAACAATCCTTTTTTGTACAAATCTTCCCTCTTCATCCAAAGGGGCATTAGCCTGTGCAATTATAAATGCATCCTCTTCATCTGCGGTAAGATAATCGATTTCATCAGTGACCACACACCGTTCCTTATCAACTCTGCGATAAGGAGTCTCAATAAATCCATACTGGTTTACCCTGGCGTATGTACTTAAGGAACCGATTAAACCGATATTAGGACCCTCAGGAGTTTCTATGGGGCACATACGCCCATAGTGAGAATGGTGAACGTCGCGAACTTCAAAACCGGCTCTGTCCCTGCTTAATCCTCCCGGTCCCAGTGCACTAAGCCTGCGCTTGTGCGTCAATTCCGCAAGAGGGTTTGTCTGATCCATGAACTGTGAAAGCTGGCTGCTGCCAAAAAACTCTTTAATTGAAGCAACTACAGGTCGTATGTTTATAAGGCCTTGAGGTGTAATAGTATCTACGTCTTGAATAGTCATACGTTCCTTGACTACTCTCTCCATCCTGGCAAGTCCAATACGGAATTGATTTTGCAAAAGTTCGCCTACCGAACGAAGGCGCCTATTACCCAGATGATCAATATCATCAATGCTTCCAATCTTATGAGGAAGATTTACAAAATAATTAACAGAAGCTATAATATCTTCAACCGTTATATGCTTTTCCGTCCTATTGCCTTCAGGACCCGGCTCTTGAGAATAGCCATTACTTACTATCTTGACAACCTTAGGATGATATTCTCCCTGCGTTCTGGATTCCGACCGGTCCGAAGGTAATTCTACTTTTAGTTCTTTTATTTTGAGGGATTCAAGCAATTCAGCCGCTTTGCGGCTAATCTTATCACCTTTTTTAAGGATGATTTCACCCGTTTCAGGGTTTTCCACATTTTCAGCACTTATTTTGCCTGTGATGCGGTCCTTTAGTCGTAGTTTCTTATTAAACTTATATCGACCTACATGTGCTAAATCATATCGCTTTGAATCAAAAAATAATGACTCAAGCAGTGATCTTGCATTTTCAACCGTAGGTGGTTCACCCGGCCGAAGTCGTTTATAAATTTCGATAAGGGCCTCATTCTGATTTTCTGTATTATCCTTTTCAAATGTGCGCAAGATTTTTTCATCTTCACCCATAAGTTCCAATATCTGGGCATTTGTTCCATACCCTAAAGCCCTTAGTAATACAGTAACAGGCATTTTGCGTGTCCTATCGACACGGACATACAAGACTTCATTGGAGTCCATTTCCAGTTCAAGCCATGCCCCTCTGTTAGGGATTATGGTTCCGGAAAATAACTCTCGGCCGTTTTTATCCCGCTGACTGCTAAAATATACCCCCGGGGAACGAACAAGCTGACTTACAATGACGCGCTCCGCACCATTAATAATAAATGTGCCGTTTTCGGTCATAAGGGGAAAATCCCCCATAAAAACCTCTTGCTCTTTCACTTCGCCGGTTTCTTTGTTTATCAGCCGAACTTTAACCTTGAGCGGAACAGCATAAGTTACATCTCTTTCCCGGCACTCATCTTCCGAGTATTTTGGGACAGTTTCAAGTTTGTGATCAATGAATTCCAATACCAGATTGCCTGTAAAATCTTCAATAGGTGAAATGTCTCGAAAAACCTCTCCAAGACCTTCATCAAGGAACCACTGATATGAATCCCTTTGAATTTCAATTAAATCAGGCATCTCCATAACTTCATTGATTTTCGAATAGCTCCATCGGGTGCGATCACCTATGGAAATAGGCTTAACCAAGTTTCCCTCACCCCTTTTTTATAAGTAAAAATAGCCAAAAGCTGTAGCACTATCTTGCTTTTGGTTTTAGGCAAAAATATCTATTATACTATCTCCTAAAACAGGAAACATTATACAATTATATAGAAAAATAAATATTGGCATAGTTTTTGCTTACGATTATGCAGTTTATTATGATACCATATTTTTTCAACTATGTCAATTAATTATCGCACATTTTCGCTAAGGCTAAATGCAAGTTAAAATGAAACACTTTTTAGAAGATATCCCTCCATTATATCCGTTTCGCTCGTTATAATTTGGTTAATATGAAGGTCCTCCATTATAGTCCTGACGATTAAAACCCCCGCCGTAATGATATCGGCTCGCTGCGGCTGAAGGCCTTTAAGTTTGCATCTTTCGTCTGCTGTCATAGACAATAATTTTGAAAAAATATCATCCGCAATCCTCTTATTAAGTACGTAGCCGTGTACTTTTTTTATATCATAAATTTCAAGCTCCTGTGCCATAGCCGAAAGTGTTGTTAATGTTCCCCCAACTCCTATGGTCGTAATAGCATTATTTATCTGAAATTGATTAAAATATCCGGCAAAGCCGCCCAAAAGTCGGCTAATAGCACTATGAGCTTCAACAATATCATCAAAATTTGGCGGGTCGGATTTAAAATACCTTTGAGTCCAACGTACTGCGCCTATTGGCAGGCTTTCACTTTTTTCTATATTACTCTCGCCTACAATCAGCTCTGTTGAATTTCCTCCGATATCTATAACCAAAGCCATCCCCTGTTGCTTAATGCCTGATTTTGCTCCCAGAAATGATAAAAGAGCCTCTTCTTGACCTGATAGAATCTTAATATTAAGCCCAATCCGTTTTGCACTGTTTAGAAAATCATTGCTGTTCTTTGCTTCACGCAGAGCACTTGTGCCAAAAGCCAAAGTCCTTTCACTCTGCAGGGATTTTGCCTTATTTTGAAAATATGTAAGAACTGATAAGGTATCGCTCATTGATTTTTCATCAAGCCGTTGGTTTTGGATAACTCCACGTCCTAAGCGTGTTGTTGCAAGCTCTCGATGTACAGGAACAACAGAACCGTTCAGCACATCTGCTACTAAAAGCCTTATTGAATTGGAACCTAAATCTATCACTGCACATCTCATAATTTAGCTTCCCTTCAAGAAATTTAAAATCCAGGGAATAACCCTGGATAGTTTCTCTTTTAAAATATGACTTAAAATAAATTCGACTTATAATATTTTCCTTCTTCCATATGACCCAGAACCGCGTTTAGATTCATTGTTCTTCTTAATATCAAGAAGTCTCTCCTCGCTGTCCTTTAAAAATTTAGACAGCTTATCCTCAAAACTAAGATCATTCTGCTTAGGCTTTCTATAACTGTTATTGGAATTTTCCTTGGTCTTGCGAATTGAAAGACTCACTTTACCGTCTGAAGAAATTGATATAACCTTTACCTTTATGATGTCATTTTCTTTTAGAAAATCATTGACATCCTTTACAAAACTATCAGCTACTTCAGAAATATGAACCAGTCCCGTAACTCCCTCAGAAATTTCTACGAAAGCCCCGAATTTAGTAATCCCCGTTACTCTTCCCTCTAAAATTTGGCCTACCTCAACAGGCATACTTAAAAAATTCCTCCTTTAAATCTCTTCGATACTGTTAATTATACTTTAACTTTTCACATTCGTCAATCAAGAAACTTATTCTTTTGGACTTTCAACACCTTTATATATGTATTCTCCAGGTTTTACCAGCCCTAACTCGTCGCGGGCAACACCTTCGATATACTCGTCGGTATGTAGAAGACTTATCTCCTCTTCAAGCTCTTCTCTTTGCTCTGTCACCTCTTTCATCCTGGCTTTTAGCTGTGCTTCCTGCTGTGCTAACTTAGTAATTTTGAACTGTTGCATCGCTAAGGTAGATGCCACATATATTAAAAAAAGCAAGAATAGTAAGTGACGGATTTTAAATTTCCTTTTGCCTTTCATGCTCATCAAACCTTCCAAGTGTTCTTGTATTTACACTTCGATGAAAATTCTCAAAGTCCTGCATTATTTCCGCTTTGTTTTTAAAAAAATTCGCCTAGCATCGGAGTATATCCTACCGACAATTCGAAAAAACTTGCACTTATATATTTTATTTATAAATGATAACATCTTTCGAACGATTATGCTTGCCAAAATATCTAACTCAATAAAAAAATAAATTACATATCGACTTATAAAGCGAAGATAAAAAGATAATCCGAGCATAATGCATAAAAAAATGTATCCGCGGACTTGACCTGAACTTACATCCAAAAGTGATGTAAACGTAATAATTGTTATGATTGCCCAAAAACACAAATCCCCGAGGACCGTAAGATAAAGTCCGGGGGAAAGTAAATTTCTTATGCGCCGATATATGTCAAACAACAGTCCTGTAACTAGTCCTATAATTAAGGAAGTCATTATGAGTATGACCTGTGGTTTTATCTCCCAAAGGCTCAATTAAATCATCCCCTGCCGGCTTTATTTTAATAAACGACTGAGTAAACTTTTTTCTTTCTGACCGGAAGTAGAACCCTCATGATAAGTCATAGACTTAACCAAGCCTTCTATAGCAATTACGCCGGCATCTAAATTAAGTTGTTTCATATACATCTTTTCACCTTTGATGTTAAGCATCCCCTGGTCGGTTTCCAGCATTATATCTTCATCGGTAAATTTTTCGACATTAATTACACCATCAACATCCAGTGACTCTCTATTTGTCAGCACTATTTTGTGACGGGTATTCTCTTCCACGATAAAAACCCTCCCTTTTATTAAGTTCTTCCATTAATTTTATTCGGGAGGGTTTAAAAATATGTTATTCCCACAGCCTTACAATATTTATGTCTTTAAAATAGTATTTTATTATCTCCTCAGGCTTTTTCCCCTGTTTGGCCATAACATTTGCACCCCATTGGGATAAACCTACGCCATGGCCAAAACCTTTGCCTGCCATAAACACATTATCTCCTTCCACCTTGAAGCTTGTTAAAAGAGTTGACCTCATATCCATGCTCCCAAGGGCAATGCGAAGTTCTGGGGCCGATACCGTGGCATTTCCTATCTTAAGAAATGTAGCCCTTCCGGAAGGTCCTCGCTTAGCTACGCTGACACTGTCGATAGGCCCTGTTTCTAAACCCAGTTTATCTCTGATTGCCGAGCTGACTTCATCTTTTGTAAACGAGGCAGACCAGGTTCTCTTACCTATGGGCCCCACATCTGAATCCGGTGATTTTGTCACTTTTATATACGGAGGCTCTGCATCTTTGAAATTTAAGCCCTCTTTAGCAGTAGCAGTAAGTCCTCCTGCATGGGAGTGAAACCATGCCTTGATATAATTGCCTTTATATGCGGCCACCTCACCCCGTGTCATATTTACAGCCTTTATTACTCTGTCGTTTATATTTTCAGGATTCCATGCCTGTGCTTCTTCAAAATCTGTGGAAATGTCGGCATTGCCATATTTCGAGCCGCCCTTGTCCGATATAAATTCCAGTACATACGTTCTGGCTAAAATGGCTTGAGTTGCCAGAGCTTCTACAGGCCAGTAGTTTTCCATTTCTCCTGCTACGACACCTGCCACATAATCTTCCAGTTTCATTTCTTTGACGCTTTTACTCTGAACATCGTATACGCTAAGCACAGGTTCTTTTCCCGCTCCACGGCTTATTTTGTCAGGAATTTTAGGTGCAGCAGGTTTCTTGTCAGGGCCGGGTTTCTTAGCACATCCTCCGGTATAGATTACAAGCAATACCAATAGCATCGCCAAAACCATCCGCCTCTTATACATATAAAACCTCCTCCTTGAAATTTTTGATTTCCGTGGTTTTGTTGTGTATTTATATGCCTTTATTTAAATTTAAAACTTCGATTTACTTTATACCTTTAGTATGGTTATTTAAAAAATAAATAATCTCTTACGGGGCATAAAAAAGTAGGCCTGTACAGGCCTACTTTTTCAAAGGGATACTTTTAGTTATTAATACTGTCTTTCAAAGCTTTACCCGCCTTAAAAGCTGGAATACTGGCTGCGGGTATATCGATTTCTTCACCGGTTTGAGGATTACGACCCTTTCTCGAACTCCTCTCCCTAACTTCAAATGTTCCAAATCCAACTAATTGAACTTTGTCCCTTTTTACGAGAGCTTCTTCGACTGATTCGATGAAGGCATTAAGGGCTTTCTCTGAATCCTTCTTCGTTAATCCACTCTTTTCAGCCATCGCGGTAATTAGTTCGGCTTTATTCACAAGATTCCCTCCCTGATGTTAATTAATTACATATTGGATATTCTTCACTTATTGACAAAATCCTTCTTTCTAAAGGAAATTTACAATTTTTTTTCTTGATTTTTACTTTGCTCCCATAATATATCCATTTCCTGTAAATTCATTTCCTGTAAATTCTTGTCGGATTTTGCCGCCTCTGTTTCAACAAAATCAAATCTGCGTATAAATTTTTTTACAGCATCATTTACAGCAAGCTCCGGTTCTACTTCTAAAAATCGAGCCACATTTACACAAGCAAAAATTAAGTCTCCCATTTCTTCTCTTATTTTGTCACTATTTCCTGTATTATATACCTCTTTAAGTTCTTCTAATTCTTCATAAACCTTATCGAATGCACCCTTTACATCATCCCAGTCAAAACCGACTCTGGCCGCCTTTTCCTGGACCTTGAAAGCCTTCATCAGTGCCGGAAGGGTTTTGGGCAGATTCATCATACTCTGGGCTTCGGTTTTCATATCTTTTTCTTCACGCTTTATTTCTTCCCAATTTTTCAGAACCTCCTCTGTCCCATCTACCGTAATATCTCCAAATATATGCGGGTGTCGTCGAACCATCTTATTGCAAACACCATTGATAACATCACCTATATCAAAATCTCCTCTTTCCTGAGCAAGACGGCTGTGAAAAACTATTTGCAGCAAAAGATCACCGAGTTCCTCAACAAGGTCATCTTTATTATTTCTATCAATAGCATCTATTACTTCATAGGCTTCTTCAATGAGAAATGGCTTAAGCGTTTCGTGTGTTTGGGACTTGTCCCAAGGACAACCTGGATTTCCTCTAAGTTTTGCCATTATATCTACTAAATCATCCAATGTACATTTTGCCAATTAATTTTACCCCCTAAAAACTCCAAATTTGCTCAAAAGCATAACTAGCCGCTGACCGCCGGGCAAAAGTTCTAAGTCCTTTTTCTTAATACCGCCAAAGGCAATTAAGGCTACGGCATATATTGCAGCTCCTAAAGCTATCGCCAAAATAGTTGCTTTATTTTGTGTAATGCCGAAGGCCATGAACTTGCCATGGGCCAAGTAAACACTGGCACCCATTAGGCCGGCGGCAAAGGCGGGTTTAAACACCATATAATTTAAATCTATACCTAAACCGGTCCAGCTTACAACTGCCATGTAATTCAAAATAGATGGTACTAAATAACCTACAACTGTCCCCAGGGCAGCACCTTTTATATTGATAGAAGGAATCCCCGTGAGAAAGTAGTTAATGGAAATTTTAATAGCGGCACCAATCAACATATTTTTTACCGGAATCATGGTTTTCCCTATACCCTGAAGTATTCCTGTCGTGGTTTGTGTAAGAGCTAAAAATATAACTCCCCATGAAAGAATCTCTAACGAAAGTCCAGCCTCAGCATTATTATAGAGCAGCACTGTTATTGGTTTTGCCAACACATACATGCCCACTGCCGACGGCAAGCCGAAAATCACGCTCATTCTCATGCCTGTTTCAGCTCGTTCGGCAACCATCGACCGGTTTTTTAAAACAACAGCCTCTGAAATAGCAGGCACCAAACTGGCCGACAGCGCAGTAGTTACAACAACAGGTAAATTTATTAGTGGAACCGCCATACCTGTTAATTGCCCAAAAAGCTCAGTTGCACGCTTGACGGAAAATCCGGCATCCTGCAGTCGGCTGCTGACAATGGCTGCATCCGCCATGCTCATAATAGGACTGATAAGCCCGCCCAGTGTTATCGGAACGGCAAACCAAAATAATCGGTTTATGATATGTGCAAAGCCCTCCAAATTTCCGCTTTCATCAAGATGGACCTTTTTAATCAAGGACCTCTTTCTGTTATAATACACCATAATAAGGACTATAAGACCCGCAACCGCTCCTACCACCGGCCCGAAAGCAGCTCCTGCGGCAGCATATTCCACCCCATAAGGCAGTAGTAAATCTGCAAGTATAAACACCGCTACCACTCGACCTATTTGCTCCACTATTTGGGATATGGCTGATGGCGTCATATCTTGCAGGCCCTGAAAAAATCCTCTGAAGCACGACATTATTGAAACAAAAAATATCGCAGGCGCAATGCTTATAATAGGATAAAAGGCTTTGGGATTTTTATAGACTTCTACTGCCAACCACTCGGCTCCAAAAGCTAAAATAAGAGTCAGACAAATCCCTACTCCAGCAAGTACTGCCATAGATACTATAAATATTCTATAAGCATTTTTAAACCTGCCAAGTGTCACATCTTCTGATACCATTTTGGATATTGCCGTAGGTAGACCCGCAGTAGAAATTGACAGCAATATCAAATATATGGGATAAGCCATTTGATAAAGACCCATCCCTTCATCTTTTATCAAACGCGCTAAGGGGATTCGATACATGGCCCCTAATACTTTTACAACAAATCCTGCAGCCGCTAAGATTAAAGCACCCTTTAAAAAAGAATCCTTTTTTTCCGTCAAAAAAAATCCGCCTTTCATTTGAATTCCTTACTATTATATTCTATTCCGGGCAGGTCGGCAATATTTATCGGAAACATTACCATTTGTTTCGTATACAGGTACACCGTTTCTTTCGGTCAAATTCACAAAAAGCAGCAACGAGGCAGAGCTATCCTCATTTTATCGCTGAATTTGGTAAATTTAACACTAGTAAGGTTATTAAAAATGTTATATAATAGACTTTAATTATATTTTTTTAGGAATTGGAGGTCTAACTAATGGATAAACTAGCTTCCGTAGGTCTTTATAACACTAAAAATGTTTACAAAAATCTATCAGTTGCACGCCTGGTTGAAGAGGCGTTAAAGAGGGAGGAAGGTTTTTTAACTGCAAGCGGTGCATTCAACGTTTACACCGGAAAATATACAGGTCGTTCACCTAATGACAAATTTATAGTTGACGAGCCTTCTGCCCATGACAAAATATGGTGGGGAAATAATAAGCCTATTGACGAAGAGCATTTTGAGAGTATATTGAAACGGCTTTTAGCATATCTCCAAAATCGTGATATCTTCGTATTTGATGGTTTTGCAGGTGCCGATCCCAAATACCGGCTGCCCATTCGAGTAATTAATGAGTTTGCCTATCAGAATCTTTTCTGTCGCCAGCTTTTCATCGTTCCAACAGAAGACGAGCTTGCAACCCACGAGCCGGGCTTTACCGTCATATGTGCTCCGGGCTTTAAAGCAAATCCTAAAACCGATAAGGTAAACTCAGAAGCATTTATAATAATCAGTTTTGAAAAGAAGTTGGTTATTATCGGTGGCAGTCAGTATGCAGGCGAAATTAAGAAATCTGTATTCTCAGTAATGAATTATCTGATGCCAGAAGCGGGCGTGCTTTCCATGCACTGCTCCGCAAATGTGGGGAAAGACGGGTCTACCGCATTGTTTTTCGGGTTATCAGGCACAGGAAAAACTACCCTTTCTGCAGATCCGAATCGCTTTCTTATAGGCGATGATGAGCATGGGTGGAGTGATGACGGCATATTCAACTTTGAAGGCGGCTGTTATGCCAAATGTATTAATCTTACCAGAGAAAAAGAACCTCAAATCTATGATGCTATAAAATTCGGTTCCGTATTAGAAAATGTCGTAGTGGATGAACAGACAAGAATTCCTGATTATGACAGCGATAAAATTACAGAAAACACCAGAGCCGCTTATCCCGTAGAGTATATTCCGGGTGCTGTAATTCCCGGTATTGGAGGGCATCCTAAAACAGTGGTATTTTTAACAGCCGATGCTTTCGGAGTGCTGCCTCCTATAGCAAAATTGAGCAGGGAGCAGGCCATGTACTACTTTATTTCAGGCTATACCAGCAAACTGGCCGGCACTGAGCGAGGAATCACCGAACCTCAAGCTACTTTTTCTTCCTGTTTTGGATCACCGTTTTTGCCGCTTTCACCGATGGTTTATGCTAAATTACTGGGAGAAAAAATTGAGAAACACAATTCCAATGTATTTCTAGTGAATACCGGTTGGACTGGTGGAGCATATGGCACAGGTAAGCGTATGAATCTTGAATATACACGTGCCATGATAAATGCAGCTTTGGACGGAAAGTTAGATTCAGTTGAATATGAACCGGATCCCGTCTTTGACTTAATGATACCCAAATCCTGTCCCGGCGTTCCAACTGAAATATTGAATCCCAAAAACACATGGAAAGATAAAGCTGCCTACGACGCAACAGCCGTTAAGCTTGCGGAAAGTTTTACAAAAAATATTGCAAAATTTTCCGGTATTGCTCCTGAGGTGATAGCAGCAGGACCTCAAAATAAAGGCCAAAATTGTTCCGACATTAATGAAAAAACTGCCAGTTAAAATATTTTTTAATTAACCATAATAACATTATTTACAATAAAAAATAGCAGCTAAGCTGCTATTTTTTATTGCTCCATTTGTTTTGCCAGAAATCCCGCCGCTGTTTCGGCTATTTTAACTTCCATTTCTCCCATACTTATATTTGAGTCCCTGGACAAAAGTATAACCGCACCTATAGGATCGCCCTCGGCAATAATCGGGCAAATTACCTGGCTTGAGTATTTGATTTTACCCTCGTCCTCATCCGCGGTAATTCGTACATAATCCTTCTCACTGGTTTTTGGTATAAGGACTGTTTTACGTTCATCCATAATCTTTTCAAGAGCAGGGCTTACGGACTTTTCCATATACTCCTTTTTTGGTGCTCCGGCAACGGCTATAATCGCATCTCTGTCTGAAATACAAATGATATGATCTACAGAATCATGAAGTGAATCAGCATATTCCCTGGCAAAATCGCCTAACTCCCCGATCGGAGAATACTTTTTTAGTATTACTTCCCCTTCCCGATCCGTGAATATCTCAAGAGGGTCGCCTTCGCGAATTCTGAGGGTCCGACGAATTTCCTTGGGTATTACTACCCTGCCGAGATCATCTATGCGCCGAACAATTCCTGTTGCCTTCAATTAATTCCCTCCTCACATTTTCTGGTTTTTCTTTCACATATAGTATATAACATATATGGCGGTTCTATTCATTGAAGGCAGCATATGATTATTTATAAATATTTTTCTATTTTCGATTGCTTTTTCCATTCGTCAAGATATTTATTGATCTCTTCTTCTTTTTTGCTGTTTTCTAAATTAGACTTTATATAATCTTTAGCATCGCCAAAGCTCAAAGACGTCCTTTCCCCGGTAACTTTAATTATGTGATAGCCGAATGTGGTTTTAACAACATCGCTTATCTCTCCGGGCTTTAATGCAAAAGCTGCTTTTTCAAATTCAGGATCCATCTTACCTTTAGAAAAGTAGCCTAAATCACCACCTAGTTCTTTAGAACCTGGGTCTTTGGAATAATCCTTTGCCAGTGCAGCAAAATCTCCTCCTGCTTTAATTTCAGCCAAAATCTTTTTTGCCTCATTTTCCGTATCGACTAAAATATGGCTTGCACGTATTTCCGGCGCCGGCAGCTCAAACATAGTTTTATTATCCTCATAGAATTTTTTAACTTCTTCATCAGTAACCTTAATATCCGATGTTAATTTTTCCTTAAATTGATTTACTAGAAGCTGTTCCTTTACTAATTTCTCAAAAGAACTTCTATCCAATTCCTGTTGCTCCAAATATTTATCTAAAGCATCCTTGCCTCCGTGATACTGCTCTACCTCACTTATAGCCTGTTCAAACTCTTCTTCGCTTAATGTAATATTGTCCTTTTCTACTTGCTGCAATATCAATTGGTCGTTTATCATGGCTTCCAATACTTTTTCCCTAATCTCTTTTAATACCTTCTTACCTTCATCTGTAGCAAAATCTTGGCCATTAGCTTCTAATGCACTTTTAACCTGCAAAACCTGGCGGTCATAATCGGATTTTAAAATTAATTCATCATTGACCTTAGCAATGACCTCCTTGCCGTCAATGATTTTGCCCTGTGTTTCAACTTTTTCTACATTTTGGCATCCTGCCATAGCTATAGCACATATTAATAAAAGAATCGAAATTTTAATCGTCCTCATAAAATCCACCTCATCTCCAATTGCTCAGCATTTATTTTACTTATTATATTATATCGTACTATTATACTACACTGCATACTTCCTGCATAGCCTTTAACTCTTCCAAAATCTTCTGTAGACGCAGTAAAAGTTTTATCCCTACACTGCTTCTGGTTTTGACCGCAATTGTGGGAATCTTTGTTCCTATGATATTTACCTGGCTGCCCATCACTGTTTTTATTCGCAGCAGCATCTCAGGCGTCAATTTGTTACTATCGTGAAATTTTATGTTAATAATATCGCCTTGTTGTATAATGCTGGCTATCCTGAGATTAGCCGCCAAAACTCTAATACGCGATATCACAATTAAATTTCTTGTAGATTCTGGAATGTCCCCAAACCTGTCTTCTACTTCTTCCTCCAAATCATCTACTTCTTCCATGGTATCTACCGATGCAATTCGCTGGTAAATTTCCATCTTTAGGGCCGGCTTGCTTATATACTTATCGGAAATATAGGCATTGACATCAAGTTCCAATACAGGCCTTATTTCCTCTTCCTCCTTCTCACCTTTTAGTTCCTTCACCGCTGCTGCCAATAGTTTGGTGTAAAGATCATATCCTATCGCCATCATGTGACCATGTTGCTCGGCTCCCAGAATATTGCCGGCTCCGCGGATTTCCAAATCCTTCAAAGCTATTTTAAACCCGGATCCGAATTCCGTAAACTCGCGAATTGCCGAAAGCCGTTTTTCCGCCGCCTCGCTTAGTACCTTATCCTTTTTATAAGTCAAATAGGCAAATGCTTGCCGATTAGACCTGCCCACCCTGCCGCGCAATTGATACAGTTGTGAAAGCCCTAGTCTGTCGGCTGAAGTGACAATTAAGGTATTTGCATTGGGTATATCAAGCCCGCTCTCTATAATAGTAGTGCATACCAAAACATCATAATCATGCCCATAAAATCCCAGCATTACTTCTTCTAATTCATCCTCATTCATCTGACCGTGAGCTACTGCAATGCGAGCTTCGGGCACAAGCCGTTTGAGCTTTTGTGCTTCTTCGTGAATGGTCTGCACCCTGTTGTAAACATAGTAGACTTGCCCATTGCGGGAAAGTTCACGCATTATTGCATCTCTGATAAGTGATTCATTGTGTTCTACCACATATGTTTGAATCGGAAATCTGTCTTCCGGCGGAGTTTCTATTATACTCATATCCCTTAAACCGCTCATGGCCATATGCAATGTTCTGGGAATAGGGGTGGCCGTAAGTGTGAGCACATCAACATTTTTCTTGAGTTGTTTTATTTTTTCTTTGTGAGATACCCCAAAGCGCTGCTCTTCATCCACTATAAGAAGACCCAAATCCTTAAATTTTATATCTTTTTGCAATAACCTGTGAGTCCCGATAATTATGTCGATTTCTCCTGTTTTAAGTTTCGTCAAAATATGTTTTTGCTCAGTCGGCGATTTAAATCGGCTGATAGATTCTATTTTTACAGGAAAGGGTTTGAATCGCTCATCAAATGTGTGAAAATGCTGTTCGGCCAAAATAGTAGTAGGAACAAGCACTGCTACTTGTTTACCGTCCATTACTGCTTTAAAAGCTGCCCTCATAGCAACCTCGGTCTTGCCATATCCCACATCTCCGCAAAGCAGTCGGTCCATAGGTTTTGGGCTTTCCATATCACGCTTTACTTCTTCAATGGCGGCCAGTTGGTCGGGGGTTTCTTCATATGCAAACATGTCCTGAAACTCCTTCTGCCATGGAGAATCGGCTGAAAATACAAAACCGCTCACAGACTCCCTTGTTGCATATAGTTTTATTAATTCCTCTGCCATTTGTTTTATTGAATCTTTAGCTTTGCTTTTGGCCTTATTCCACTCATTACCGCCCAGTTTATGAAGTTTGGGAGGTGTATCATCCGCACCTACATATTTTTGTATTAAATCCACCTGGTTTGTAGGAACATAGAGTTTATCTCCTCCGGCATACATTAATGTAAAATAATCCTTTATATGCCCTCCTACTTCCAGCGATTCAATACCAAGATATTTCCCAATGCCATGGGTTATATGAACAACATAGTCTCCCACATTAAGCTCATTAAAATCTGTGATCCGTTTACCCTTTGCTTTAGGTCTTGACTTAGTTTGCCGTTTTTTTGGCCTTCCATATATCTCCGAATCCGAAAAAATAGCCAGCCTTATATTAGGATTGTCAAAACCATGCTCTAATGAACCAGGCATTACTACTACCTGACCCGGCTGTAAAGGCCCGTGTTCATCACTGTATATACTAACTTCTATACCTTTTTCTCTCAGGCTTTTGGACAAATACTCCGCTCTCTCCGCAGTGCCGGAAAGCAGCACTATTCTGTAATTTCTACGCTTTAGCCTTAAGATTTCTTCTACTACTAAATCCAATTTTCCGTAAAAAGACGGAATTGATTGGAACTGAAAAGAATATAACTTACGTGATTCAAACTCCGGATGTATTTTAGGCAATATGGAAAAATAAACCGTTCTTTGCTGTTTTAATCTTTCCAGTATCTCAAAAGGACTACAGTAAATATTGGCCTGAGATGCCAGAATTTCGCCTCTTTCCAAGAGACCTTTGTAAGTTTCCTGCACTTCGAAGGCGGCATTTTTCTGAGCTTCCAAAATTCTGCCCGGTTCTACCAATACTGATATAAGCCGATTTTCAAAGTAATCTAAAATCGTACAAAGCCGAGGATATAAATGTGATATATACAGTTCTGCAGACTCAAAAAAAAGTCCATTGGACAGTTTCCCAATATGTTCCTCAACTTTTTCCGCAAGATGTTCGGCAAGCTCCGGATGTCCCAGAGAATTTAACAAATTCCGCCGCTGCTTTAATTCTTCTGCTATGGCAATTGCAGCCGATTTTGCCGTATCCTCATCATAAACTACTTCTCTTGCAGGGCCTACAAATATTTTGTCGAGTTTATCAATCGATCGCTGATCTTCCGTAAGGAACTCTCGTATAGAATCAATTTCATCATCAAAAAATTCTAAGCGGTAGGGATATTCTTGAGTGAGCGGATAAATATCAAGAATTCCGCCTCGAACGGCAAATTGGCCTTGAGCCTCAATCATTTCCACGCGTTCGTAGCCCATGGCCGATAGCTTAGATACAATATCATCCATTGCGATTATATCCCCAACTTTGAGCTCTAAAGTGAATTTTTTCACAATATTCGGTGCCACCACTTTTGTAAGCAGTGCTTGAATAGGGGCAACCACTACCATGGGTTTTTTCATCAATAAATTTTCCATTACCTTCAACCGTTTTGCCGTAAACTCCGGACTTCGTGCAGCCGTTTCATATGGCAAAACAGAACTTGCCGGAAAAACAGCAACCTCATCGGCACTTAAAAAAAGCAAGAGGTCTTCCGCAAGTTTCTTTGCTTCCAGCGAGTCGGCAGTAACTACCAATATCTGTGGGACTGCCCTGTTCTTTAATGCAGCTATAAGATAGGCCCGCTGAGAGTCTGACACACCATAAGCAAATAAATGCGACATACCGCGGCTTAGGTCTTTTACCAATTTTTGAAATTCCGCTATCTCCTCGGTGGTTTTTAAAAGCTGTTTCATCAATATACTCCTGTTAAAATAAAAATATTAATTTTCAGTTAAATACCAAAAAGCCCTTTACATTCTTTTAAACAAGGGCTACTGGTTAACTTTTATTATAACCTAATTAAGTAACTATATCAATAAAAGATTAAAGTGATAAAATTACATCTGAAAAAGTGGGTTTTTAAGTTGAATCATTTATTTGATAAAATATGCCGTTATTCTCCCTTATTCTTTCCAAATTCGGTTCCTGTTTTAAGACTTGATCCACGAATTCTATATCGAAAGCTGTTTCTTTAAAATTCTCATCTTGATATTGACAATCCGCGGCTTTACATATCGGCCATCCATAAACCAGATTTATCCATCTGATTACAGCTGCTTCATAAACTTCTGTAAGCGATGCTCGCTCATTTTTAGATAAAAAGTCCTCAGCACTTTCGATAATTATTTTTCTCATATCAAGGCATTTTTTAGAATCCGCATCATTTATCATATAGCAGCTGGCAGCTTTGGGTTTTCTAAAATTCAAAATAAGATCTCTTTTTAACGATTTGCCGGACCATGATTGAACAAATGAATAACCCATCGGGTCTTGCGGCACTATATTTACTATTTCAAGACCCGATACTTGGCATGCATTCAAAAGAGCCGCCCAGATTCTTGTATCCTTATTGTTAAAGGTTATTGAAAGCCACCGGCCGGGTTTCATAACACGATAAATCTCACAAAATGCCTCGGTAAGCATTTTTTCAAAACTGTTTTCCTTTTTACCTTGAAAATCGTTAACTGTTATCTCATCTGCGATAAATTCATGGCTCATATCAAGCCACGAACGCCAAAGATATGTAAGCTCAAAATACTGAATACTCCCTCCATAGGGCGGATCCGTAAAACAATAATCTATGCTTTCATCTGGAATGTCGGAGAGGTTTTGTGCCTTAGTGTTTAATTTCATAAAAGTTTTGCCATTTAAAAGGCCATCGAAGTTTTCTGTCTGATTAAAATAATCACCTATAAGCCTGTTGGTTTCCTTTTTCCCTTGACAAACGCCCCAATGCCAATTGACTCGGTTTTCGAATCTATCCCAGACATTTTCCTCAATCCAGTCGTCCATGCAATAATAAGAATTTGCTGACATCGGCCTTAAGGTTTCACTCTTGAGTTTACTGACATGAAGCAGAGTATTGGAAAAGGCTAGGAGCATAAGCTCTCTTATGTCTTCATCCATGATTTTCTGTATTTCGTGATATATAAGTGAAAGAGCGATTAAATTACGCTGTGTAAAAAGTTGATCAACTGTGTTAATACCGGCTTTTTTGAGCCTCATGGTTTCGCGCCCGTCGGGAAATGTATTTTGCGGAACCCAGTATGGTACTTCACGGCTTTCTACAGTTTCTATAAATGCCTTTTCTTCAGGCAAAAGCAATCTTCGTATATGGCCGCTTCGTCCGTGCCCTTTGCTGCATCTTGCTTCAACAATCCAATGGTCTTTAAGAGAAGGACCGCGAACTACATGTTTTGAATAAAGCGGTGCACCACATTCCGGACAAGGTTCGGCTAGACGGTACATGTCCATAATATCACTCTTAAGCTTCACTTTAATTTTTATAAATTCTTCATCAAACTTCTTTAAATCTACAGGTGAGCGGCATGTGTTTCCGGCAATAAATACGGCCATAGGATTTAAATCATTGATCACCGCTTTCCTTCGATGTATCAACGCTTCACACCCTACTACACCACTGCCGCAGAAAGGGTCCAGCACGATTTCCCCTTCCCTTGTAAAATGTTTTATGTACTCAGCCACCACATACCATGGTTTAGCCGCCCAGTACTTGTGCATCTTGTATCGTGCACAGTCTTTTCGAGGTGGGACGGCATAGTCTATCGGTGCTTTAATGCTCATGACTCCATCTCCATTGTAACTATTTAATACAGCCATGCGGTAGGAATAAGAAAAAACCATGGAGCTGTCAAAATTCCCACTGCAAGTCCTAAGCCGCGAGCTTCATCCGCACTGAGATTGAGTCTTTTTTTCCCGACACGGCGATGATGCTTATAAATTAAAAAGCCTACTAATAAAGTAACTAAAATATGCATAAGACCGCTGACAAAATTTGACCAAACAAAGTATGTATCTATATACTTAGCGAGGCGGGCCGTTTCTAACAAGCCCACCATCAACATCCCGCCTAAGAAATCAGCAAAATATCCGAAAAGTGCGGCTCTGAAAGAATATCTCAAAACCATTCGGTTATCTATCTGCGGCTGAGTCGTTTTTTCACTGCCAAAAGCTCTGAAACAATATATCTTAGGATTATTGAGCTTTTTATGTTTTTTTAGATACAGCCAAATAACGGCTGCATCAATTACAAAATTTACAACAAAAACAATGGGAATACGAGCCGGAATAAAGGGAAATACCCATATAGGGAATATAAGATTATAAAGTATAGTCCCGCTTTTTGGAGAAGCGTTATCACATTTGTCTTCTTCAAATAGGGTCATGAAAAATGCCTCCAAAAAATATCCAATCATTATGTTCTTTAGAGTAAGCTCTTGCAGATTTTGGGAATTAGCTCCTATTCAATGCTCACTTCTTCACAAGAGCAATTCTGATACGACTAATTGCGTTAAACTATGCCATAGCCTGCTTCCACTGGCCGCCCGAAAATCTCTTGATTGCAAGCAGCATTCTCACTAACATATCTGCCGCAACGGCAATCCATGCTCCTATTAATGCCATTTCAAGCACGTCTGCCAATAAATAGCCTAATACAAGGCGAATACCCCAAACACCTATTGCGCTTATATACATGGTGTATTTTGTATCTCCTGCCCCACGTAAAGCTCCTGCTAAAATAAAATAAACTGCAGTAAAAGGTTGAGAGATTGCCAAAATTTTTAAAGCACTTGCACCCATCGACATTACTTGTGCATCTCTTGTAAAGATTTCTATGGCATACTTGCCAAATGAGAAGAAGATTAGCCCAACTAAAGACATTACGCATACGCTAATAATTGTTGACTGATGAGTTACTTCTTCTGACAGCTCAGACTTATTTGCACCTAAACCCTGTCCTACCAGCGTAGTAGTTGCCATTTGAAATGCCATAACAGGCACAAGTCCAAGGCCTTCAATATTTATTGCTATTTGGTGTGCAGCAAACATTATAGTGCCAAATCCTGCAATCAAGCGTGCAAACAGCAGAGCACCGCCCCTCATAATCAGCTGTTCTACCGCTGCCGGGATACCAATATCCAAAACATCTCGAATTATATTAGGTTCAATTCGATATGAATCGTGAACCGATATATGAATAAATTTATCTCTTCTATATACTGCATGAAGTGTAATAATAAATGCTATCATTCTTGAAAGCGATGTAGCTACTGCAGCACCTGCCACTTCCCACCGAGGAAATCCAAGTTTTCCATTGATAAGCACCCAATTACCAAATAAATTAACAATATTTGCTACCATGTTCGAAATCATCGGCGTTACCATATCGCCCGCACCCCTTAATGAGGCCGCAAGCACCATATTGCCTACGGTAAATATGGTTCCTGCCATGATTATCTGCAAATAAATTGTCCCAGGTGCAATTGTGTCAACATCAGCTCCCATTAAGCGTATAATGCTGCCGGAAGCAGGAATTCCCACTGCCGTTATAACAGCTCCCATAATCAATACAATTACAAAAGACTGCCGTGTGACACGGCAAGCATAATCCCTGTCACCTGCTCCAGCTGCTCGTGCAACAAGAGCAGTTGTCCCAACTACCAATGCACTAAACACCGAAAAAATAAGCATTGTCGGCTGAGCAGCTAACCCTGTAGCTGCAATGGCCCACGGTCCTAAGACGCCAACCTGAATCATATCTATCATCTGCACCAACATCATAAGGCCGAACTCAACCAGGGCAGGTAAAGCTAATTTAAGTATTGCTCTGCGTATCTCGGCAGATGTTTGTGCCTGCAGGAATGATGAGGCCGCAAAATCCGAATCATTTAATTTTCTTTCCTCATTTTCATCAGTTTCGTTTATATCGGAGCCATCGATATCGTCGTATTCACGGTCTGGAGCAAGAGACCCTCGTAACCCTTTTGCTTCGAATAATGACATGTACTGAAAACACCTCCCGGAAACTATAAAATAAAATTATAGTATATAACTCTGCAATAGAAGAACATTTTACGCGCTATACATACGCTATCCGCAAACATGCCAGAAACCATACGACTTTTTCTGACACATTGGATAAAATTGCCCTCATAAGCAGAAAATATATATACTATATACTTTATCATTTTACAGTACAAATATTCTTGTGTCAAATAATATCTTCAAACAAAACATGCCATTTTGTAAATTAATGTAACTATTCAGCGGTCTGTCATTCTGCTGTATACTGCTGTCATTCTAAGCGCAGCGAAGAATCTTATTTAATCCTTACAAAGATCCTTCACTACGTTCAGGATGACAAATCGTTTTCATCCCCTTAATAGTAATAATTAATCATTGCTCAGAAGGCCGTCAATCCAATATAAAAAAGATTATCGCCAACTACTTAAAGTAATTATGCGGCACTTCTCAAATTTCAAGCATTGCACTTGTAATAATTACAACTTTAAATAATTTTCTATAGCCCACGCAACACCCTTATCATGATATCCTTTTGGCGTCACTTTTACATGAGGAGGCAGTTTGGGTAAGTCGTCAGAATGTCTTACGAACACCGCATTCTTGGCATAGTTTAGCATGGGGATATCAGTTTCGCCGTCACCTACAGCTAAGACTTCTTCTGGTGCAATACCCAGCTTTTCGCATAACATCTTAAGCCCACGGCCCTTGTCACATGTGCTGCTGTTTATTTCACAAAGATAAGGATATGAACGAGAGCGTTTTAAGTGCGAAAGCTTTTGTGGCCATATTTTATAAATTTCCAGAGCCTTATCTCCGCTCTCGGTGACCAGCATTATTTTAGCAACATTT
This sequence comes from Tepidanaerobacter acetatoxydans, assembly GCA_022840405.1. Lineage (GTDB taxonomy): Bacteria > Bacillota > Thermosediminibacteria > Thermosediminibacterales > Tepidanaerobacteraceae > Tepidanaerobacter > Tepidanaerobacter acetatoxydans_A. The sequence goes on from JALHJR010000015.1 coordinate 29,688, forward strand.
TCCCTGGTAAGTTCTTCGGGTTTTTCCGCAATTTTTTTTGGGGTTATTTCAAAAACCCCGAGCTTGTCCAATATCCATTCTCTATCCAATGGCAAGTTGCAATGCAGTTCTACATCCTCCTGTTTAAAAATTGTTGTGGCAACACCGGGTATTTTTGTGCTGAATTTAATAACTCCATCTGCCTCATCCTCAGTCAAAAAATCTTTCCATACAATTTGACCTTGCCAATATATTAATGCACCATTGTTTAAAATTAATGCAGTTTCCGGGCCAAGGTTTAAAACTTCCGTTACTTTTCTTACGCCCTTGCGATGCCTGCCGGTTACCAAAGCAATTTTTATGCCGTGATTGATTGCCTTTTTTATATTTTCCTCGTTTGCCGGTGAAATGTTATTCTCACCATCAACCACTGTACCATCGATATCAAGGGCAATTAATTTTATTGTCATTTAGAAATCACCTCATAAAAATATTTCCCTGATTACTTACTTAATTATATTATATAAAATTTCTGTTTTACCTTCTTTTAAATAGAATTTCCCAAAAAAAACAAGTTAGGGATAGCTTGATTTACACTTTATCAAGCTATCCCTAACAAGCATACAACACCTACTATAATAATAAGAAGTTATAATTATTTAAAAGCAAAAGCTTCTTAATCTTTTCTGCATGCTCTTCATCAGCAGTTTCCAATTCCAGCTCAACTTTGGCATATCCGATGGGTATATCTCTGGTAGAACGATTATGTGTAACTGATAATACATTAGCACCAGTTTCGGCTACACGATTAAGTAATATGCCCAGTGTCCCAGGTTTATCCGGTATGAGGGTATCAATTAAAATTCTCCTTCCGCTTTTTGCAAGACCTTTGTCGATTATCCTTGACAGCATATTTACATCAATATTACCTCCGCTGATAAGGGCAACAACTTTTTTATTCTCTATATATTCCAATCGATTTAAAATCGCCGCAACCGAAACTGCTCCTGAGCCTTCTGAAATAACCTTGGCTCTTTCCATTAAAAGCAGTATGGCATTTGCTATTTCGTCTTCGTCAACAGTGATAATATCATCTACATAGTGTTTTATTATATTAAAAGTAAGTCCACCCGGAGTTTTAACAGCGATACCATCGGCTATGGTGGGCACGCCTTCTATGGTAGTTATATGCCCTTGTGAAATAGATTCGGCCATCGATGGCATATTTTTTGCCTGAGTACCTATAATCTTAATGCTGGGTTTTATGCTTTTTGCAGCTATGGCAACACCGGATATTAAGCCGCCTCCGCCTACGGGAACCACAATTATATCTGTATCGGGCAAATCTTCAAGAATTTCAAGACCAATAGTGCCTTGCCCTGCTATTACTTCCGGATCGTTGAAAGGATGTATAAATACAGCACCGGTTTGTTTTTGAATTTCTTTTGCTTTTTCATAGGCCTCATCATAAACATCACCATATAGTATAACTTCGGCTCCATAACTCTTAGTTGCAGCAATTTTTGAAAGCGGTGCATGTTTCGGCATTACTATGGTAGATTTGATTCCATAAGATGTAGCTGCCATTGCCACGCCCTGTGCATGATTTCCCGCTGATGAAGCTATAACGCCGTTTTTCCTGTCTTTTTCGGGTAAACGGCTAATTTTATTAAAAGCTCCTCTTAACTTAAAAGACCCGGTTTTTTGGAGATTTTCCATCTTAAGATATACGGAACTTTTAGCCATTTCACTGAAGGTCGTATTATGAACCAAGCTGGTCTTGTAAACTACATTCCTTAAAGAGCTTTTGGCTTCTTGAATATCTTTTAAAGTAATCTCCATAACGTTTCACCCTTCAATCTTTCTCTTTTTTCTCTCTGCAGTCCAACTTGTAGTTGATTTTGATGTTGAAAGCAGTTTAAATGAAGATAATGTTAAATATTTTCATTAAGTAGGACTGCTGTTAAACTCAAACTCGGGTCGTACTTAATAAGATAAGTTTTTATTTATGTGCTATAACTTCAATTTCGATCAAGGCACCCTTTGGCAGTCTGCTTATTTCCACGCAGGAACGGGCAGGTGGTTCCTTAGTAAAATAACTTCCATATATATCATTTACTATGGAGAAGTTGTTTAAATCTGTTAAAAAAATGGTAGTTTTTACTATATTGGAAAAATCCATTTCTGCTGCACTTAATATGTTCTTAATATTTTCCATTACCTGAGATGTTTGAGCTTCAATTCCGCCTTCTACTATTTCACCCTTCTTCGGATCAATGGCAATTTGCCCTGATGCAAATAATAAATCTTCCAACATTATTGCCTGTGAATAAGGTCCGATTGCTTTTGGTGCAAGGTTCGTATTAATAACTTTTTTCATTAATAATACCTCCAATTTATTTTTTTATTTATTTAAATACCGATAAACGGTATTTTCGGAAACTTTTAATATCTTGGCCACCGATGCAACAGCACCTTTAAGAAGAAATACACCTTTCTCGTTTAATTGCTGAACAACAGCAGTCTTTTCATCAGGTGAAAGCCTTTCCGGAGGTATAGCCAGCCCACTGATGGTATTATCAATGGTAGCATATACTATTTCATCAATAGAGCAGCTGAGATTCTCAGGGATGCCAAGAAAAGGTTCTGTGCCGGCAGATTCTCTAAAATTATTATTATCGCCATCGGTTTTTATAAAACCATTAATGAACTTTTGGGCCGCAAGTGCATCTGTTAGGTCTATATTTATACACAACATGCCTATTAATTCGTTTTTTTCATCTTTAATAAAATAAGTAGATGAGCGGAGTTTTCTCCCATCAGATGATTTACCGGGATAGTTGAGCAGGAAATTTTTCTTTTTATATGAACCTTCCTTCAATAGCTTAAGACCTAAATCTGTCAGCGGGCCGCCAACTTTTCTACCACTTATATGATTATTTTTAATGGCTGTGATTGACTCATCCACATTGCTGCAGTCATGCAAAACCACTTCGCAGTTCGGTCCCACTATACCTGCAATGAAATCCACTAGAGGGATATATGCTTTCAAAGCATTATTATATCCTTTTCCCATCAAATCACCTCAATGTAATATATTCTGCTTTTAAGTAAAAAATCCTTCTCATGATAAAAATTTTTTCTCTATCATAGAAGTTATGGAGGAATTTTTTGGAATATGTGACCTTACAGAAGATGAAATAAAAACTGGTAAAGGCAGCTCAAACTACCCAAAATTGATATAAAATATATTCATTTGCACAGCTAAATTCCCTTATTTTCCATCAATCGGGATACTATTTGCATCATCTCATCATTCAACTTATCTAAATCTTTCCGATGAATTCTAGATTTCTTTTCCACATATAGCGGTTCTCCAATACTTACTCTGATTTTTCCACGCCTGGGAATATATTTTCCCACTGGTAATACTTGCCGGGTACCGGATATAGCCACCGGTACCACCGGCACACCAGCCTTTAAGGCAAGATAAGCCCATCCCGGCAGAAAAGGCCTCATTTGCCCGTCCATGCTGACTCCGCCTTCTGGAAAAATTCCGATAACGCCTCCCTTAGAAAGTTGGGCTAGGGCCTGCTTCATACTTGCCAAATCTCCCTTCTGGCTCTTTACGGGTAGTGCCCCACCGGCTCTTACAATTTGACCTACCAGAGGGATTTTAAAAATATATGCTGCCGCAAGAAATGTAATTCTTCTCGGAATACATGCCATAAGCACCATCGGGTCCAGTATGCTCTGATGATTAGCCACAAGTACGAAAGGGCTCTTTGAAGGAATATGCTCACGACCAAGTACACTGGGATACCCGACTAATTTTAAAAGGCATTTACATAACACCTTGAATAGATAGTACACCGCAAACACCCCAGTAACAAAAAACTACCTTGATGTATACCTATGTATTTTTACATAAATGCGGCCTTTTTTACTTCGTCCTCCTACTTCCACCACCTTTGCCCTGCCGAGGCGATTTGCAGAAATTATATCTCCTTCCTTAACAATTGTGGCCGGGTCTTTTACCACTTTAAAATTCAGCCTGATATTTTCTCCTTTAATAAAAGGTGCCATCTTTGAGCGAGAAATCCCAAATGCTATGCCAGCAATCGCATCAAGTCGCAGTGATGCTACCGTACTCTTTAATTCCTTATAAGGTCTTTCCGGCTGCAAAAGTTCTTTTAAGGAAATCTCCTCTACCTCTACTGAAACATTTCTTATCTTTTTAAGATTAAGACCAATGTATTCCATGATTTCTTGTTTTACCACTACATCGGCACTTGTCTTACCTACCAAAATATCTCCCAACTTTTCCCGATTAATGCCCATTGCCAAGACAGCCCCCAGATAATCTCGATGTCCCGGATGCTCGTCTGAATTCTTAGGTATTATCCTCAGTGCCCCCAAAGGTTCCCTGAATGGTTCATCGAGCATGTCTTCAGGATATGCTACCAATATCTTTCGCTCAGCTTTTTCATAACCACCGTTAAAATAGAATCCCATACCCGGAAAACTTCTTGCTATCATTTCAGCTATCTGCTGCTGTCCGGGATCTAAAAAATTAGATGCCTTTTTTTCCCTATTCTTTCGAGCTATGGTAAAAATATCCCTAATTCTGGCTTCCGTAATTTCCTCATTAATATTATCCAAATGTTCCACCACCGTAATAAATTTGCAATCATCTTGTTATATAAACAATATCATATCATTTTTTAATTCAAACATCCAACACTGTAATCCTTCAATTATTTAATTGCAAAAATGCCCCACTTAAAAAAATTAGCTTTTTATAGCACCCAGATAGATATAACAGCGGTTTTGATTTTTCAACTGATTAAATTGAAAGGATATTGATTAAAAGAATAAGACCGGCCAGACATATTTTATGCAAGTATACATAATGCCATAAATACTTATAAGCAATATGAAAGACCATTTAGGGTTGGTTTTATCCTTATATGGTCTTTCGGGTTAGACATATTTATAATTTTTCATAAGTTCTATATACCTTATCGCCTACAACCTCTCTTGGAATTATACCATAGCAATTTTTTATCTTCTTTAAAAGAGATATTAAATGCAAAAGCGTATGCCGCCGGGCACCTAGTTACGTATACTTAATTTGCAACAAGCCTGCACAGTTCTTGCGCCACCTCAGATGTTGTAGCACTGCCACCCAGGTCGGGAGTTAAGCACTTGCCTTCTTTTAACAATTTATAAATTGCACTTTGTATAGAATCGGCCGCCTCAGTTTCGCCAATGGCTTTTAGCATTTCCACTGCCGACATAAGAAGGGCCAAAGGATTTGCTATATTTTTACCTGCAATATCGGGAGCACTGCCGTGGACTGCTTCAAAAATCATGCACTCCTCGCCCACATTCATTCCCGGCACAACCCCCAGACCGCCTACCAAGCCGGCACATAAATCAGAGATGATATCACCGTATAAATTTTCGGTAACTATCACATCAAACTTTTGCGGCTGCTGCACAAGTTTCATGCAGGCATTGTCGACTATCAATTCATCATAGGCTATATCGCTATATTTATCGGCGGCCTTTCGGACTTCTTCCAGAAAAAGGCCGTCGGCTTTTTTCATAATATTGGCCTTATGTACTGCTGTCACCTTCTTGCGGTTATTTTGGTGTGCATACTCAAAAGCCCTTTCGGCGATCCTGCGGCTGGCCTTACGGGTTATTGCTTTTATAGCCTCTACTCTATCCTCATTTATAACATTTTCTATGCCGGCGTACAGGTCCTCGGTATTTTCTCTAAATATCACCATATCTATACCGGTAAAAGGTGTTTTTACGCCGGGCAGTGATTTTACCGGCCGTATGTTAGCATAAAGGTCAAAGGTCTGGCGAAGGGTAACATTAATGCTCTTAAAGCCATTGCCTATTTGTGTTGTCACAGGCCCCTTTAATGCGATCTTATTGGCTTTAATGCTTTCAATGGCAGCATCCGGCAGGGGATTTCCATAAGCCTTGAGAGCTTTTTGCCCCACCTCCTGCACATCCCACAAAATATCTACTCCTGCGGCAGCAATAACAGTCTTTACCGCCTCGGTAATCTCCGGTCCGATGCCATCCCCAAAAATCAATGTTATTTTATGCATGACAGTTTTCCCTCCTGCTTTTCATGTAGTTTATATACCCGCCACAAAGCAGTATTTCTTTTTCTCTTTCGGTAACATCCAAAATTAGCTCTAAATTCCTGCCTGAAGTTTTATCCGATGCAAGAATTGTCTTCCCGCTTTTAAGCTGGCCAGCTATGTCCTTAATCTGTATTTCATCAAATGCGTTGATTTTATCATAATCTGCCGGATTTTTAAAAACTAAAGGAATGATTCCGCTGTTTATAAGGTTTGCCTTGTGTATGCGGGCAAAGGACTTGGCAAATACCACCTTTATTCCAAGATATAATGGCACTAATGCCGCATGTTCCCTGCTTGAACCCTGGCCGTAGTTTTCCCCTGCCACAATAAAACCACCATCATTTTCTTTGCAGTTTTTGGCAAAATCCGAGTCTACTCCTGAAAAGCAGAAGTTTGAAAGATGTGGTATATTCGACCTGTATGGCAGCAGTTTTGCCCCTGACGGCATTATATGATCGGTTGTTATATTATCTCCCACTTTTAGGACAACTTTCTTTTCGATGCTATCCCCTAAAGGAGTATTTAAAGGAAACTGCTTTATATTGGGTCCTTTTATTACTTCTTTTGATGGATTTTCCTCAGGAGTAAGTATCATGTTGTCATTTATATAGGAAAATTCCTCAATATCTGTAAATACATCTTCTCCCAGCATACGCGGATTTGTAATCTTGCCATATATGGCAGATATAGCAGCAGTTTCAGGGCTTACAAGATAAACCTTGGCAGATTTTGTGCCACATCTTCCCTCAAAGTTCCTGTTGAATGTGCGAAGGGAAACACCGTTCGTTTCCGGCGCTTGCCCCATACCTATACACGGCCCGCAGCCGCATTCCAAAATTCGCGCTCCACAGTCTATAAGGTCTTTTAATGCACCTGACATGGAAAGCTTTGTGAGCACCTGCTTGGAACCGGGAGAAATAACCAGGCTCACATCAGGATGAACCTTTTTGCCTTTCAATATTCGAGCAGCTATGGTCAAATCCCTGTAAGAAGAATTGGTGCAGCTTCCTATAGCCACCTGGGTTACGCGAGTGCCTTCCAGCTCGCTTATGGGCTTTATATTGTCAGGGCTATGAGGGCATGCCGCCATAGGAACGATTTTTGAAAGGTCTACGGTAAGAGTATCATCATATACCGCATCATCATCTGCCTGAAGTTCTACAAAATCATCTTCCCTTCCCTGCAGCTTTAAAAATTCAAGGGTCTTTTCATCCGATGGAAAGATGGAAGTAGTAGCTCCCAATTCCGCACCCATATTTGTAATAGTGGCTCGCTCAGGAATGGAAAGGGTTTTTACTCCCTCGCCCGAGTATTCGAATATCTTGCCTACACCACCTTTTACGGTAAGCTTTCCTAGGATATAAAGGATTACATCTTTTGCCGTAGCAGGCGGATTCAGTTTGCCTTCTAAAACAATATTGCACACTTTGGGCATGACCATCGAATAAGTTCCGTTGCTCATGGCAACCGCCACATCCAGCCCCCCTGCACCTATGGCAAGGCTGCCGATACCTCCGGCAGTTGGGGTGTGGCTGTCGGAACCTAAAAGGGTCCACCCGGGTCTTGCAAAACGTTCCAGGTGAACCTGATGGCAAATGCCGTTGCCCGGGCGGGAAAAAATTATCCCGTACTTGCCCGCTACAGTTTTTATATATAGATGGTCATCGGCATTTTCGAATCCGGTTTGCAGCATATTATGATCCACATACGCAACGGAACATTTTGTCTTTATCTTATCAATGTCAAGAGCTTCAAGCTGAAGATAGACCATAGTCCCTGTAGAATCCTGTGTCAATGTGGAATCTATGGCAATTTCGATATCCTTCTGAGTTTCCATTGATCCGGAAATTAGATGTTCTTTGATAATCTTTTGCGTCAAATTAAGTCCCAATTGTAAACCTCCTAAATCGCATGTTCTATATCATTATTGACATATTCATAATAAAGGTTTAGAAGCTCCATATCGGTCAAAGGCCGTTTGAGTTCTACTGATGTTTTGCGGACACTTTCAAGGATAACGTTTGCCAAATCATCTTCAATAAAAATATTATACTCGCCGAGTTTCTTCTTAATGCTCGCAGTTCCTGAGTGTTTGCCGATTACAAAACGCCGTGTAAGCCCTACATCATCAGGATCGAACACCTCATAAGTTCTTGGATTTTTAATAGCACCATCTGCATGAATTCCCGACTCATGTGTAAAGATGCTTGTGCCTACTATAGCTTTCCATGAAGGCAAATCACGACCGGACGCCTTTGCTACATATTCACAAAGCTCGCGGAATTTTTTTGTATCCTGTTTCATATCAAAACCCAACAGATGTTTTAATGCCATTACGACTTCCTCTAATGCCGCATTTCCTGCCCGCTCGCCAAGGCCGTTTACCGTAACACCTACATGTGTAGCACCTGCGCTTACACCTGTAATCGCGTTTGCTGTCGCCATGCCAAAATCGTCGTGGGTATGCATCTCTATGTCAATGTCTACTGCCTGCCTGATTCTCTTAATCCTATCATAGATTTCAAGCGGAGTCATTATTCCTACCGTATCGCAGTACCTGATGCGGTCGGCACCGGCCTCCTTTGCAGCTTTTATAAATTGAATCAGATATTCCTCATCGCTGCGGCTTGCATCTTCAGCATTTGCCGAAACATATACGCCCTCTTTTTTGGCGTATTCCACTGCCTTTACCATCTTTTCCAGCACTTCTTCCCTCGTAGAGTGCAGTTTATCTTTTATGTGCATATCTGAAGTTGCTATAGAAATTGCAACTGCGTCTACTCCGCACCGCAAAGATTCTTGTATGTCTTTTATTACAGCCCTGTTCCAAGCCATAATGCGCGCATTGAGTCCAAGCTTTGCAATAGCTGTAATCGCCTCTTTTTCATCTCCGCCCATAACAGGAGTCCCTGCTTCTATCTCGTCTACACCTATCTCATCCAGCATCCGGGCTATCTGGATTTTTTCTCTATTTGCAAAAACCACTCCTGCCGTCTGCTCGCCATCCCGCAAAGTCGTATCAACAATATATATCTTCCGATTCTCCGTTTTCATCTTTCTTCCTCCCTGGTTTTTTGTATAATTGTATACAATTATACCTGTTTACTTGCACTTCGTCAAGAGTTTTTTTTTCATAATATCAGCAGCTTCTTTCCGCGTATTACTAAACCCCGCACCCATAGGCGAAATTTTACTGGAATCTCTGTAACCCTTTTCCGAAACCTTGGGACAAACCAAACCTTGTTCTTCGTAATATTTCACTGCTTTTTTAGTCAATTTTGTTATTGTACATACTTCTTTAATCAGCATAGCTGCCGCCTCAACAAAACCATAAGTTAACATACAAGGTGATGGTCAAGCTGTTTTATAATTGTTTGTAAATAGTTTGAAAAAACAAATCAAAAACTCCAACAGATAGTTGGAGTTTTTGATATAAATACCGAACTTAATTTAGCATCTAAAATTTACTGCTAAATCCGCCTCATGGATTTCCTGAAAATTTTTATGTTATGCCTTATACTCATTCTCGAATTTTTCAAGGAATGCAACGAGAGCCTCAACGCCCTCTTTAGGCATGGCATTATAGATAGATGCACGTAAGCCGCCGACGCTCCTATGTCCTTTCAAGTTATCAAAGCCGGCCGCTTTGGCTGCCGCAACAACTTTTTCATCAAGTTCTTTATTTCCTGTCACAAAGGTTACATTCATTAATGAACGATATTCCTTTTCCGCTGTGCCGTGAAACATTTTGCTATTGTCGAGAAAATTATATAAAATAGCAGCCTTTTCTTCATTTATTTTCTGCATAGCAGAAAGTCCGCCGATATTTTTAAGGTATTTGAAAACTTTGCCGCAAGCATATATGCTCCAACAGTTCGGCGTATTGTACAGGGAACCGCTCTTTGCGTGTATATCGTAGCGCAGGTATGTAGGCACTTTTTCGTCCAAATCTTCACGAATAAGATCCTTGCGGATTATCACTATTGCCATGCCGGCCGGGCCAACGTTCTTTTGCACGCCGGCAAAGATTAGGCCGTAGTCTGAAACATTGCAGGGTTTAGATAGAAACATTGATGACTGGTCAGTAACCAATATCTTGCCCTTGGTATTCGGGAGCTTTTTGAAGGTTGTGCCATGTATTGTCTCATTTTCACAGATGTAAACATAATCGGCATTAGGATCAACCGGCAGATCCGAGCAATCCGGAATATATGTGTAGTTTTTATCTTCACTTGTTGCAATCACGTTGACTTTTCCGTATTTCTTAGCTTCCAAATAGGCTTTTTTTGACCATGCACCGGTTATTATATAGTCGGCAACACCGTTTTTTATAAGATTCATAGGTATCATTGCAAACTGCAGTGTGCCACCGCCTTGAATGAACAATACCTTATAATTATCAGGAATATTCATAAGTTCACGCAAATCCGCTTCAGCCTCGTCGATGATGGTTTGGAAAACCTCGGATCGGTGTGACATTTCCATGACACTCATGCCGCTTCCTCTGTAGTTTAACACTTCATTAGCAATCTCTTCCAGCACCGGGGTGGGCATAATGGCGGGGCCGGCAGAAAAATTATACACTCTGTTGTAATCCATTTATAACACTCCAATCCTTTTTACTTTGTTTTACTCTTTTATCAAACGTTGAAGTATGCAACCTTGAATGCAGAAGTTTAACTTAATATATTCTATAACGATTTTACTTTTCCTTTTTTTTATATAATAAAATTTTCGCCCGTGATATTTTTTGCTAAGCCTTGGAAATATATAAAAATCCTCGCCCGTTTCTTTTACCCTCTAATGAGGATTACAAGGTCCAAAATAAGGATCATTTTTATGTCGATAGACTAATTCCTACTGGTGTCTTATTCTATTCAAATGATATGATATAATATAATATAGAAAAAATGGATTATTTGCCTGCCCCCAATGAATGATTTCAAGGAGGTGAAAGTCATGGGGAATATAGCTTCATTCTTTGATATTGACGGCACGCTTTTTCGAAATTCTCTTATGATTGAACATTTTAAAAAATTAATAAAGTATGAAGTAATAGACCCTCGCGTTTGGCACGGCAGCCTTAAGGATTATTATTCTGAGTGGGAAAAGCGCTATGGTGATTTCAATGATTATATGGATGAGCTGGTAAAAATTTAT
>JALHJR010000191.1:0-1253 GCA_022840405.1 Tepidanaerobacter acetatoxydans
GTAGTCGGTCCCAAGGGTTGGGCTGTTCGCCCATTAAAGCGGTACGCGAGCTGGGTTCAGAACGTCGTGAGACAGTTCGGTCCCTATCCGTCGTGGGCGTTGGAAGTTTGAGAGGAGCTGTCCTTAGTACGAGAGGACCGGGATGGACACACCGCTGGTGTACCAGTTGTTCCGCCAGGAGCATAGCTGGGTAGCTACGTGTGGAAAGGATAAGTGCTGAAAGCATCTAAGCATGAAGCCCCCCTCTAGATGAGACTTCCCATCACTTCGAGTGAGTAAGATCCCTCAGAGACGATGAGGTTGATAGGTCCGAGGTGGAAGCGTGGTGACACGTGGAGCTGACGGATACTAATCGATCGAGGACTTAACTAACTTTCTTTATGTCAGCTTGTCATTGGTAGAACTCTTATTTAGTTTTTAGGGTATAAATAAAAAACCCTTGCATTTTCTTTGGAAAATGCCTATAATATATCTTGTCTTTCCTTTAAAGACATTTGTCTGGTAGCGATAGCGAAGAGGTCACACCTGTTCCCATGCCGAACACAGCAGTTAAGCTCTTCAGCGCCGATGGTAGTTGGGGCATTGCCCCTGTGAGAGTAGGACGCCGCCAGGCGAAAAAAAGTCAGGTCATAGAACCTGGCTTTTTTTATTTTGTAAACAATATAGATCAATCAAACCAAACAGGCTTACAAGGATCATTTAAAAACTCAAAGAGCTTATGGATTTGTTGTTTTGTATTTCGTCCCGTAGAAAGTGGGGGAATATTATCCTTTGTAAAAAAACCTACATTAGAAGTTTCTGTTAAGTTGCTTGCTTCTTCTTGATAAATAATTTTGCATTGGATAAAAATTTTATAGTACTGAAATGCTTGTGGTGGATGGTTTTGTTTGTTATTATCTAATAGTGCGAGTAATCTTTCGGTCGTTACGATGCAACCTGCTTCTTCTTTAATTTCTTTTATTATATTTTCGGCTGCGGAAAACCCTACATCACAGAACCCTCCTGGTAATGCCCATTTTCCGTCAGATTTTTCTTGAACGAGAAGCAACGTATTATTTTTAAACACTACACCTCGGACGTCAATTTTTGGAGTTTGATAGCCAATTTCATTTGCGTATAAATCCTCAATATAGGTCATTGTTGCCTTCGTATGCTTGGACATTATTTCGGCACTAATATTTAAAAGTTCTGTATAGCGCTCTTCGTCATATTTGTCTTTTGTAAAGCTTAATCCAGATTGTGCAATTGCTTGT
>JALHJR010000192.1:0-1252 GCA_022840405.1 Tepidanaerobacter acetatoxydans
CTATTATCAGAGAAGAAGATGGATTGGCTATGAGCAGCCGCAATATATATCTCAATCCGGAACAACGCAAACAGGCATTGTGTCTGTATCGGGCAATTCAACAAGCTCAAGCTAAGTATAAACAGGGTTTACGGGACACTAATTTGCTGAAAAAACAGGCGGCAGATTTAATCATAAATTCCGGTGGTAAAATTGACTATATCAGCTTTGTAGAGCCAAAAACACTGCAGGAAGTTGCTATAGCTGATGATAATACGCGCATTATGTTAGCTGTTTTTATCGGTAAAACCCGGCTAATAGATAATGCCCCATTAAAAGTTTAAAATTTATCCCTTTAGTTAGTTAGGTAGTCCTGCCCTGATGCTTTACCTTTTATATATTTTTATTTTCCTCTTATAATCAAGTAACAACCAAGTAACAACTCCGTAACGGAACTACGGCAGTGTTACGGAAGTGTTACGGAGTCGTTACTTAATCATCTATACAACAAGCAATTATGCCTTACAGCTCAGAGAAGACAAAATATGGTGCTAATTGCATTATTAACAGTGAGTAATATGATATTTGAGATTGCCATTTCCACTTTTTTCGGGTGATGGATATAACTTATGAAAAATTACTGTAATACCAATATACAGATACCAAAAAATATTATTTTCGCTGACGAAATCTGGTCGTTTTTTACCAAATATAAGCTAATATCTAAACGAGAAACATTGGATCATTGCAGATGTATGTGCTAATACATAGCGCTTGACAGAAGGAGAGAATAAAATTTTTTGGTTTATTTTAAGGAATAATAAATGCGAAAGTGGCGGAACTGGCAGACGCGCTGGACTTAGGATCCAGTGAGGTTAAACTCATAGGGGTTCAAGTCCCCTCTTTCGCACCAGTTTTTGGATGATATAAAATTAGGAGAATAAAGTGCAAGTAGAATTCAATCAATTAAATGCAGTAACAAAGGAAATTAATCTTACAATTCCTGCCGAGGAAGTTGATAAGGAATACGAAAAATATTTGAAAAAGTCAGCCCAGGAAATAAGCGTTCCTGGTTTCCGGAAAGGTAAAGCGCCTCTGAATGTTGTAGAACGAATGTATGAAGATAAAATTCGGAATTATTTTTATGAGTATTATATAGATGAGGTCTTCAGTAAAGTTGTAAAAGAAAATGAGATAAAATATCTTCATTATCCGGAAGTAAAAGATGTTCAATGGGAAAAAGGTAATGATATGACAATCAAGATTGAGATTG
>JALHJR010000016.1:0-40579 GCA_022840405.1 Tepidanaerobacter acetatoxydans
TCAAGTGCCAAGGGATGGGACGTTGCCCTTGGACGAAAAGCTTTTCGCTTGCGGTAAGTTATCGCGTTCGCTGCCACATCAGAGGAACAAAGCCTTTTTCCGTTGGTGTGGCAGAATAACATAATGCCATTAAAAATGGAGGGAGGCTTATTTTTTGATGAAAAAACTTTCTACAAAAGAAATGGTGTATCTGTCTTTTTTGGTTGCCCTTAACGTTGTACTGTCAAGGGTTGCGAGTATAAGAATAAATATTGGAACAGTTGAGGGCATAAGGATAGGCTTTGGAGCTTTTCCGACTATCTTTGCAGGTATCATGTTTGGGCCGCTTGCCGGAGGAATAGTAGGTGCTGTGGGAGATTTCCTGGGATTTTTCATAAATCCAACCGGATTTTATTTCCCGCCGATTACTCTTTCAGCAGCTCTCGGCGGTATAATACCCGCCCTTATTTTGCAGACTTTCTTTAAACAGCAAAATCAATCCCTCTGGCAATATATAATAGCCATTGGTATAGGCCAAGTTATAACATCGGTTATCTTAACACCGTACTTTTTACAGCTTGGCTTTAATATACCGTTCTTTGTCACACTGCCGGCAAGAATCATTGCACAGACAATCAACGTCCCGCTTTATTCTTTTTTGACTCTGGCAATTAAAAAGAAAGCCGATGTGATATTAAACTAAAGCCCCTAATAGGGGCTTTAGTTATATGGAACACGTCGGACAAACAAAAGTTATTATCAGCTGTCTAGTTGTCTTATATTCCAATTTACCTGCGCAGCTATCTACCAATGTGCAATGTGACCGCAAATATGACAAAGCCATATAAAATGTGATGTAACTGAGTTCCTCATAATCATTTATAGTTATATTTCAAAATATTTGCATTAATATGTTACATTGCATAATTTCATTGTAATTATATAATGATTAGTTTGGTAAGCGAATCACAGAGAATACCAAGTAATTTAAGGACTAAACCCTTCATAAATCAATTGCTAATATCATAAAAATTATAGGAGAAGAAGGTGAGATAGGTGGAATTATTCAGAACGGAAGAAGTGATCTGGGAGAAAAATTATCAAAAAGATGTCCAAGTATCTGTCGATTTAAAACCTGCTCCTATAAAAATTACAGATGTTATTTTACACGTCATAAATGTAAATTATACACTAAATGAAGGCACTATAATAATCTCTGCAATCCTAGAGCTTGATTTATATTTTTTAGATAAGGAAGGCAAGGTACATTTCTGTAATATCGAAAAACCTTTGGAATATGGAATACTTCCGGAAAAGGTTATAAAAGATATGAATTTTTATATAATATGTTACGGTGAACAACAGGGCCAACATCTATCAGGGAATTTACTTACTATAAACCTGCTTGTTAATATAGGGTTGCAAGGTGTTATTGAAAAGAATTCTTCCACTTTCCCGCCTAAAAGGTTGGAAAAAGAAAAAATAACGACATTTAAAGTCATGGGAGAAAAAAGAGAGCATGCAACACTGAAAAGCACATTCGAAAAACAGGATTGCCAACATATAATAATTATGAAACCTCATCTAAGTGAAACTAATTTCAGGGTGCTGCGCGGTGCTGTGATGCTTGAAGGTGAAGTAACTGTTGAAGTGTTTTATTTAAGTACTCAAGGAATAGAAAAATATAGCACTATTGCCGTTCCAATAGAAAAAATAGTATCATTTGCTGAAGCTGAACCCAATCAAACGGCCAGAATGACTGTTGATTATATAGACATTTATTACAAGCCCTGCGGAAAAAACAATTGTTATGATGTAATAATTACTCTGGAATATATGATTAAGATTCTAAAAAAAGCAGAAAATCAGGTTATTACAGACTTCAATGAGCCGGGATATGAGGTTATAAAAGAAGAATTTTTATTAAAAGAAGTTATAACTGAAGGTGAGTTTGCTTTCTTGGAACAAAAGTCTTTTTTATGCGAATCCGACATTAAATGCATTGTAGACTTACAGGGAAAAATAGAGAGCATATCTCATACCGTCGAGGGAGGCAGATTAGTAGTAGATGGCATTATTGGTTTGGAAATTATCTATGCGGATGAACAGCTAAAGCATATGTATAAATACATTCAAATTGACTTTAGTAATAGTTATCTGCTGGCACAAATTGTTGAAGGAACCATGTTTGATGTAAATGTAAATATAATCCATCTTTCAGGAGCATTAAAAGAGGAAACTATTATGATAAAAGCTCTGATAGAAGTCGCCTTTTCCGGCAGTATTAGACGGCAGGCTGCTGTAGTGACGGATGTGCTTCCCCGGGATCAGATATTACAAGAACTTGTAAGTGTAGAAAAGATATTAGATTCAAAGACTATTGATTTTACTGAAAAATATGAAATAAATATTGACAGGGATTTAAAGGAAATAGAAGATGTGAAATCAGAAATAGATTTTCTAGATGTTGTTATATTAGATTACAGATTCCTGATTCAAGGAACGCTTAGTGTAGATATATATTACATCGGAACAGATGATATAGTACACTGCCAAAAAAGCATAGTACCTGTCGGGATATTAGGCAGCGTGGTTAATGGTGATACCGGTATGCAAATCAGAGTAAATCCCAAAATTTGTCAGGTATCAATAGGAGCTAAGAACTCATCATCTGTTCAACTGTTTTTTTCTTTAAGTTTTGCCATAGAAGCAACCAAACAGGAAGATATTTATTTAGTTACAGGGGTAAGAACTGAGTCTGTAGGAAATTATCGGCAAGTTTATTTTAACAAACATGTATTCAATATTAACCATACTATGCCGCTTATCTCACCTGCACTTTTCATTAGAGATATCAAGGTTGTCCCAAACAAAAAGCGGTATGAACAACATGCTGATGGCTTATGGGCGGTTGGAAAGCTTTATTTTGATATAATGTATACAGGCAAAGATAAGTATGTGTACCAGGACTTTGACGAATTAGATTTTAGGTTTCACATCAAAGACGAGTTAAACATTTATAAAGGCGATTTCGATTTAGAAATCTTACCTTCTAAAGTTTTTCTGACATCTGAAGGCCAAATGCTAGAATCAGAATTTCAATTGACAATAAAAACATATCACTGGGAAAATTGTGATATAGGGAGTGACTCAATTGATACAAAAAGCACGTGATGGTATTGTAAAGTTTTTTAAAGATTTTTCCAATCTGGACGTAGAAGTGATAGATATTACCGAAGGGGCTAAGGACTTATCCGCTCTTTGTAAGTTTCCGGATGGAGAGTATCAAGTGCTTTTAAATGATGATTTTACAATAAAGGCATATTATCGGAAAAAACCATACAAGCATGATTTAAATACAAATGATAAGACTTCGGGAAATAATGTTATTTTAAATAATTCAAAGCCGGCAAATCCAGGTATTTCAAATGTAAAAAAACCGGAACTTTCTAACAGCGAGCAAGTCGTTGCTCTCATTGTCAAAAAAAACCCCGGGATAAATGCTTATGAAATAAGAAAAGAAATAAACATGAGATTTGTCATGCTTATTCCTATATTGCAAAAGCTGCTAAGTTTTGGGGTTATAAAAAAAGATGGTGAAAAATACTACTAAATATTGGACGCCCCACAGTTTGAAAATATCAATAATCAAATTCTCTACATATCAGCTTATAACATCTACCACAACATCTACTGGCTTAAAGCCTTCATCTACTACATTTAACATCAATGTTCGTTTTACAACGACCAAATCGGTATCATAAACCTCAGTTACCACATACATCTGTTTTATTTCATGTGTAGGCAACTCGGCCAGTATGAGTATTTTGTTTGTAGTAATATCAGGACCTGTTACATCAGTTACAACATATACAATTTCCTTTTTAAAACCTCTTACAGTAGCCCTGATTGTTACGAGTATCCTAATTTGATTGCCTCCCGGTAATATTGAAAGATCTACATGCTCCACCTCAGCTTTAACTTCGATGATGTCGCTGGGGAGAATTCCTTCTAAGGGCACCAATACAGCAAAGTGCTTTTGCCTTTCTATTTTGTAAATTAAACCTTCTGAGTCAGCATAAGAAATGTAGCATTTAAAATAGCCGGATACAATGATTTCATTTTCTAGTATTGATGTAGTTGTACTTTCAATGATACACTTATACTTACCGATGCTTGCTGCAGGCGGATAAACGTCAATAGTATTTGATACTAGAGTTTGTTTGCTGGCTGTTGATTCTGTACATACTATAATCGGATCTTTTGTGACAATTATGTTCTCTATTATTTCAATCGGTTCAATATCATGCACCATAACCTGTGTAGAAGTTTCTCCCACAATTAACGGTAACCTCACCCTAAGGTCTTGAGCTGTTCCTTGAGCTACAGGCAATATGTCCTTTTCTACAATAGTCACATCAAAACGAATTATATTATATTCATTGAGCTTTCTGCTACAGGTTAATTCATATTTAGTATATTCTACAACCGGTACAATCACAGCATTTAGACCAGGCCTAGCACCGGGATAATCAGTAAAAGCGGTAAAAGGAATGTCTGCCGATTGATGGTAATTGACATTATCTGTCCCGACATAATATATTTGTTTATGGATTATGCCTTGAATTATCACTTTATCCATAACAACTAATGATGAGATATTGCGAAGGTTTACTTTTATATCTCTTATTTTAATGGCTTCATGTTCTAAAATTTCTACAGACTCTACCATATGCTGAAATGATGTGCTTTCGCCTATTAAACCGTTTATAACATATTCTTGCCCATCTTGTGCCACGGCAATGCTCATCGTAATCTCTTGTGTCACGGTTACATTGCATTGAATGATTGCTTTTAATTTTAGCTCATTTGGGGAAATAACGTCAACTTTATTCATTTCTATGACCGGTTCTGCATATACATTCATTTCAGGCAATGCACCTTCAACTTGTGCAAAACAGCTTACAGGAATGTCAAAAGACTGATGATAGGATATATTATCTTCCCCAATATAAAATATTTGATTATGCAAGATAGCTTGAATTAAAATCTTATTATCTAATACGTCTGCATTATTGATAGTTACTGTGGCCCGACACTCCTCCACTTTTTGTATTGACCTATCCAGAACCAAGATATCTTCGACCAAAACCTGCTCTGAGCTTTCTTTGATTACTGTTTCGGCGATAACACTTTTATCGGTGCCTGCTACTAGAAAAATATAAGAAATATCCTCTGCAATGGCAGTTATTTTTACAATTGCTTTACAAAAAACCTGTTCACCGGAAGGTGCAAGTTTCGCCTCAATGCTTTCTAAATCAGCGAAAATATTTACATTCATTCCCGGGGCTATGCCGGGGATGTCTAATATGGCACTGAATGGAATATTACCTGAGATATGATGTACCTTGTCGTCGATTCCTACAAAAAAGACCTGTTTATGAACGATGCCTTGTATAATTAACTTATCGTTAAGTGTTATATAATTTAATGATCTTATTTCCCCGATAACCTTTTTGAGCTTTCGAGCTATTGTTGGCTGCTGCCTTTTTAAATTGAAAGCATTTAGTTGTTTGAGCATATTGAATCCCCCTGACTTAATCGTACTTACTAGTTTATTATATTCAGCACGAGGAGGTAATGATATTAAGATTTACCTAAAAAATGATAGGCTTTAAATAAATATATTGCGATATTCAATAAGTTCAATGTACATGTTGACCACTATCTGTTTTGAAATATCTTTCTCAAAAGTCTTATATGTCAAGTGGGTATCTATATTATATATAACCTCCATATGGGATTTTGCCTCAGGAATGGAAACAGAATCGGAAAACAACTCATAAAAAGCAGCATTTTTTACTATGCCATTATAAACGTAGTAAATATCTTCTAAAAACTCTATATCGAACATAACCAAGCCCTTTACTATATCAAAACTTACTTTTTCTACCAAAAAATCAACTTTTTTTATCTTTTCAGGAATATCCGGCAGAGAATTCCTAATGGGTAAAAGAAATGAAATATTCTTTTTAGCTGCTACCACCGGCAGGCGTACCTCGATAGGGCCGACTGGCCTTGGCGGAACCCTTATAAAATTGTTAGTGCACTTGGCAACATGTGTAAACATTCTTACCACACCTTATCTAAAGACTTGCTTAATTACTTTTTCCCATTTTTGCTTCCAACGCTCAATATTAAAAGCTTCAGCTACTTTTTTTGCATTTTTGCCCATACGCTGTTTTTCATCTTCATTGTTAAGGAGATACTCAATGGCTTCTATTAGATTGCTTGAGGTTGGTTTTATCAATATTCCATTATAACCGTCGATTATTAAATCAGTTAGGCCTCCAACAGGCGTGGCAATGACGGCACACCCTGAAGCCATAGCTTCCAGGCACGAAAGGGAAGTCCCTTCAGTTGCTTTAGTAGGAATTAAAGCAATATCCATTTGTGAGTAAATCTCATACATAATATGCGGAGGCTGCCAGTAGTAATATATATTTTTGTTTTCCGATGCCCATTTGAGAGCCTCAGCTTCCAACAAATCAGAATGGCCTCTTCCTACAAAATGAAACTCTATTTTATCAGGATACCTTGATGTCAGTACTTTGGCAGCATGGCACGCTTCGTTTAAACCTCGTACGGATGTAAGCCGACGAGGGAATATCACTTTTATTTTGTTGTTAGTGTTTCCCCTAGGTTTCAAACTATTAATATCTACGAAATTCGGTATATACTCCAGCTTATGAGAGAGGCCGGGCCATGTGGCATTTATCCAATTTATAGTATTTGTATCTACAGAAACCACTTTTTGAGGACCACTTAATGCAATATGGTATCTTCTAAGCCATTCTTTTTTAGCAGATTCTGTAGGAAGCTGTGAATCAAATTCGGGATAATCCCAAAAAACCCCGTGGGAAATTGATATACTTTTCTCTAAAACTTGCGGATATGCTAAAAAGGTTACAAAATAAATGGCATAATCTATTTCCATTGCCTGTTCATGAAAGTGCTGATTTAGGCGTGGGAAAGTCATGAATTCGTTTTTGGTTTCTCGGATTGAATTTATTTGGACACCATGTAAAAGCTCTTTTTGCCATCCGCTTCCGATCTGCCACCAAGCTACTTTATAACCTAAATCCATCAAAAGCTTAGTTAATTCAAATCCGTACCGTTCTGCTCCACCATATATCATTCTTAGGCCATCTGGGCTATAAAAATTGGTAGTTAAGATTCCAATCCGCTTTGACACATTATTTCCCCCTATTCTAAGGTTCTAAAATTAATTCTTTTATTTTTTCAGCTATACATATAGCTCGCATTTTCCAAGTGTTCTGTTTTGCTATTTCCATTCGTAATTTTATTTTTTCTTGGCTTTTTCCATTATAAACTGCCCAATCAAGGCATGATACAAAGTCCTCTGGTGTTCTTGCAAGCCTAACATCTGCCAATCCTTCCAACTGGGGCAGATTTGTAGATACCACCAGGTATAGAACATCATACATTTACGAGTACACCTCTTGCAAAAAACTAAGCCGCTTTGAATCTTTCCATGTTTCCAAATCATGGGGCTTTGGTGTTATCATTATACTTTGAGTATGTGGCCTGATTTGTCCAAAAAATTTTATATCCTTATCTCGATAAAACAAAAACTTCTTATAATGATCCTTTGAATCTGCCCAACCAAAATGCTTGATTCTGATGTCTGAGTAATAAGGTATAAAATTTTCACAGGGCCGCGGGAATCTGCCGCAGTGAATTTCTCTATCAGGCCAATAATAACTTATATCGGGGTTGTATCTTATTAAAAAAGGCCAGAACGTGGTCCATGGATTCCAACCGCCATCTATCCTATAACAGATTTTGGATGACCAAAAATCAAATACTCTAAAATAAATAGCATCATAATAATCCTGATTTATTAACAAAAGTATTTCATCAATAATTCTGTCTTCAAAAATTTCATCGGCATCGATAGCCAAAATCCAGTTTGGATTTTGTGCTATTGTTAGTTCCCACAGCTTTGATCTTAAAGCCGACTCATTTTCTTCAAAGATACAATGCTCATTTTTATAAGCTATAACTTTCTCATTTCTGTTGACAATTTCAAAGGTATCATCTTCTGAGGCATCGTCAAGGACTACTATTTTATCAACCCATTGTGAAAGATGATTTAACACTTCACATAGATGCCGACCCGATTCATTTCTTGCAGGCATCATCGCCACAATATTACTCTCACGATGTTTTCCCATTCAAATCTCTCCTTACAATAAGGGCCTTCTCATGAAGGCCCTTGTTTATGAAGTCGCCACAAAAACAAAATCTATTGCCAGGTCAATATCTTGCACAGCATTACCGGCATCTGCGGGTAAAGTAAAATTAAAGCTTACGTCTTCACTAGCAGTTGCCAAAGTCAACTCCCTGCCGGGGCTGTCTGGTCTATCTATCAGGTCTTCCAGTTTGCCGACAAACAAATCTGTATCCCCAGCAGCAACACTTACATTTAAATTATAGGCTAACAGTGCTGCCAAAGAAGGTGTTGTATCATCAGCAGCTTTCCAATCAGCCGTAACAAAATAATATTCGTCAACGGTACCCGTATTTGATACATTTATTGTGCCAGAAACTGAATCTCCGGGCAGCATTGTGGCTGCAATTACTCCGCTGGCGGGCGACACTTCAATTGAAACAGTTTCAGTCTGAAGTGTACTGCCTGTAGAACTTGCTGTATAGGTAAAAGCCATGTCATTATCACCTCCTAATAAATTATATTCAATTTAGAATGAAGTGTTACAGAGTTAAATTTCTGTTTTTATAAACGGTTAGATTAATATTGCATACAATGAAATAAAAATAGATTTAGGAGGAGCGATAGGATGAGGGGAACATATATAGGGGCTCAAAGAATGTTGGCTGTGACAGTATATGGTGGTAAGCAATAATACCTTCAATGGATTTGAACCTTATACCTATTAGGCTTTATATTTTCAATTGAGGTCTCTTTATGAATTATAAAAAGCGGCAATTCTGCTATAAAACTAGCAGTTATGGCCGCTTGCTTTTAACATTTGCTATTGCTATTATTGTTATGGCATAGGCACAGTTCCGATGCTTAATCTTACTGTTGACAATACTAACACATCCACCTTCAGCACAACTTTTTCCAACATTTCGGTTTCACTCAGCAATTCCGTTATTACGCTTTCTATAGTCGGTACCAAGGCCGCATGCATCTCCGGTTCTGCATCGGGCAAATCAACAAAGAAACTGAATTCTACGTCTTCGCCCATTTCATATTCAATATCGTCGGTGCCGATATAATATATTTGCTTGTGGATTATACCTTGGATGATTACCTTATTTGCAATGATTTGAGCAGTAATTGATGTAACCTCTGCATCAACATCCCTTATCTTTTGAGTTGGTTTATCCATTGTTATAATATCTTGTAAAAGAGTTTGGCCGGTAGTTTCGCCCACCACTTCATCTACAAGAAGAATTGGTTCTTCCGTTCCCTCGATAATGTTTAGGCTGGTATTCTGTGTGACTACAACAGAAAATTGAATAACTACTTTTTGCGTTAAATCATTACTGTTTTCAAGAGCATAATTAATTGTTTCAATAGTTGATTCTACTTGAACATGCATGCCGGGAGCGGCTCCTTCTACATCTACAAAGAGACTGAAAGGTATATCTTCCGCTTGGTGATATTCTATATTGTCAAGTCCTACATAGAATATTTGTTTATGAAGAATTCCTTGAATAATTACCTTATCTGTTATCACATCAGTTAATATATCCTGCACTACGGCCGTTATTTCGTCAACTTTAAGTGCCGGTTGATTCAGTGTTACCGTTGTTTCAACTATAAGCTGCTGCAAGTTTTGCCCCACAATTTCAGATACATAATAAAGCGGTGTTTCTTCTTCTCCTGTTTCAACTTCAAGATTTTGAACATCTGTTACTATAACAGAAAAAGATAATATGACCTTCTGGTGCAGAGTTGTTGCATCTAAAAGCGTGAAGGCTACATGTTCCACCACAGGTGTTACGGTTGTGTTCATTCCAGGTAATGCTCCATCTATATCAATAAAGTAGCTGATAGGTATAAGTTCTGTCTTATGGTGAACAACTGCGTCCTCTCCAACATAGAATATCTGCTTGTGAAGTGTTCCTTGAATAATGACTTTATCCTGTATAACAGTAGTATTCAGGTTTTCTACCAAAGCCCTTATTTCCTTTACCTTAATTGCATTTTCGTCCAGCGTTACGGTGGATTCTACCATTTTTTGGATAGAACCTTCACCGATTAAAACGGGAACCTTAATTAAAGCCATTTTTTCATCCTCCCTTTTTCCTTCCATTTGATTAATTTCCAAAATATCTAATATATCTTGTGACGCACTATCATGTGAGGACTCTTTATATAAATCCAATTTTTCATCTTCTGTTTTATTAAAGGACTCTTCTTCGCCATAGTGTGAGCATTGTTCTTGAATTTCTTCTTGAAATTTTGAACATGATTCTAAGTTTTTGTCCTTACCACCTCTTTCTGCATGAACTTTATCGCTCTTGTCAAATACCGTTAAACAGTTTAAATTGTCGACAGATTTTGATTGTTGAATCTTAACCTTATGAAATCCGCCTATAAAATTTTTTTGTTTTACCATGTAATAATAAGCTGCGAGAAACAGTAAAAAAATTATTAAAGCAAAGCCTATTAAAATCACCACCTTCCCCAAATGCTTTAAAAACGATTAGTCTATGTAATTAATGCTCTAAACACTTGTTAAAAATATTAATTAATTCCGGGTTAATTCCATTATATGAATTCGACTATCTTACTGTTCCTCTTATGTGAATAATTTTTGGAACAGTTATGTTAATGATTTTATTTTCAATAAATTATTTTATAAGTCGTAACCGATTTATGTCCACAGGAATAATATAAAGAAAGTTATTTTTTAAAGGGGTGGTTTTTTTGAGACGTATAGCACTGCTTTTAGCTGCGGTTATGCTGTTTTCAATAACTGTTGCTGGATGTGGAGGGCAGGCGGTAAAAGAGAAAACCGATAATGTGGCACCTGAAGAAGTACAAAAAGAACAAACTGTCGGAAAAAAACCTGAACTTGAGCCTCTTTCCCCGCCCGTAAAGGTGACAGTGGGCATGAAGGAGGTTGTTTCAGACGCAGGTGTGCTCATAGGTATGGCCAAAGGTTATTACGAGGAACTAGGCATCGAAATTGAATCTATTGCTTTCAATACCGGTCAAGATATGATAAATGCCTTGGGAGCAGGCCAGCTTGATGTAGGATGTACCGTTACGGCATCTGGGTTGTTTAATGCAATTCTTCGAGATATACCGATAAAAATTGTCGGAGACAAAGGTATTAATGTTGAAGGCCAGGGATATTATCGTTTAATGATACGTAAAGACTTGACAGATGAGATAAAAGACTTTAAGGATTTAAGAGGGCGTAAACTTGCTGTAGTAGGCACCGCTTCTCTTGATGAAATTGCACTGGACCGAGTCCTGAATCAGGCAGGGATGACTACAAATGATGTAGATTTACAAGTCGTAAGGAGTTTTCCCGATATCGTGGCTGCTATGAGCAATAAAAGCATCGATGGAGGTATGGTAATCGAACCCTTTGTAGCTGCCGCTATCGCCAAAGATATTGCAGATCCGTGGAAAGACCCTTCTGAGTATGACCCTTATGCTCAAACTGCACTTTTGGTCTATGGAAAGAGCATGCTTGACCGGCCTGAAGTTGCTAACCGTTTCATGGTTGCTTATATTAAAGCCATAAGAGATTATAATGATGCCTTTTTTAAAAACATAAACAAAGACGAAATCATATCAATCCTTGCAGAGTATTCAGTTGTAAAAGAGAAGGAACTTTATGAAAAAATGTACCCCGTTGGATTTAATCCCGATGGTTTCGTAAGAATGAAAGGTATCCAAATGGACCTTGACTGGTATAAACAAAGAGATTTATTAAAAGGAGAATTAGAGGCCGAAGATGTGGTAGACAACAGTTATGCCGAATATGCCGTTAAAATATTGGGAAGATATTCCAAATAGGTAATATATGCGGCCGAAAATCGAATAACGGTTTTCGGCCAACTTAATGAAAAAAGGAGAAATACCATGAGCTTATTTGAAGAACATATTTATAAAAACATTGAACAGATGAATATTGTTATTAAAGAAGAAGAGTGCAAACCCAAGACAAAATTGATAAATAAAGCGATTATACTAAAAGTCCTGACTTTTTTATCCCCGTCACTGCTCTTGGTATTATGGGAGTTGTTCGCACGATGGGGGCTTATTGATGTTCGATTGTTTTCGAGCCCTGTAATGATTTTTAAAACTATGATTCCAATGCTTTATTCCGGGGAACTTTTGTATCACACTCTTATCAGTGCTCGAAGAATACTGCTGGGATTTGTAGCAGGAGCTGTGCCTGGGGTAGTCCTAGGTTTATCAATGGGACTTTTTCCACCGGTAAGGGCCAGTCTTATGCCTATGGTAGCAGTCACCTTCCCAATTCCAAAACTGGCAATTATGCCGCTGATTCTCATCATTTTTGGTCTAGGTGAAACGTCGAAAATATTTACTATAGCCATCGGGGTGTTCTACCTAGTCCTAATAAATACCATGGCAGGTGTATTAAATATTGATGAAATATATCTTGACATAGCAAAAAACTTTGGAGCAAGCCCTTTTCAGTTTTACACAACGGTGGCTTTTCCCGGAGCACTGCCCATGATATTTGCAGGCTTTAAGCTAGGTATGGGTACTGCATTGCTGCTGATAGTAGCAGCAGAGCTTTCGGCAGCAAAAGCGGGAGTTGGGTGGATGGTCTGGCGAGCATATGACATGTTCGACATTGAGAAAATGTTTGTAGCTCTTATTACAATGGCTTTCTTAGGATATATTTTCTCATGTCTTTTAGATATTGCGGAAAAAATTGTTATACCTTGGGCAAACAACAGGAGGTGAGCTTATTGTATCCCACCGAGGTCATACGCATAGAAAAACTAAATAAAGAGTTTTATACACGCAAGGAAAAGGTTGTTGCAATTAAAGACTTAGATTTATCGGTAAGTGAAGGTGAATTTTTATGCATTTTGGGTCCTAGCGGCTGTGGCAAGACCACATTGCTTAGGATTTTGGCCGGTTTGGAAAAGCAAACCAAAGGAAAGGTGTTTATGAGGTCGAAAAATCCTGAAAAACCTTTGACATCAATGGTATTTCAGGGCGATTCCGTATTTCCATGGATGACGGTTGCGGAAAACGTAGCTTACAGTTTGAGAATTAGAGGTTTCCCAAGTGATAAAAGATTGAACATAGTCGAGCATTATTTAAAATTAATGGGTCTGGACAAATTTGCAAATGCCTTTCCTTATCAATTATCCGGTGGGATGAAACAGAGAATCAATGTTGCACGGGCTTTTGTAAGTGACCCTGAAATTTTACTTATGGATGAGCCTTTTGGAGCTCTTGACGAACAAAATCGGCTGATTTTACAGCAAGAACTCTTAAAAATATGGGATGGCAGCGGCAAAACTTCTATTTTTATAACACACAGTATTGACGAAGCACTTCTTTTGGCTGACAGGATAATGGTAATGACAGCACATCCCGGGAAAGTTAAAGCAATAGTTCCGGTGGATATTCCAAGACCGAGAGATATTCTGTCATTACGTTCATCACCCAGATTTGCAACATTATTTAGAGAGATATGGCAGCTGCTGCAAGAAGAAGTATTAAAAGCTAAAACCACAGAGTTTAAAGCATAAACCGGAACAACCAAAAAACAATGAAGAATTCGCATAAATAAAAGGGGAGATGTCGATTGAACATTTTTACCGGAATCATACTTGCAATTGCAGTAAGTATAGATGGTTTATCTGCCGGGAACTTTATTACTTGTCCTGGCATTCATCAAACTATTCTAAAAACAGAAACAGCATTCATCAAACTATTCTAAAAACAGCATTAAGCAGGATTCGTAAAGCTATTCTAAAAGCAGCATTAAGCAAATCATCCTAAAAGTAGGGGCGACCACTGGTCGCCCGCCCGCCCGCCCGCTTTTTTATAACAAAAACATTAATAAATACTTTTTACAACAAAACTGACTTTCTACAGTGGAATCAACGATAGATTTTGGTATAATATTATTTAGTAAGGTTCTTTAAAACCAAACAACTCTCCTATCAGGAGGGAGATGAAAGCTTGTCCGTTAAAAGCTATTACAAGGAAATGCTGATAACCGCAGCCTTGGCAGCCCTGACAGGGGAGCTGTATTTTTATCCTTTTGGAACTAATTTCAGATTTACCGTAGGAGTTGTCACCCTATCGTTTTTGGTATTATATTTTGATTATATACCTGAAATGGTATTGGTTCCCTTTTCCGGGCTGGTTATTATGATTTTTCGCATACTCTTGAGCTGCCTTATCGGCAAAAACACTTTTATTTATGCAGTTAATCTTCACTATCCTGCTTTCTTTTTTTATGTAGCATATGGAGTATTTTTAAGAATAGGGAATATAAAAGCCCTTTTAAAGATGCCTGTAAACTTTATTGCAGCAATGACCTTAGCAGATATCGGAGCTAATTTTGTCGAGCTTACCGCAAGAGGCGAAATGAATTTGAGTTACTTTCAGGAAATATTCAATAGGGTGCTTGCCGTAGGCTTGATTCGCAGCATTATTACATTTGCCGTCTATTGGATAATAGAGCGATACAGGCTTGTTATAATGCGTGAAGAACATGAAAAACGTTATGCCGAACTACTTAAACTGCTGTCGGATTTGAAGGCTGAGTTTTTTTATATAAAAAAATCCTCAAAAGACTTAGAAGATGCGATGAGGGAAGGTTATGAGATATATCAATCTTTAGTCTTGGGTATTACTGATAATGATATTATAAGATTAAAGAAAAAAGCCTTGAATCTTGCCAAAGATATTCACGAAATAAAAAAGGATTACCTTAGAATTTTGGCAGGAGTAAAAGAACTGCTGCCCGAAGAA
This sequence comes from Tepidanaerobacter acetatoxydans, assembly GCA_022840405.1. Lineage (GTDB taxonomy): Bacteria > Bacillota > Thermosediminibacteria > Thermosediminibacterales > Tepidanaerobacteraceae > Tepidanaerobacter > Tepidanaerobacter acetatoxydans_A. The sequence continues at coordinate 15,026 of JALHJR010000016.1, forward strand.
ATAGGCGGCATGCAGCTAACAGCCGTACTTGATATAATTAAATCAAATACACAGAGATTGATAAGCGCAATTGAAAAAGATGTAAAATTAAAAATCAATACAGTACCAAATTTGGTTGTAATTAATTACTTTTCGATGTTTTCCATTTTCAACAACTTGGTTTCTAATGCTCTAGATGCTATAGATGATAAAGGAGTTGTTGAAATAAATATATGTTTAGACGAAGAATCTGTTATAATAACTGTTTCTGATGATGGGAAGGGGATCAATGCTAAAGACCTTCCCTATATCTTTGAACCGGGCTTTTCTACGAAATACAACGAAGACGGCTTAATTTCTACCGGGCTTGGTTTAGTCAATGTAAAAAATCTCGTAGAGGATATGAGCGGCAGCCTTTCAGTAACTTCAACTCCTACTGAGGGCACAAAATTTGAAATACGCATGCCCGTAGAGGGAAATTTTACAATTGTGCAGGGGGATAAACATGAACTTTCGCGTGATTATAGTAGATGATGATAGAGCAGTAAGGCGAATTCTTTCGGGAATTATTGAAAACAACAATCTTGGAGACATTGTCGGGGACAGCGGAGATGGTGAAGAAGCTGAGAAAAAAATTTCCGTTTTGAAGCCGGACATAGTGCTTATGGATTTTCTTCTTCCAAGTAAAGACGGGCTGGAAATAATAAGGAGTCTGAAAAAAAGAGGTATTAATACACATTTTATTATGATTTCACAAGTTGAGGACCAGGCAATGATTTCCCAGGCTTATCAGGCTGGAATCGAGTTTTTCATACATAAGCCAATCAATGCCATAGAAACCGTAAGCGTGATTTCCAAAGTACAGGAAATCATTAAACTAAAAGACACCGTTAATAAAATACGAACGACAGTAATTAATCTGGATGATATGCCGCAGCTTGAGGTAAATATAAAAAAGGGTCTAAACAAAGTAGAATTTTTTCTGGCAGACCTGGGAATACTTGGCGAAACCGGCAGTGAAGATATAAAGATCATCATAGAAAACCACGAAAAGTTCTGGCAGAATATAAATAATTTACAGGATATATATCAGTATCTAAAACAATACTACGAAAATTGTGATGAAAAAAAATCCACCGATATAAAGGCTATTGAAATGAGAATACGCCGAGCTATAGATAAAGCGCTTAAGAATGTGGCATCGATGGGACTTGAAGATTATAACAATGAGCAATTTATAAGGTTTGCTTCTACGCTTTTTGATTTTACAGAAGTAAAAAAAGAGATGGATTTTTTACGCGGTAAAAGCCCAATTAGCGGTAAAATTAATATAAAAAAATTCTTAGAAGGGAGTATTCTTCTATGTAAAACATAACATAACAAAAAATTGTTTATAAAAAACAGCATCAAAACGGCTGTGTTTTTTGATACATAAATTAAGGTCGTCAGGTTAGCCTTATGAAGGCAAATATATTTACCCAACGACCTTATGTAAAACGAATATTTCTATCCCTATAAATCATTCAGATTATATTTTAGTTTTCGCTACCTTTTACAACATGTTTTGAGATTTTGCGCTGCTGCATAATATAGCCTAATATCAGCAGTACCAAGCCGGCAAGGTCGGTTATTAAGCCGGGCGTTACCAGCAGTATCCCGCCGATAAAAAAGATAATGCGTTCTACAAACGATTCATCAGTTATTAAGTAGCCTGCTACTGCAGAGCCCACGCCGATAATGCCGATTATGGAAGTGATGATAATTTGTATGATTCCAAACGCAGTTACATCTATCAAAAGCATGGATGGGCTGTATACAAATATATAGGGTACCAGGAAAGCAGCAATGGCAAGCTTAGAAGCTTCCAGTCCTGTTTTTAAGGGATTTGCCTTAGCTATGCCGGCACCGGCAAAAGCGGCTAATGCTACCGGAGGCGTAATATCAGCAATAATGCCGAAATAAAAGACGAACATATGAGCGGCAAGTACCGGTACATTCATCATTAAAAGTGCAGGTGCAGCTATTGTTGATGTAATAACATAGTTAGCCGTAGTAGGAACCCCCATGCCCAATATGATTGATGTTATCATTGTAAAAAACAGTGTAAGTAACAGATTGCCTTTAGCAAGACCGACTAAGGTAGAGCCCATTTTTAAACCAAGTCCCGTTTGAGTTACAACACCTATGATTATACCTGCACAAGCAGTGGCCGCAATAACGCCAAGAGCACTTCTGGCTCCCTGCTCAAGACCGTTTATGATATCTGCTAAACTTATTCTTGTATTTTTTCTAAGTAAGGAAGCTACTATTGATGAAATAATAGCAAAAAGAGCAGCCTTCATTGGGGAAAATCCCTTTACTAAAAGATATATTATGGCTACAAGCGGCAGCATTAAATGTCCTCGTTCCAAGAGAATTGTTTTAATTTTTGGAAGCTCATCCTTATTTAATCCTTTAAGTCCAAGACGCTTAGCTTCCAAGTGAATTCCGGTCCAAGCTCCAAAATAATAGAGAAGAGCCGGAATAACCGCAGCTCCGATTATTTTCACATAAGGTATCTGTGTAAATTCGGACATGAGAAAAGCTGCAGCACCCATAATAGGGGGCATCAACTGACCGCCTGTAGATGCAGTTGCTTCTACAGCCCCTGCAAATTCAGGTTTGTAGCCCAGCCTTTTCATCATAGGTATGGTGAAACTTCCGGTTCCAACCACATTAGCTACGGAACTGCCGGAAACGGTGCCCATAAGACCGCTGGAAAGCACCGCAACTTTAGCCGGGCCGCCAGATGCCCAGCCGGCTACGGCGTTGGCTAAGTCAATAAAGAATTCTCCCATGCCGGTTTTTTCAAGAAAAGCTCCAAACAGTATAAAAAGGAATATAAAAGTGGAAGAAACCCCAATAGGTATTCCAAAAATGCCTTCAGTAGTATAAAAAAGGTGCCCGACAAGACTGGGCAGAGCAATTCCACGATGCGCCAATTGGCCGGGAATTTGACGCCCGAACAGTGCATATAAGATGAATAAGGAGGCGATAGTCACAATAGGCCAGCCGACCACGCGCCGAGCAGCCTCTAAGACCAATAGTATTGCAATAAGTCCTATGACATAATCCATGGTTGTAACGGTTCCTGCACGCAAAACCAGGTCCTGATAAAAAATTATTATATACATAGGTGCTGTTGCACCTAAAATAGCGAAAACCACATCTACCGGATGAACTTTATTTCTAGGCCATTCCTTTCTGGCAGGATATAGCAAAAAGATTAAGCATAATCCGAAGGAAAGATGAATAGACCTTTGAATCATGGCATCCAGCACTCCGCAAACAGCTGTATAAAGGTGAAAAACAGAAAAAGCAATAGCGATAGCTGCCACTATCTTAGCGGAAAATCCTGAAAGGACTCGATAATCCGATTCTTTATCAAACTTTCTCAATATATCCTCATGATTTTGAGAAGTTTCCTGGTATTTATCACTCATTTTCCCTCTCCTTGTGTAATGTATTTTTTATTAGCAACCTATCTTTTGCTCGTATGATGAGCAGACCCTCGGGTTCGACAAAATCAAGAAGGGGATAGTCTTTGCCGTCAACGGTTATAGAATGTTGCGGAATAGGTGAAACTCTTATAGGTATTGATTCAAATTCCCTGTGCATATTAAGGACGAATTCACCCTCTTTATTTAAAAATTCACCGTTTTCGTCTGAAAAAGGAAGACCGACTCCTAAAGAGCGGTAAGTTGTTTTTTCTAGAATGAATTTATTATCATCTCCGATAAAAAAAAATTCATGTACCGGAGTTTTCTGCACAGAATGTATGAAGTTCAGTGCAAATCTTCTGTCTGGAACAGCTATAACCGTAACTGTCTTTTGTTGTTCATCCTCTAATATGAGAGTTTTTTCTTTAACTATTCGATAATTGGAGAAAAATATAGCCATACAAAAAATAATCAGAAGTATAAAAAGTTCTAACCGCAGTTTCATAAAACCTGAGCATTGGAGTTAATTTCCAATGCTCAGTATCCCTCCAGAATTTATTTTCCTTCTTTAAAATATTTGTCAGCACCCAGATGAAGGTCGATTGACATACCATCACGACCTGTTTCAGCCTTGATTAAAGCACCCATTGAGTGGGCGGCTTTTAATCTGTCCGGATTTTCATACATTGTCTTGAGCAAGTTGTAAGCAATTTCTTCGTCAAGATTTGAACTTACTGCGAGCATTGACATAACGGAAACAGCTTTTACATCTTCTGCCATGCCGTTGTAAGTGTCGGCAGGTATGACTGTTTTAACATAGAATGGATACTTTTCTATAAGTTTGTCTGCCAGTGCATCGTCAACGGTCAGCAGTTTTACCTTATGCTGTGCTGCAATATCTTGGACGGCTGCTGTTGGGAATCCTGCAGTAACGAAGGCTGCATCGACATTGCCGTCCTTTAAATTATTTGCGGCTTCAGAAAAGGATAAATACTGGACACTAATATCATCATAAGTAATTCCAGCAGCCTCTAGTATCTGCCTGGCATTAGCCTCAGTACCGCTTCCTGCCGCACCTACGGCAACCTTTTTACCCTTTAAGTCTTCCAGCGAATCTATTTTTTTGCCTTCCAGGGTAATAATTTGAATGGTTTCCGGGTAGAGAGTGGCAAGTCCTTTAATGTCTTCATACTTATTATCCTGGAACATCTCGATGCCGTTAGCTGCATAATATGCTATATCATTTTGAACAAAAACTACCTCCACTTCACCGTTTCGAAGCAAATTGACATTGGCTACCGATGCACCTGTTGTCTGTGCTGTTGAATTAACATTGCTGATGTTATTTGTCCAAATGTCAGCAAGTGCACCGCCAAGTGGAAAATAAGTTCCGGCTGTACCTCCCGTCGCAATTGTTACAAAAACGTTTTCGGCTTTTTGTTCATTATCATTAGCAGGTCCGTTTGCATTACCGCCGCAGCCGGCCAAAAGCCCTGTTAATAATAAAGCAGTTAACAAAACAGCAATAAGCCTTTTACTCATCTTCTTCCCTCCAAATTATATATTACAAATGACATATAGTTTATTTTATCTGTATTATATGTTTAATATAACTAAAACCAACAGATAACTACTGAATACAACAAAAAAATAAATACCTGTATACAGTATAATACATTTACAAAATTCAGCAAATAAACAGTTTGCTATTTATTATAAATTATAAGGTGCTGTTTTTTCATAGATTTTCGTGTATAATATATAAGATACACATCGAACATGGGAGGGGACTTTATTGAAAAACGTATTTAAAATAGTAATAGCCGTACTATTAATAATCGCTATTTTGGTAATGCCTGTTTTTTTGACATACAACAGCTTGGTAGCAGCCGATGAGGCAGTTAACAGCGCATGGAGTCAAGTAGAAAATCAACTGCAAAGGCGGATGGATTTAATACCTAATTTAGTAAATACAGTAAAAGGTTATGCCGCACATGAAGAAAAAATATTAACAGAGGTTACAAGAGCTAGGGAGAAACTCATGGCCGCTGGTTCCGTAACTGAAAAGGCTGAGGCTGACCAGGAGCTTACAACGGCTCTGTCAAGGCTCATTGCAATAGCGGAGAACTATCCTGAATTGAAGGCCGATGCCAATTTTCGACAACTGGCAGATGAACTGGCAGGAACAGAGAATCGTATAGCAACATCTCGCATGGATTATAATAATGCTGTACAGGATTACAATACAAAAATAAGAAGATTTCCAACCGTAATTGTTGCAAAACTTTTTAGCTTTGAAAAGAAGGACTACTTTAAAGCTGCGGAAAATGCAAATGAAACTCCGATTGTAGATTTTAACGATGATAGTAAATAACTGTAATTTGCAGGCTGATTTGTTGCGAAAGCGGTGACATAAATTGATTAAAAAATTAAAATCTCATGAATTAAAAAAGCCCGTAAAAACCAAACCATTATCTTTTGTCGTTGCGGTTCTGGCTTTGAGCATTATGCTTATAAACTCGGGTTTCGCTTCGGCTGAACCTGTACCTGCCAAACCTAATATAAACCTTTATGTATTTGATTATGCCAACCTTATAAATGAAGCTGACAAACTGGAAATGCAAAAAATTGCAAAGACACTAGATGATAAGACTAAAGCCGAGATAGTTGTTGTCACTGTAAATGACTTATCGCATATGGAGATAGAAGATTATGCCCTCAAATTATTTAGGAGCTGGGGAATAGGCGATAAGGAAAAAAATAATGGTATTTTAATCTTGGTAAATAAAGAGAGCATCTTAAATAATCAAAGAGGACGCATCCGGATAGAGGTAGGGTATGGCCTTGAAGGTGTAATAAATGACGGTAAGGCGGGGGCTATTCTGGACAATTTCGCACTGCCCGCCTTTGATATAGGAGAGTATTCCAAAGGAATCCGAGATACCTTTATGGCAGTTTGTTCTGAAGTTGCCAAGGAATATGGTTTGGATTTAGCAGATGAAGAATTATCCGACCTGCAAAATTATTCAGTTGCGGAAACTGATGACATAACTTTTCGAGAAATACTTCTTGCCGTAATAATTTTCATAATTATCCTGATCTTGCTGACTAAAAAACACAGCCGCCGGTACTACCGCAGGAATCCCTTTGGCGGTCCTTTCGGCGGCGGCTTTGGCGGCGGCGGTTTTGGAGGCGGCGGTTTCGGTGGAGGCGGCTTTGGCGGTGGCAGCAGCGGCGGAGGAGGAGCAAGCCGATAGTTTATTTATAACTTGAAATATGCCGTAATAAGAGCTTTTGCAAGAAAAGAGGTGTACCATGAATATAACTATCAAGGGTTTTGAAAATATAAGTATTGATAAGGCAATAAGGCTAGTGGAAATAGCAGAGGATTACCAGCATAATTTTAATTCTCCTATTATTGCTGCCATAGTTGATGGGAACCTTAGAGAACTGACATATGTTATTGATAAAGATTGTAAGGTAGAGTTTATCGACATGTTGACAGAAACCGGGATAAAAATATATCTAAGGTCATTGATATTTTTATTTGTAAAGGCTTGCTACGATATTATACCGAACTGTCAGGTTCGTATTGAACATTCTCTTGGCGATGGATTGTATTCCGAGATTATGGCTGAAGAACCAATAGGCGAGGAAGAAGTAGAGGCCATAGAGAACAGAATGAGGCAGTTGGTTGAAAAGGATGTTCCCATTAAAAAAAATAAAATACCTATTGAAGATGCTCTGGATATGTTTGAAAAAGCCGGTATGCAAGACAAAGTAAGGCTTCTAAAGTATCGGAAAGAGGAATATATCAATATATATGAACTGGACGGCATGAAAAACTACTTTTACGGATATATGGTGCCATCTACAGGTTACTTAAAATGGTTTAAACTAAGGTTCTATTTGCCAGGTATTATTTTACAACATCCAAGTAAAACAAATCCTACTTATATAGCGCCATATCGTGAGCAGCCAAAACTTTCCAGTATATTCAGAGAATCAAACAGTTGGGCACAGATTCTGGGGATTCCCGATGTAGGAGCTTTAAACGACTGCATAACATCAGGTAAAAGCGGTGAGATCATAAGAATAGCTGAGGCCCTCCATGAAAAAAAGATAGCCCAGATTGCAGATATTATTTATAAAGACAGTGAACAGTTAAGAATAATTCTTATAGCCGGCCCTTCCTCATCGGGCAAAACCACTTTTGCTCAGAGGCTAATAGTGCAGCTTATGGTAAACGGCCTTAAACCAATTTCTATTTCTTTAGACGATTATTTTCTAGACAGAGATAAGACTCCGCTAGGTGAGGATGGAAAACCGAATTTTGAAGCATTAGAGGCTATTGACCTCAAGCTCTTTAATCAGCACTTGACAAGACTTATTCAGGGGAAGGAAGTTATTCTGCCAAAATTCAATTTCCAAACAGGGAAAAGGGAATATAAAAATTCTCCAATAAAAATTGAAAAAGACCAGCCTATTATTATCGAAGGTATTCACGGATTGAATGAGCATTTAACGGCATCAATTCCGAAAGAAAACAAATTTAAAATATATGTAAGTGCTTTGACTCAAATCAATCTTGACAATCACAACCGAATTTCTACTACAGATACAAGATTATTAAGGCGAATGGTTCGCGACAGCTGGAGCAGGGCAGCTGATGCCAAAAGAACCATATCTATATGGCCGTCTGTTATGAAAGGTGCACAGGAAAATATTTTTCCATATCAGGAAGAAGCAGATATAATGTTTAATTCCGCATTAGTCTATGAAATACCTGTACTAAAAAAATATGCGATTCCGCTTTTGAAACAAATTAAAATTCAAGAACCGGAGTATATAAAGGCAAAACACCTCTTAAAATTTCTGGAGTATGTGGAACCGATTGATGATGAAAGAGATATTCCGCTTACATCTATTATACGGGAGTTTATAGGTGACGGCTGCTTTCATGATTAGGAGTTGCTTAAAACCGAGCATTTAATAAGTAAGTTGGAAGTTAAATTTGACTTTGTTTTTTGAGTGTGATATATTGAAACCAGATAGACATATATTTTTATTGAGTTTTTAGGAGGAATGAATAATTGCAAGGTAAAGTTAAGTGGTTTAATCAAGAAAAAGGTTATGGTTTCATCGAAGTCGAAGGAGACAAAGATGTCTTTGTTCACTATTCGGCAATTCAGCAGGAAGGCTTTAAGACCTTAAAAGAAGGAGATAGCGTAGAATTTGACGTTGTAGAAGGCCAGAAAGGTCCTCAAGCCGAAAATGTAACATTGGTTCAATAGCTGAAAATAAGCCTGGGCTATCCCAGGCTTTTTATGTTTTTACCGCTTGCTAGCGGAAATATAATTTGAATAAACTCAAAATATTATATATAATATATTTACATATAGCAATAATTGCAATTTCGGATAAATGCATCAATCGATGCATTTTATAAAAAATTCCCAGAAGGGAGTTGAGCTTTATGAAATTAAACATCAGCGGTAAAAATTTTACTGTAACAAAAGCTTTAAAGGACTATGCAGAAAAGAAATTAGGAAAGCTCGAAAAATTCTTTGACAGTGAGGTAGAAGCTCAAGTAACATTAAGTGTCGAAAAGAATCGGCACATTGTGGAAGTGACTATGCCTATTAATGGCATGCTGCTGCGCGGTGAAACGGAAACCTATGACATGTATTCTTCCATCGATGCTGTAGTGGATAAACTGGAAAAACAAATAGAAAAGTATAAGACTAAAACAGCTCGAAACATCAAAAAGAAATCTTTTGACTACAGCGGAAATGGCAAGAAAGCATCAAATGAAAATGAGCCCAGAATTGTAAGAATCAAGAAATTTGCCTTAAAACCCATGGATTTGGAAGAAGCCGTAATGCAGATGGATTTATTGGGTCATAATTTCTTTGTTTTCTCTAATGCTGAAACTGACGAAGTCAACGTGGTTTATAAGCGCCGCGACGGCAATTACGGGTTGATAGAGCCCGAACTTTTGTAATACTTAAGAATAAATCAAAGCCCGCCTAAACAGCGGGCTTTTTAATGTTTATTGATAATATTTTAATCATTATATTTACTATAGAAGGAATTGCCGAATAAAAGTCGAATTTAAAACATATTAAATGTGGGGTGATATCATGGATTATTTTTCAGAGGAAACTATGCTTATTTCCCATTGCGAGGACCTGATAAAAAAAATAAAGGACATTGTTTCGGCGAAAATTATAACAGGCCCTGATGGCAAAATATCAGAAATTCATGTCATATCAAAAACCGGCAGAAGCCCTAAGCAGATAGCAAGAGATGTAGAATCAACACTGATAGCATTTCTGGGCTCTGAAATCGACCACAAAAAAATAAGTATTGCACAGATAAATGATGAAAAAAATGTGATGCAGCCGAGATTGAAAATATCGAAAATCGCAACAAGCAAAACCCGTAATAATCTTGAAGTAAAGGTTTTACTTGCTGATCCCGAAGGAAAAATCATAGAAGGATCAGCAACAGGTTTGACATCACTTCAAAATCGCATGAGAACCACAGCTTGTGCTGCGTTAAATGCTGTGCGGCTTTTTTTGGCTGAGGACTTTGTGCTTTCATTAGATGATGTGTATATATATAGAATTGGCAACTATCAAGCCGTATCTGTTCTTCTTTTCCTTTCAATGAACGAAAAAGAAGAATATCTTTTAGGCAGTGCTTTAATTAAACACGACATCTATGAAGCTGTAGCAGCCGCAGTGTTAAGTGCTGTGAATAGAAGAATAGGCCTGCTGATTTAAATAACACCAACGACATATTTATCTATCCAGGCTATAACTTTAAAGCCGTAGACGGCCTTATAACCAACTTTCACCTTCCTAAATCTACCCCTATAATGCTTGTCAGTGCTTTCGCGGGAAGGGAAAAGATTTTAAACGCGTACAAAGAGGCAGTAAATAAGCGATATAAGTTTTTTAGTTTGGTGATGCAATGTTAATCGTTTAGTTTAGTATAAATCTGCAAGCTCAATATTCAGGTAGGCAAGGTTTAAGCTTGTTTCCTCTATCACTCTTTCATCTGAAAGGTTATATAAATGCTGTAAGAAAAGCAGCTTACACATCATTTCCGGTTCTTTTGCGGGACGGCCAAACTCTTACAATAGCTGCCTTTTAGCAGTTCGTTGATAAAAGAAAAATCAACTACTGAATCTATCCTTTTAAGCCTTTGTCAGAACACCAACGTGTTTAACCGCCAGCCGGTGCCTTTCTCATATACAAACTCCATTGTTTCCTCACTGTAGGATAGTATATCGTCATCATCCATGCTGTGGGGTACAGTTGCTTCAACCTTGCACCTATTTCTAAAAGCAGTTATGTGATTGATTTTCGCATTTACATAATCAGCCAGGGTGCCCACATCACTTACCGGCCTGCGTATGCGGCCGTCTATTTCTTCAAAATTTAAATCCTTATAAATCTTTTCAGAAAGCTTGCTTGTGTACACTTCATTTAGCAGATTCAAAATTTTTTCTTTGGAGTTTATCCGCTCGTCCCTTACATACAGCCAATAGCTATCACCTTCCACTTTTAATTCCGGTGATTTACTGTTAAATGATGATTGAGCATTTACTAAAGATAGGTATAGGGATTGTGATTTTGACATAAGTTCCTTAGCTTGTTCCTCGGAGATTTTATTCCTGCTTAAGGCAAAACCTCTATAAAGAACAAATCCCAGTATGAGAATGATTAAGATAAATAAAAAAATAAAACGTTTTTTATATTCCATCATTGATACCCCATTGATATTTATATTCATTAAATAACTATGTCACTTCTTTTTATATACAATTACTCTTTGAATTGATTTTCCACTATAGTAAGATAAGCTGCGTTGGCTGCCATTTTCATACCATTCAAACCCTATTATGACTGGATTTTTATCTTCAAGAGCACCTACTGCAGTGAATAAGCAGGAACCGAAAGTTAAGAAGTTAAGCCTGACCCTGAACTATTCTGCACTTCTGGAATCACCCTCTTTCCTCTGAATTTTCCTTTTTATTGTCGATGACACGAACCGGTTTATATGAGTCGGGTATAAAGCTCGGCAGGTATAATTCTTTTTTATTGGTCAGGCGCACTCGGGATTCGGTGCCTTCGTCCTAATCACTATCCTGGTGAATTCATCCTTAATGTCCAGATAAAAGTTCATCACCGGAACTCTGACGGCTTCAACCTTGGCTACCAGGAACCATGTAGCTATGATAAATACGGCTGCCGTTTTGCTCAGAATCCTACCATCGGAGTATTTTTGCGGCAATTTTGATATATTGCTTTTCATCAATTCCGCAGATTCTTCGGATATGACAAATTCCGGCGGTGCCATGTTGGTGTCAATTGGTTCAGTTGCCAATTCTTCCAGGGAAACGGCATAATTTTTCTTTCGTCGGCGGTATATATCAATAGATGTGTTCTTAACAATAATAACGATTAGAGCTCTGGTTTTGTTAGAAAAAACATCATCGATTTTATGTAAATTTTTAATAATTTTCATGAAGGATTGCTGAACAGCATCTTCTGCCAAATCCACATTTTTCAAGATGGCATTTGCTATTTTAAACATAGATGCCTTATAATTCTTGTAAAGCAGTTCAAATTTGCTGCTGTCAGCATTGCTGCCGCACATTGTCAAATATATAAGCATATATACCAGTCCTCAATGATGTAGGTGAATCGAATATATTTTCGAACAGTTAACTCTTATTTTATTGTATCATCTGCATATGGTTTACTCAATGAAAGTTTCATATGAGTTTTCAAAAAAATTATTTACTGTTGATAGAAAAGGCCACGGCAAACGCATGAAGACATATTAGGATTGTTATGTTAGGATATTTTTTCATGCGTTTGCCGTGTGTAAAAAGGCAGTATAAGATGACACAAACAATAAAATGTAATATAATTAATACTATGATTCAACTATAGAAAGTCAATTTTGACCGATGCTTTTAAGCAGATTGAGGTGGTAGTATGTTAAATATACTTAATAAGATATTAGGTAACGGCAATGAAAAGGAAATCAAAAAACTTCAAAAAACGGTTGACGTGATTAATGCCTTGGAACCCTCCATCGAAAAGCTTTCCGACAGTGAACTTCGCAGTAAAACCGATGAGTTTAAAGAACGGCTTTCCGATGGGGAAACCCTGGATGACATCTTGTCGGAGGCATTTGCTGTGGTAAGAGAAGCATCCAAGAGAACGCTGAATATGAGGCCTTTTGACGTCCAGATTATGGGCGGCATTGTCCTCCATCAAGGTCGCATAGCCGAGATGAAGACAGGTGAAGGCAAAACATTAGTTGCTACAATGCCGGTGTATCTAAACGCTCTTACCGGACAAGGCGTCCATATAGTTACAGTTAACGATTATCTGGCAAAAAGAGACAGTGAATGGATGGGCAAGATATATAATTTTTTAGGGCTTGAGGTGGGCCTGATAGTTCATGATTTGGATTTTGAGGAGCGTAAAAAAGCTTATAATGCTGACATAACTTACGGTACCAACAATGAATTCGGCTTTGACTATCTGAGAGATAATATGGTACTCTACAAAGAGCATATGGTTCAACGACCTTTAAACTATGCCATCGTTGATGAAGTTGACAGTATACTCATTGACGAGGCTCGAACTCCGCTTATAATTTCAGGGCAGGCCGAAGAGTCTACGGATATATATTATAAATTTGCCCGATTTGTTCCCCGACTTGTGCCAGATGAAGATTATACGGTGGACGAAAAAGCTCACAGCGTCATGCCGACGGAGAAAGGAATCAAAAAAGCAGAAAGTTTTCTGGGCATTGAAAACCTGTATGACGAAGAAAATATGGAATTATTACATCATCTGCAACAAGCCTTGAAGGCACATGCACTAATGAAATTAGACAGGGATTATGTTGTAAAAGACGGACAGGTAATAATTGTTGACGAATTCACAGGCAGACTTATGTTCGGCCGAAGATACAGCGATGGTTTGCACCAAGCCATTGAAGCAAAGGAAGGCGTCAAAGTAGAAAACGAGAGCAAGACATTAGCAACCATAACATTTCAGAATTATTTCCGCATGTATAAGAAACTTGCAGGCATGACAGGTACTGCAGCTACGGAGGAGGAGGAATTCCGCGGGATTTACGGCCTTGACGTAGTAGTTATACCTACGAATAAACCTATGATAAGAACAGATTATCCTGATGCTGTCTATAAGACTGAAAAGGGTAAATTCAATGCTGTAGTGGAAGAAATCCAAGAATGTCATCGAAAAGGGCGCCCGGTACTTGTAGGCACAATTTCCATTGAGAAATCCGAACTTTTAAGCAGCATGCTGAAACGCAAGGGCATCCCCCATCAGGTATTAAATGCCAAGTATCATGAAAAGGAAGCGCAAATAATAGCACAGGCAGGGCAAAAGGGTGCTGTGACTATTGCGACCAATATGGCCGGCAGAGGTACCGATATAGTATTGGGAGAAGGAGTGGCCGAGCTGGGAGGCCTTCACATAATAGGCACCGAAAGACATGAATCCCGCAGAATTGATAACCAGCTTAGGGGTCGTTCGGGACGACAGGGAGATCCGGGTTCTTCAAGGTTTTATATATCTCTGGAAGATGATTTAATGCGGCTTTTCGGAGCAGATAATATAAAAGGCATAATGGATAAGTTAGGCTTAGAAGAGGATCAGCCTATTGAACATCCGCTTATAACAAAGTCTATCGAGAGTGCTCAAAAGAAGGTTGAAGCCCACAACTTTGATATAAGAAAACATGTTTTAGAATATGATGATGTGATGAATACCCAGCGTGAAGTCATATATTCCCAGAGGCGGCATGTGCTTGAAAGTGAAAACCTAAAAGACAGTATAATGGAAATGATTGCCCAAGTTGTAGGCCGATTGATGGATATATATGCTTCAAAGGAAATTCATCCTGAGGAGTGGGATATAAGCGGTCTTTCAGAGTATTTGAAGGATATATTTCAAATAAGCTGCGACATTGATGAGAGTAAACTTGAGGATATATCGAGGGAGGATATTTGCAGGATACTCACCGAAAAGGCTCAAGCTGCTTATGAGAAAAAGGAAGCTGAGCTCGGCAGTGATAACATGCGTGAACTGGAACGGTATATTATGCTCAAGACCGTTGACCAGAAATGGATGGATCATATTGATGCTATGGATCAGTTGCGAGAAGGCATAGGCCTTAGAGCATACGGCCAAAGAGATCCGGTGATAGAGTATAAATTCGAAGGTTATGAGATGTTTCAGGACATGATAAAAAATATACAGGAAGATACCTTGAGATATCTTTTCCGAGTTCGGATAAAGGCAGCTCCGGAAAGACGGGAAAAGACTTACAATATGTCCTATTCTCATAGTGAAACCGGAGAAAAATCTCAACCGATAAGGAAACAAAAGAAAATAGGCCGTAATGATCCTTGCCCCTGCGGCAGCGGCAAGAAATATAAAAAATGCTGCGGCAGAACGGTTTAAAAGGAAAACAGATATTTAAGAAATGAGGGATAAACATGCTTGATGAATATAGAATTGAGATAGAGGCGGCAAAGCCTGTTTTAACTGAACTGAGGGATTCACTTTGAAATCGATAAAATTAAACTGGAGATAAATCAGTTAGAACAGAAGACATTTGCTGCAGATTTTTGGAACGATCAAGAATTGGCTCAGAAAACCTTGCAGCGGTTAAATGACCTCAAGGAAAAATTTGATAATTTCACATTACTTGAAAAAAAATATGATGATCTTTTGACCCTAATCGAGCTATGCACCGAAACCGATGATGAAGAACTTCGAACGGAACTGCTTAATGAAATGAAGGACTTTAAAAAGCAGTTAGAAAAAATGAAATTACAAACCCTTCTTTCAGGCAAATATGATGGTAGAAATGCTATTCTTACTCTTCATGCGGGTGCGGGAGGTACCGAAGCCCAGGATTGGGTGAGTATGCTGCTTCGCATGTATACCCGGTGGGCTGAAGATAAGGGGTATAAGGTAAGCATACTTGATATGCTGCCGGGTGATGAAGCCGGAATAAAAAGTGCCGCCGTTTTAGTGGAGGGACCAAATGCTTACGGGTATTTAAAGTCGGAAAAGGGAGTGCACCGTTTAGTCAGGATTTCCCCATTTGATGCTGCTGGCAGGCGCCACACATCTTTTGCGTCGGTAGATGTTATGCCTGAAATTGATGATGATATTGAAATAGACATTAAACCTGAAGACCTTAAAATAGATACTTTCCGATCAGGAGGAGCAGGAGGGCAGCATGTAAATAAAACCGAGTCGGCAGTCCGCATAACTCATATTCCAACCGGAACAGTAGTATCGTGCCAAAATGAGCGATCACAGCAAAGCAACCGCAATACGGCAATGAAGATTTTGAGGGCGAAACTCTTTGACATTTATCAGGAAGAACAGCAAAAAGAACTTGATAAAATAAGGGGCAGCCAGAAAGAGATAGCATGGGGAAGTCAAATACGGTCATATATTTTTCATCCGTACAGCCTCGTCAAAGACCACAGAACCGATGTAGAAGTAGGCAATGTTCAAGCCGTAATGGACGGAGAACTGGATGAGTTTATAAACGCATATTTAAAATCAATAGCAAGGTAGATATACGCTTGTTTATCAGGGAGTATCACAGCTGCTTTAAAATAGCTGCGATACTCCCTAATTTTAATTGACAAGTAAAACCTATGCGTATAATATAAAACAGAGGCTAAAACCAAATTGATGTTTACCTTGAAAGTTTATTGTAGTAAAAATATTGGGCATTATATATGATATGATTGATAGTAATAGTCAAAATCAGGGTATATAATTTCTGTTAATGCAGGCAAAATTTTGGTATCATAAACATAATCATTAAAAGAGAATTAATTTTAAAAAGCAGGTGTTCTATTTTATGGAAGTGTTAAACATTACATTAAAAGGAACTTTAGCTGGTGTATTTGGAACGGGTTTGGGCGGATTGCTGATTGTTTTACTCGGAAAGCCTAGAAAAACAGTTTTAAGCTCTGTTATTGCTTTATCCGGCGGGATAATGCTGTCAGTGGTGTTTTCTGATTTACTTCCTGAAGCCATTAAAATGGGAGGCCCTTTTTCCGCCTTCATAGGTTTATTGATGGGTGTTGTATTTCTTTTGCTTTTGGATTTATACTTACCTCACTGCCACTTTCAAAGCGGAACAGATGGCGACTGTAAACAGGCTCGCTATATGCGCGCAAGCATTCTCATAGGTTTAGGTATAGCGATGCACAACTTTCCTGAGGGTTTAGCCATAGGAGCAGGATATGCTGCATCAGAGGAGTTGGGTTTATCATTGACGTTTATTATAGGCTTACAAAACGTACCGGAAGGTATGGCTATGGCAGGGCCTATGAAGGCCGGATTTTTGAGTAATCTCAGCATTTTACTGTGGACTGCATTAGCAGGTGTTCCTATGGGAATAGGAGCATTTTGCGGTGCCCTAGCAGGAGGAGTATCAAGCTTGATTCTATCTCTGTCTCTAGGCTTTGCGGCCGGGGCAATGCTTTATGTAGTTTTTGACGAGCTTCTGCCGGAAGCTGATGAATTATCCAAGGGGCATTCAGCTACATTCGGAGCTATTTTAGGTATAATTATAGGTCTTATGGTTTCACTGTTTTAAGATATTTTATGCCAAGTTGTATAATGTGATATAAGGCAATGAAAGCGGGCGGTCGTTCGATGACTTCTCGCTTTTGTTGTTTGAGAGGGTATTTTTAAAATCAACTAAGAAGGAATCCGACAAAACACTGTAGAATTATAATTACATCTTAGTAAAAACAACGCATGCGAGTATTTAAAGTCGAGTTTGCTGTATCTGCGAAATGAGTTGAGTTTATGAGCGAAAAGGAAATCATAACAAATTTTTTTTTAGATATACTGTTTCCCCAAAAACCTTATTGCCTGCTATGCGGTAATAAACTTGCAAATACTGAGTCGATAATATGTGAAAATTGTAAGAGCAAGATTGAGCCGCTTACCGGGTCATTATGCGGTAAATGCGGAAAGCCTTTAAAAACCGGGCTTCTTTTCTGCAACGACTGCCAAAACGAGCATCATGCTTTTGTGCAAGCCCGCTCTTATGGCCGATATGAAGGGACATTAAAACAATTGATTTATGAGTTTAAATATAATGGAAGGCAAGAACTGGCAGAAATTTTGGGTCAGATGATGTTTAGTCTTTTAAAGGAACTTTCATGGCCTGATTTTGACTACCTAGTTCCGCTTCCACTTCATGCAGCAAGACAGAGGGAAAGAGGTTTCAATCAAGCATATTTACTGACGAAAGTTTTGGCTCGAAAAAGCAAGATACCGGTATTTAATGGCTTAAAAAGAGTAAAACCAACTGAACATCAGACCTTTCTTGATAAATCTTTCCGAAGGAAAAATCTTGAAGGTGCCTTTAAAGTTGTAAAAAACAGTAAAATCCATGGTAAGACTGTGCTTTTGATAGATGATGTATATACTACAGGCGCTACTACCGGAGAGTGCTCTAAAAGCCTCCTTGAAGCCGGAGTTAAAGCTGTTTATGTAATGACTTGTGCAAGAGGATAAAAGGCTAAAGAAAAAATACAAAGATTTCGAATATATATATAAAGGAGTGGAACCGATATGGATCTTAGAAACTGCCCGGAGTGCGGGAAACTTTTCGTCTATAATCATCGAAACTTATGTCCTGCGTGTTTAAAAAAGGATGAAGAAGGTTTTGATCGCGTGAGAGATTTTCTTTACGATAATCCTCAAGCCACATTAGAAGAAATATCTGAGGCTACCGGGGTGCCTACTAAAAGTATTTTGGAGTATTTAAAAGAAGGCAGATTGATGCTGAGCAGCAAAAATGTCAATATTGTTTTGAGCTGTGAGACCTGTGGAGCACCAATTTTATATGGCAGATTTTGTGAAAAATGTACAGGCAAATTAAAAGGCGGTTTTACCTCAGGCCAAAAATCAATGTTTGTTGATGAAGATATGAAAGGGAAACTGCATTTGTCAAAACTGAGAAAAGATAAAAAAGGAGATAAATATAGCAAATAAAGAGCGAAAAAGGAAGATAAATCCGCACAAGCGATTTATACGCTCGTTTTATAGACTTACATATATATCAAATCTATCCGAAATATATAAATAAGAGGTCAGCTTTAAGACTCTCAAAAGGGGGCTTTTTTAACATGAACATCTCAAAAAGTCAATTATTAGATGGGGTAATGAGAACCTACCTGAGAAATTCGGATCAAATCAAAACCAAAGCTGATATAAAATCTAAAGAAATGCAAGCAGATGAGTTGAGTATTTCTGAGGATGTGCAGGAATTTGCCAGGTTAGTTAAACTTGCCTCTAAGGCAGATGATATAAGAATTGAAAAAGTAAAAGAGTTAAAAACCATGATAAATGCCGGAACCTACAATATAGATGGTAAATTGGTGGCAGATAAGATTATTGAAGAACATTTTACAGAGAAATTGATTTAAGAGGCAATGGGGGCTTTGGATATGAAACAAGAGTTAGTCGGATCCATCCTTATAAATGTCATGCGAGAACAGCTTGAGATATATAAAGAATTATCGAATCTCGCTGAAGAAAAAACAAATGTGCTTATTAAGGGCGATCTTGCACTGCTCAACGAAATAACTGAGATAGAACAGACGTTAATTTTCAAATTGGGTAAATTAGAAGAAGAAAGAGTTGAGTTGGTAAAACAGATTGCAGAAGTGCACGGCAAAGATACTTCTGAAATAAAAGCGGATTTCCTTAAAAGTATTTTTCCGGACCAGCAGGAAGCCGAAACTTTTTCCGGTATTTATAGTGAACTTAAATCGGTTTTACTCGAAGTTGACAAAAAAAATGAAACAAATGCAAAACTAATTGTAAGTGCTTTAGACTATATTAATTTTTCAATCAAACTCTTAACTGATTCCGGAGAAATAAAAACTAATTACAGTCCTGATGGAGTCAATACCCAGAAAGCATTTCATTTTATTGATAAAAAAGCATAAGGCGGTGAAAGCTATTGCAATCAAGTTTTTTAGGAATCGAAATCGCAAAAACGGCTCTGTTTGCCAATCAGCGAGCTCAACAAACCGTAGCTCATAACGTATCAAATGCCAACACTCCAGGCTATTCCCGACAAAGAGTAATTTTAGAGGCTACTCATACTGCTTATGGAATGGGAGCTAATTGGCAAATAGGAACAGGTGTAAAGGTATCCGATGTAGACCGCATACGCGATGAATTTACCGACAGACAGTATAGAAATGAAAACTCCAGTCTTGGGCAGTGGAATATTCAAAGTGATATTTTAAAACAGGTAGAGGCGGTTTTTAATGAACCGTCGGATATCGGTATAGCCTCGGTGCTAAATGAATTTTGGGCAGGGCTTGAAACACTTTCAAAAGATGCGGCTTCACAGGAAGCACGCGAAACGGTCAAAGAAAAAGGCATTACGCTGGCAAATACCATTAATCACGCCGTAACTCAGCTAAATGATATAGTAAGCGATATAAATTATAGGATTTCCATACAAGTAAACGAAGTCAACAGTATTGCCAACCAGATTGCTCAACTAAACCTTCAGATACGACAGGCTGAAACCGGCGGCGCTTCTGCTGCGGATTTAAAGGATAGTCGCGATCTCCTCTTAGATCAGCTGTCGAATCTAGTACAATTTGAATCCTACGAAGATGAGAACGGAATTTTTTCGATAAATGTTGGCGGTGCTATTTTAGTAAAGGGACCGGATAGTGCAAATATGGAATTCGACACTTCGGTTGCCAATGGAACAATAAAATGGAAAGAATATAGTTCGGATGTGCGGATTTTAAAAGGTGAACTTAAAGGCCTTATAGAATTAAGAGATGATAAACTTGAGAACTACTTAGACCAATTAGATAAGTTTACACAAACATTTGTGGACGAGTTTAATGCGATTCATGAAACAGGTTACAACTTAGATGGTGAAACGACAATAGCATTTTTTGAATATGCTAATGGGGTATTATCGGTAAACCCCGATATAGTTAGCAATCCTTCAAAAATAGCAGCCGCTGAAGAAGAAGACGGTATTCCTAGTGACAATCGTATTGCCTTGGAATTGGCAAATCTTAGATATAAGACTATAAGCATAGATGGCAGAAACTGCACTATTGACGACTACTATGGCACCATTATTGCAAAAATCGGAGTAGATTCACAGGAGGCTACCCGAGCAGCAGACAGTCAGGCTTTTATGGTAAGCCAACTGGACGAACGCAGGCAAATGACATCAAGTGTATCCTTGGATGAAGAAATGACCAAGATGATCCAATATCTACATGGCTACAACGCGGCCAGTCGAATTGTAACCACAGTAGATGAAATGCTGGATACCATAATCAATCGTATGGGTGTATAATTGGAAGGCGGGGATGAAACATGAGAGTAACTCAATCCATGATAAGTGAAAATTTTACGCGAAATCTTATGCAAAACTTAAAACGTTTAAGTGATGTTACTGATAAGATATTATCTGAAAAGAACATAAGACGTCCATCCGATGATCCGGTAGGTGCTGCCATGGCTATCAAACTTCGACGGCAGATTGCTGCTATACAGCAGTATAACAGCAATGCCCAAGATGCCCTGACATGGATGAAAGATACGGAAACAGCTCTTACTAATACGGGTGATGTACTTCAGCGTTTAGATGAACTTACGGTTCAAGTGGCAAACGGCACATTAACCCCCGATGACCGAGAAAAAATATTATATGAAGTTAAGGAATTAAAGGATCAGCTATTTCAAGAAGCAAATTCGACAAGCCTTGACAGATATCTGTTTGGCGGGTATTCTACGGATAAACCCCCGTTTATTAAAAATGATGTTACGGGCGAAATAGAGGAAAACCCCGATACTGTTAATGGGGCTATTGAATATGACTTAGGTCAGTCTGAACGCATATCTATAAATTTGATGGGGCATGACGTATTCAGCGATATATTCAAAGCGGTGGAAAACCTTGAAACTGCTATCGAAACGGATGATACCGAAGCTCTTTCAGGTCAAGTCTTGGCAGATATAAAAAATGCGACGAGCACAGTTTTAAAATATCGTGCCCAGATAGGTGCGCGCAGCAACCGTTTGGAGGCTACGGTTCTAAGACTCGATGCCAATGAAGTGGATTATAAGGCACAGCTTTCAAATATCGAAGATATTGATTTAGCTCAGATGATAACTGACTTAAAAATGGAAGAAAGCGTATACAGAGCATCCCTCTCAGTAGGGGCAAGAATCATTCAGCCAAGCCTAGTTGATTTTCTAAGATAACCGTATTTTAGCCTGCAACAATATCGAGCCTCTTTATAGGAAACGGTCTTGGATCATCCAGACATCACAGTTCTCGATGATAGCCTTATCGAATAATGTATGTTGTTTTATTAAAAATGGCGAAGATATTTTTTGCGCTGCTATCGGTTAGGGGGATTTGTAATGCTCATCTATGATCTTGATATCCAATTTGAATTCGGGAAAATAGGCATTAATACCTATAATGCTTCTATAGACCCTAAAATGGATATTCAGCAGCAAGGTGTTGAAATAAAAACTCAGTCATCAGAGTTCTCTGTTGAAAATACTTTCCCGATTATCGAAGACATTGATTGTTCCCGCTGCAGGACTGATATGGGTTATCCCCAGCCGCTTGTTGCATCTACCATATGGAGGGATGAAGCTAAACAATATGTTATGGAATATCTGGGCAGCAAATCTGCCGGAGGCGATGCCTTAGGAGCAATCGAAAAGGGTATATCCATCGGCGATATAGTGGAAAGCGAGTCCTTTCAAGAACCGCCGGAAATCAATGTAGATGCAGTACCGAAAACACCTCCGCGCATTACCTTCAGATATGGCGAAATAAGATCACAGCTTCTGCCCGGCAATGTTAAAGTAAATGTTTCGGGAAAACCGGTTGTCATTGACTGCGAAAAGGCAAGAATTAATATTTTTATGGAAGAAAATCCATACATAGCCATTAAAGCAGTTTTGAAAGGTCAAAATATAGATAGCATCGCATAGGAGTTGTATTATTATGACAGTAGATACCAACTTTGAGGATTTGAAAACTGATGAAGAAAAGGTGATAACTTTTATAAACGGCATTATGGGCTTGGAACAGTATAAAAAATACTTATTGCTGAACCATCCTGGCAGTGATACTGTTAAATGGCTGCAGGCCTTAAATGAACCCGGAATTGCCTTACCCGTTGCAGACCCATCGCATTTTTATCCTGATTATGCACCTAAAATTTCAAGAGAAGAACTTCTCAAACTAGACATAACATCGCCCCAAGAGGCGATAGTTTTGTGTGTCCTTACAATTTCCAAAGAGGCAAAAAATATCACAATGAATCTTAAGGCGCCGATAGTTATAAATCCTGCCCAACGCTTAGCCGATCAGTTTATTGCCGAAAATCCCGAATACGATATACGCCAACCTATAAACATAACAAAAAACTCCGATGATGGGCGGTGTAAATCTTGTTAGTCCTTACAAGAAAAGCAGGAGAAGGTATATACATAGGCGAAGATGTCCTTATAAAAATCTTTGAAATCGAAGGCGATCGGGTAAAAATAGGCATCGAAGCCCCGAAAACCACAAAAGTTCTCAGACTGGAACTATATGAAGATATCAGCGGAGAAAATATAAAAGCTACAGGTGTCAGCAAAGATGTCATTGATGAGCTTTTCAAAGGCCTGTAAATCAAAAACCTCCAACAACCGCATTATTTGCGGTTTTATAATGTACCTTCATGTCGGGGGCGGGCTTCACATTACACTTGTCCGCCCCGACACTGCACACATTGCCCTGCCTTGCATTTATCTGCCCCTACCATGCCAGCATTGCTACGCCTTGCTCTGCCTGCATTACCCCACCCCATACCTGCCTACCCCAACCGCTATCCGTGCACCTCAACACATAAATTTGATTGCAGCTATACCGCAGCACTGATATAATTGTAGTAACTAAAATAAAAAAACAGAATTTCGAGGTGTTAGAATGTCCTTAAATTCCCGCGATGTAATCAGATACATAGAAAAATTTACTTTCAAGGATCAGAACATAAGCCTTTTTGATGATGACTCATCCACAAGAGTTGAATATGTTGAAATAAATAAGATGAAGATACCGCGCTTTATAAACGAATTCTGGACATCAAGGCAAAGGCAGGCATCCCCCTTGCATGAAGTATCCTACAGAGCGTGTTTTAAACCGCAATTGCCGCGATTTTTCATAAACCTCCTTACAGAAGAAAAAGATACCGTTTATGACCCCTTTTCCGGGCGAGGGACTACAGTAATTGAAGCCGGAATTCTTGGGAGAAATATCATTTCAAATGATATAAATCCCCTTAGCCGAATCCTAACAATGCCAAGATTTTTTGTTCCCGATATAGATGCCGTAATCGAAAGACTTGCTAAAATCCCATATGATAAAAGTGCTAGAGCGGATATAGACCTTTCCATGTTCTACCATATCGATACCGAAACAGAAATAGTATCACTGAAAAATTACCTAAAACAAAGAAGTTTTGAAGGAAAAGAAGATTCATTGGACTCATGGATTAGAATGGTGGCTACGAACCGTCTGACCGGGCACTCACCTGGCTTTTTTTCAGTGTATACCCTTCCCCCCAACCAAGCAGTGACTCCTGACCGACAGCTGATAATAAATGCAAAAAGAAACCAAAAGCCGGAGTATAGAAACACCAAAAAACTTATCATCAAAAAATCAAAAAGCCTTATAAAGAACCTTGAAAAAGCTGAAATAAAGAATCTGCATAATGCCGGTAAGACCGGCCTATTCCTTACAAAGGACGCAAGGAATACATCGGAAATACCCGATGAATCCGTCAGCCTCACGGTAACATCACCGCCATTTTTGGATGTGGTCCAATACGATAAAGACAATTGGCTAAGATGCTGGTTCAATGATATTGATGCCGAAGAAGTCGCAAACAATATTACCATGTCAAGGACCATAGAAGAGTGGTCATCGGTCATGCGAGATGTATTTAAAGAGCTTTACCGCATAACAAAAAAAGGCGGTTGGGTTGCCTTTGAAGTAGGCGAGGTAAAAGGCGGTAAAATAAAGCTGGATGAATATGTGGTGCCACTGGGTATAAATGCAGGATTTAGCTGTGCAGGCATTTTAGTAAACCGGCAGGAATTCACAAAGACATCCAATATATGGGGAGTAAAAAACAACAAATCCGGGACAAATACCAATAGAATAGTACTTTTCACTAAAGATTTTTAACCCATTCCTTTATTATGAAAAATATGATAAGCTATAATTGCTTTACTTGAATTTACAGTGGAGAATGAGGAGGGCCTTTATGGACGATAGTCAGTTTAAAGAATTGGTATTGCAGCAATTAAAAATCTTAACTGATGGCCAAGTCAAAATGGAAACTCGTCTAACTAAACTAGAGCAAGGTCAGGCTCAATTAGTGGAAGGTCAGACTAAGTTGGAACAAAGTCAGATTAGGTTAGAACAAAGCCAGGCTAAGTTAGTAGAAAGTCAGACTAAGTTGGAACAAAGCCAGGCAAAACTAGAACAAAGCCAGGCTAAACTGGAACAAGGTCAGGCTAGACTGGAGAAAGGCCAAAAAGCTATTCACAACGAGTTGAAATACATATGGGACGACATAAAGAAACTGGACAATCGACTATGCGCCCAAGAAGAGAAACTTGCACGCCAAAGCAGGTGAAATAGAATACATAAGCTTTAAGCCCCGGTGATTTCATCCGGGGCTTAAATATTAAATGAAGGAAAAAACCATATATTTGTAGAATTATAAAATCTAAGAGTATATATAAACCACCTGAGGTGCTTCTTATGAAAGCATGTATGATACTATTGTCAAAGGCGGCTTAGGCAGTTTAAAACAATCAGACAGAGAGCGAAGCCTGCAGACCTTAATGAGAATAAATTTACTAAAAAGACTGGAAAGTTCAGTGGATGCCTTTAGAATTACATTGTCCAAAATGCT
>JALHJR010000193.1:0-1237 GCA_022840405.1 Tepidanaerobacter acetatoxydans
AGAGAAAACCAAGGGGTAATGGAAACAAGCCAAAACTGGCTGCCATATGTGCAAGAAATAAATTCTGCCTTAAATACAGCCAGACAAGAATATCATTGGGAAAGAATTCATTTGTTTCAGACAGCTCCTACTGCACTTTGTATTGCTTTGGGAATTGCTGTAGGACATTTTTTGCCAGTTGTTGTTTATCACTATCAGTTTAATGCTGAAGAGCCAAAATATCGGTGTATGTTCTCACTGGATAAGATGTTAAATTTATGAGCTAAAATATGAGCCAATTAATCGTCTCAATGGGTAAAACGAGTCATTTGATTGCAGAAGTGGTGGGCTTTTTAAATTATCAGCAATACACTCTGTATTGTAACCATAAAAATTTTGAAGCATTGCAGGCAGAAATAGATGAGAATCAATTGAAACCGGTAACATCTATCACGATGATTTGTACTGAAGATAGTTTTACAACCAGCAAACAAGAGGTAGAGAATTGGTTAACAGCTCAAAATTTAAATATAGAATTGCAATTTCATAAGTTAAACCAACTGACCGATATATTAAGCCAAAATGATGCCAGAATGATGAGAAACTTAATTTATAGCATCGTTTATAAGGTTTATAAAATGGGAAACACACAAGACCTTTATCTATGCCTTAGCAGTGGCAGAAAAACAATGAGCAGTGACATCCAACAGGCGGCATATCTATT
Organism: Tepidanaerobacter acetatoxydans; assembly: GCA_022840405.1. GTDB lineage: Bacteria > Bacillota > Thermosediminibacteria > Thermosediminibacterales > Tepidanaerobacteraceae > Tepidanaerobacter > Tepidanaerobacter acetatoxydans_A. The sequence continues at coordinate 704 of JALHJR010000193.1, forward strand.
TGGGTGCAAAGCAATGATTCATATTTTAGCCGAGGGCATAGTAGAATTTGATTTAACAGCTAATCCTAAAAATATAGAACCTGCTGTAATCAATAAGATTAATCCTGTTCTTTATCAAAAAGATATTCCTGCCGGTAAACTGGCAGAATTAATGGAGGACAATGAAGTTAAACTTCCTAAAGCTGAAATTACAGATAATATATATAGCTATAATGATGAAGATACTTCCTTTCTTGATTTGGTAGAAAAGCTACAAACACAACAGGATAATCTTACAATCAACTATTATAATAAACTGCGCTATTCTGAACCCGCTTCCAATTTTCAAATTCTTCATCTGTTAAATCCCGACAAAATAAATGAGCTGAAAAAGAAATATATAAACGGTATTGATAACAGCAAACAAGACCTGAGGTGGCTGTATAATTTACCCAAAACTGATTTACATTGTCATTTAGGTGGTTTTGCAGATACAAAAGGATTAATTAAGATTGCTACAGCAAATGCTAAATATTTAGGTAACAGCTTAAAGGA
>JALHJR010000194.1:0-1236 GCA_022840405.1 Tepidanaerobacter acetatoxydans
AAATTGAACAGACCAGCTTCATTGGCGGTCCCAGCCTCGAAATTCTGCTTGCGCAATTGGATAAATTGATCGCCAATAAGACCATCCCTTACGAAGCCACCCTGGGTCAATACATAACTCCCGAGCAGGCTGTCGCCCGTTATGAAGCTCTCAAAGCCTGGTATGCCAAGAAGGGTCACATGTGGCAAGGAACTGGGCCTTATTATGTGGACCAGGTTTATATGACCGAAAAATCTTTGGTTGTCAAGCATTTTGACGATTATCCTGATCTTGCTGATCGCTGGGATATGTTCGCGAAACCTAAGATTGCCGCTGCGGAAATTGATGGTCCAGGCCAGGTTAAGATTGGTGACATCGCAAGCTTTGATGTGTACGTCACTTTTGAGAACAAACCATATGCTTCTAAGGAAATCAAGCAGGTGAAATACTTGCTTTACAACGCGGCAAATGAGCTGGTGGTCATTGGTGAAGCAACCCCAGTAGAAGATGGTCACTATGTTGTGAAATTGACAAGTGAGGATATCGCTGCTCTTGGAGCAGGCGCAAGCAAGCTTGAGATTGCAGTTATTCCGATCCCAGTCAGCCAACCGACTTTTACGTCTGTTGAGTTTGTTATTGTCAAGTAAACTATATGCACTAAACTAAGCCAAGGGGCAAGTAGTCTCTTACTTGCCCCTTTTCTAAATAAGAGAGAGCATCCTTATGACCCCTGACACAAACATGGAAATTTCCAATATTAACAAAGCTGCACGGGCAAGCACGGTGAAACGACTCGGTGGATTTATGGCTTTGCGGGTTGTAATGCTTATCATCACCGTCGTTGTTGGAATCTATATCACGATTTTGATTGCTAACATGGGGGGCTATGTAGACACTATAATGCGCAACGATATTCGTGAGCGAGTTAATCAGCAGGTTTCTGCTATGACCGCCAGCAAACCGATGAGTACTGAACATCGTGCTCAGTTAGTGAATCAGATGATTGAGCTGGAAGAAAAAAAGATTGGGTTGGATACTCCATTTGCGGTAAGATCATTTCGCTATCTGAAAAATGCTCTAACCCTTGAACTTGGACGAGCGGTTCACATGGTAAGTGATCATGGATCCAGGCAAGTCAGCAACATTATCCTGGAACGTCTGCCAGCTACGCTGCTGTTGATGGGCACCTCTGAGTTATTTTTGTTTTTTGCCAGCGTATTTTTGGCATTAATGTTGTCAAGGTCTTATGGTAGTTTT
>JALHJR010000195.1:0-1228 GCA_022840405.1 Tepidanaerobacter acetatoxydans
GCCGTTATTCAAAGAAAAATGGAACCCCAGATGCCAAGAGATCCGCTCCAAGGCATGGGCATCCGGAGTGTACAAGAAAGATTGTGAATTAACAGATTGTTGAAATCATTTTATCACCACTTGTTCAATCGACAAGGGTTTTTCTCAACCGTTCAGGTTAATGAATCTTAGACTATCAGGTAATGTTGGGGAAAACAGAAGCGCGTGAGGATGATTATTCAATTAAGCACCGCGCTCCCGATAGGAGAACCTCGGGAGCGCGAAAACAAGCTTAGTTGTTTACCTCATTTGGTCAGTATCGGGGATACTTAAAATAAACGCAATGGAAACGTTCCATACTAACCCAGTCAGGCGATTTACCGCACGAAAGGAGGTAAATAAATCATCCGACGAAATATTCTGCCGGATGATTTTCAAATTCTTCGCTTAAAAAATTCCACCGCTTACTTGAACAGCAGCGGGATATAGGAGTACCGCGTGTTGCTGCCGAAGCCGCGCACCATCCAATTGCCGGGGAAGTACGCGTCAATCAGCGTCCAGGTGTCATCCGGAGGAAGAGTAGGGACATCAGGAGGCGGACTGGACTTCCACCAGCCAGCCCAGGAGCGCGTTTGCGTGGTAGTCTGGTCAATCGCAGCCGGCCAGTATGACGAACCGGGAACCTCGAGAGCAATCACGCCGATAACCACGTCGCCAGGTCCATTCAATTCAACCGGAGCGGGCAGGTCATAAATGTTCCAGGCATTCAAAGCCTTAATCGTGGTCGGGTAACTGTACAACCAATTGGATCCAACGGCCGGATTGGTATTGCCCGTCGTGTTTTCGTACACAACGATGACGATTTCGTCACCAACGACACACAGGCCCTCCGAATCGAAGTAGATTTGAACCTGATCCAGATTGAATGGGAAAACTCCGGGATCGGGCGTAAAGCGGTTTACCCAGATAAATTCCAGATCTCCGCCAATACCGATGCCGTTATCCACAGTGCCGTCGTCCAGGATCAGCTCCACGACCATGTCCAGTCCTGCCGCAGGGGTTTCAAGCAGCTCAACATCTACGGGAGCCGCACCAGTGTTGCACAGAGCCAGCCGTCGGGTCGTGACAATAGCTGGAGTTTGCGTCTGTGCCAATGCCGTCGGCACCACACTCAGGCAGGGCGCAATTGGGCGCAGAGCACCGTCAATGGTGAGCGTGGAACCTCCCACCACTTGAACATCCGTTTCAA
>JALHJR010000196.1:0-1226 GCA_022840405.1 Tepidanaerobacter acetatoxydans
GAAATAATAGCTTTGTAAATGTCCATATAGTGCCTAGGCTGTTTGTTGCCTTGAGACATAAGGTAATCATGCGCTAATTCTGAAATTGTAGCATTAGAAGAGGCTTTTTCTATTTGGCTGTTCACTTGGAATCCCTCAACTTTTAATAAGTCAACAAGGTTCTCAATACTTTTTTGGAGCACCTCGACTTCTGAAAGCAATTTACTAATTTCAGACGTCTTTTTGTTTTTAATTTCCTGAAGTTCCGCTAATTTTTTGGACAATACATTTGTATATTCTGTATCCATATAAATACTCCCTTGTATATACATCTATTATACAACGCGTTTTTCATTTTGTCAAACGTCGGACTGGAAGAACACCGGATTCTTATTTACGTAACGAAGGGGATGATTTTTAAATTTGAGGAAAAGTTGGTTAAAGTTAAAGTGCTCTTGATTTCAGCACAAACCACTCCAATCAAACGCAACATGGGCCCGGAAGGATTCGAACTTGACCTGGATTTCCCTTTCGTCCTTCTTCTATCGGTCAAGCTCAGCCCACCACCAATCAACCACAACATGGGCCCGGAAGGATTCGAACCTTCAACCAAGCGGTTATGAGCCGCCTGCTCTGCCACTGAGCTACGGGCCCCCTCAGGACTTCAATTTTACCACGAGCCGGCTCGGCGCCTCAACCCGCCTGCATCTTCGCCCAGCTGTCCACCAGCGATATCGTGCGGTTAAACACCAGCCTGCCCGGCTCAGAATCCGCGCTGTCCGCGGTGAAGTAACCATTTCTCACAAACTGCCAGCTCTCCCCAGGCCTGGCATCCGCCAAAACGGGTTCCAGCCTGGCGCGGCACACCTGTAAGGATTCCTGATTCACATTGTCGAGGAAAGTCTCTCCCTCAGGCAGGTCCTCCGGGAATTTATCCTCAAACAACTGCTCATACAGCCGCACTTCCGCTTCAACCGCGTGCGCGGCGCTCACCCAATGGATGGTGCCTTTCACCTTGCGCCCATCCGCGGACATTCCTCCCCGGGATTCGGGGTCATAGGTGCAGTGCACCGCAGTAATTTCTCCCCGCGCGTCTTTTTCCACCGAAGTGGCGGTGATGTAATAGGCGTTCATCAGGCGCACTTCTTTGCCAATCGCCAGGCGGAAGTATTTTGGCACGGGGTTCTCCATAAAGTCGTCGCGCTCTATAAAAAGCTCGCGCCCGAAAGGCACCTGCCGGCTGGTCT
>JALHJR010000197.1:0-1224 GCA_022840405.1 Tepidanaerobacter acetatoxydans
TTAGTGCTAATGCAAGACAATATTTTTTCAAGGTAGTCTAAACTCCCTGATGCCTTAAAACGTTTGGCCTTCAAACTTCTTCTCTTTTTTGACTTTTCCAGTTTTAAAATGCTTGCTGCAAATTTATGTAGCACTGAAAGGTTTTCAGGTGCATTGTCTTTTCTTACTCTTTTTGAATCTTCGCTCAATGTAACATCTAAAGACCAGTGCATACTTTCTATGCCCCAATGTTTTCTTACTGCATTGGCAAATTTAATGGCATCAGCTTCTATGCTACATAGGTAATATCTTGTTTCGCATTTCTTCTGGCCGTTTTGTTTACTGTGATATTTGACCATACCTATGGAGGTAAGGTTCTTCCATTCTTTTCTTGCATCTAGCCAGCGAATATTGGATGTGATGTAGTAAGTTCTTCGTTCTATACGGCCATGGCCTTTATCATAATTTTGATATGTGTTTATGTTATATTCTTGTTGATAGTTTTTGTCTTGTGCTTGTTTGAAAAATTCTTCGATTTCTTTATGAAGTAATGGGTGGTTACCTTTTAAGGCTAATACGTAATTGCCTTTCTTTTTGATTATTTTTTCTGCAATTTCTTTTTGAGTTCCCATTGCATCAATGGTTACTATGTATCCTGCTATATCGAGTATGTCCAGTAATTCGGGTATTGCTGTTATTTCATTGCTTTTTTCGGTGGTTTTTACTTGCCCTAATACCATACCTGTTTCACTAAACCATGCACTAACTATATGGAGTGCTTTTTTCCCTGTGGCTGAATCATAGGTGCCGCACATGGTCTTGCCGTCTATTGCTACTATTCCTTTTTTTATTATGTCTGCTACTATCTGTGTCCATTCTGTAAAGCATTTCATGAATATTTTAGGGTCTATTTGTTTGAATACTCGCTCAATTGTATCATGGGAAGGTACGCCATTGGTTAATGGTATATATTTTTTAAACCACTCTATATGATCTTCAGCAAATATTTGCATGCATTCCCAATCGTCTGCACCTTAAGCAGTTGCTACTATGGCTATAAATATGATGTCAACTAGTGAATGTAGTACTTTACTTTGCTGGCGTATGTCGGGTATGCGATTTAGTATTTTTATTAGTTTTGTTGAGTTGTTTTCCATCTTCTTTACCTTGTTTCCCTTAATTATGTGAAGTGAATTTTCTAATACTATAATACACTAGTTTAAGGAAAAGTACAAGGTATTTTTT
>JALHJR010000198.1:0-1218 GCA_022840405.1 Tepidanaerobacter acetatoxydans
GACGATTAACATCAAAGGCGACAGCTACCGCCTGAAAGAACGGCGGAAACAGGGGCTCTTCTCCAATACGCTTCCGGGATGAAAAAAGATAGGTTTATGAACTCAAGTGTACACTTTTATTCCGCCCAAATCTGTACACTTTTACACCGCCGTTGACACAGGTATTCTCCTCCGTTCTCCATCGGTGCGGCACCGTCTGTTGATCGGATTGGCTGTTTTCGCGACCCGATGCTGCCCATGGACGTCTTTTCTGGGCCCTGGCATATACAGGTGTTCCACCTCCCCCCGCCTATCCGGCAGATCCCACTGGTGAGAGGAGCAGCCCTGATTGTTTGGTGTGCAAGGGAGAACAGCAAGGCCAGAGCCTGCCCGGGGGAGCAAGAGGAGGGTATCACCCCCCGCCATACCACCGCCACACCGAGGAGGCAGAGCCCCGGGGGCAGGTTTGCGGCCTCTTCATCAGTCTCCGGGAGCATGATCGCAGGCTCATACCGCAGGCAGGCGTTTGACCCCGGTGGTGCTGGTGGTCGAGAGAGAGGGGAATCCAGGGGTCCCCCGGGCTCATGGAGGCGGACGACGAATCGTTTGAGGACGGATGGCTCCGGTGACAAGTTTGAGGACGCCGGCGGCGAAGGAGTGATCTGTTGGCTGCATCTCCCCCTGCATCAACATGGAGGGTCTGATGTGCCCCCATTGGCTTTCATCCTTCCGCCCGGAGCATTCTCCCCGGCTTTCGAAGCCCATTTGACCAGAAAGTTTCACAATTCTGATATGTATTGACGATGACGTAATATGTTGTGAGAAATAGGTATCTTGAGGGCTTTGCCAGAATATTGCCTATATTCCTAATATTTGTTAGTATTGCGGGTCTCTTACTTGGGGGGTTTGTCCTAGGACGTTGGGATTACTCTGTCCGAGGATTGATAGTCGCAGTGCCCGCGATAATTGCATCCATAGTTTTATTGTATATGTTCAGACACCCGATTGTCGACGATGAGGGGGGCTCTGTCGTTTTTTTTAGCGTAAAGATTGCCCTGTATTTCCTATTTATCCTCCTGTATTTAATATCGGTGATCGTTCTCTTGGCTGGTGTCAATCGCATAGTATATTTCTTTGTTGTCGCTGCTCTGTATCTTACGATATTTGCCCAGATATTCTCTCAGAAGATCTCTTCAAACATAATAATCCTGGAAATTATAACTCTTATGGCAAATGTGA
>JALHJR010000199.1:0-1217 GCA_022840405.1 Tepidanaerobacter acetatoxydans
AATGAGAGTAGTTGATCGGCTTGAATTCCCGAAGCGGTATAAACCGAAACAGTTTATCCTGATTATTGTTATTGTTCTTGTTATTCTGGGGATTTTCATACAACGCTCCGGTGTAAGAAGAAATGCATCCCGAATTCAAATAAGCGATGTCCGCATCTCCAATTTCGGCACTCAATTTATAGAATTGGAATACACTCTTGCCAATACCGGTAAAAGAGACCAGGAAATTGCATTAGTGGCAAGGGTTTGGGATGTGGAAGGTGAAGAAATTGCCAGCGCTTTATTTAGTGTGAATGTGAAGGCAAATAGTATAAGCAAACGGACTAAAATGCTGGATAAATTAAATCGGGCTTTAAAAGAAGGGGAAAGACCTTATAAAGCAGAAATAGCACTCTATATAAGACATATACCTTAACTCGGAAGAACAACATTTTCGTCGTTCACTGCTGCAATATCTTTTACGCTACTTGCAAATGAATTTGGCATTGAAAACGCGTGATGTTAGGAATGAAGAATGATTATCAAATAGCAGTTAGGATAAATTTTTGTTTATAAGGGAAGAATAAAAAATTATAAATCTGTGTCATCTATGAAATCTGTGAGAGAATAATTTATCGTCGTCACTAATCATAAGCACCAATGAAGATATTGTAAGAGATAAAATTGGGAAAGCGCTAATGACTTCTGACTTAAATAAAAAATCCTGAAGTTGGAGATAAAATGTAAATGGAGGCAAACAGAAAAGCACCTGCTCCTTTTCTCTTGCCGGTTTTGTTTTGGACTATCGGTATCATCTTGGCAAAATGCTTCCTGCCGGGAATAAATTTTCAATTAATTATAGCCGGTGGATTAACAATTGTTGCTATCTTTATGCGTAGGATACGCCAAATTTTACTGCTATTACTTTTTTTGTTTTTAGGTATGTTACGCTTTTCTTTATGCCAACAGGAAAGTTCTCAACTGGCGATGTTATTACAGGAAAAAGAACACCTTCAGCAGGAAATAACTTTTAATGTAACAAGGGTCTTTTCAGTGGAGGAAAAGCGTTATGCCATAGAGCTTGATTCCCTTGCCTCTTATCCTTTGCAAGAAAAAATTATCCTATCTACCAATGAAAACTTAATCCCAGGCAGAACTTATCGTTTATTAGCGGAAATTTATCCCTTAACCCGCGATCCTATTTTGGATATTTATCCTAATCGTTATTCTGCAGTTGC
>JALHJR010000200.1:0-1211 GCA_022840405.1 Tepidanaerobacter acetatoxydans
GGTAAAAACCAGATAAACTGGCAAGGTGCGCCAGAGGCGCGCATACTACCGGAAAAGAGAGAAGAGTTTATAAGCCAGATCGTTGATTTGATGGCCTCACTATCTGCGTTTCGAAAAAGAAGATCTCTTTCAAATAGGGCTTAACATATCGTCGTGAAAAAGTGTAACGTCTCCCTACTCCTGAAGATAAACGTCACACGAGCGATAGAAATTCAAGGCAAAAAAAGAGATGCCGCGGGGCTGCACGCACCGTAATCGATCAGGAGCGGCGATACAGCAGAAGCGCGATGCCTGAAAGTCCCGCAGCAAAAACAGTCCCCGTACAGAAGCCCGGAGTTTCCTTCGGTGTGACCGGCGGTTGCGTACTCTCTGTGGTTGTACCCGGGGATGCGGCAGGAGGGGTTTCGACGGTATCATTCGGAGATACCGGCAGCACGGTTGTTCTCCCGGGGACGGTCGCGGTGACCGCAGGGGTCGCAGTACTCCCGGTGGTCGGGGTCGCTATAGAAACGCTGGATGATGAGGATGAGCCTCCTGAGCCGGAAGACGACGTAGCGGTCTCCGCCGGCGCCACGGTCTCCAGGGAAACGATGCTTCCGCTCTCGACGGCATCAAAGGTGTTCGTCACAAAGTGCGTATCGCTCCACCGGGGGTCCCGGACGGCCACAGTGCCACCGCCGGGCCCGACGCGGGTGAACCGGATGACGACAAGAGAGGCCGGCTCTGCGGCGGAGATCCCCTCCGTATTGGTGACGGCCACCTTTGCAAATCCCGCGTCGTTATCGATCCTCGGCACCACGTTCGAGCCAGGGATCTCGCTGCTCGCGGTGATGCTCTCAATACGGACAATGTCTTTGTCGTAGGACAGTTCAAACGACACGCCTGTCGCCGCCGTGATCCCGGAGATGATGACGGGAAGATCGGCGGTGTCCTCAAAGGAGCCTTCCGGGATCATAATCCGGGTTTCTGCACTCACGCTTGCAATCAGCATGCATACCGCCAGACAGAATACTATAAAACTGGAATATCGCATTTATCGACCTCACTGATGTTCATTTTCGGGTTGGTTCGATATTATACTTGTGTTTTATGAGCCCGGCAACCAGCACGGAGGAGGCCTGGACTACCCGGATTGTCATAGCAGGAGATAGGAGGGGTTTTGCCCCTTCCAATTCCAATCACAGCGCCGGGATCTTCCCGACGAAGTAGTA
>JALHJR010000017.1:0-39776 GCA_022840405.1 Tepidanaerobacter acetatoxydans
TGGTCGGGGCGGCGGGATTTGAACCCACGGCCTTTCGGACCCGAACCGAACGCGCTACCAAACTGCGCTACGCCCCGATGCACCTATTATACTATAATTAACTTTTTATTTCAAACCCTTTTTTATTGTTAATATAGAAATTCAATTTTCTGTATACTTACCATAATATGGGACAATATAAAATAAAAGCAGGAATTTTGTAGAAAAGGGAGAAGATAATTTATGCCAGATAAAATTGAGGAGGTCGGTGCAGTGAAAAATACTTTTAGACAAAAAACTTTAAAGAATGGTATGAATATATACACCCATTCTACTTCAAAGTTTAAAACAACTACGTTTTGTTTATTCATCCATCAAGAGTTGGCAAGGGAAACTGCTACAAAAACTGCGCTCCTGCCATTTGTGCTAAAAAGGGGTAATAAAAATTTTCCTACTTCAAGAAGCTTAAATTTATTTCTTGAAAATTTGTATGGTACTAATATGGGTGGTGATATACTCAAACGTGGTGAAACTCAGATTTTACAATTTTTTATGGAAGCGATAAATGCCAAATATGCGGATGAGAAAGATATACTAAGCAGGGGCTTGGCAGCTTTTAGAGATATGATACTAAATCCGGTGATTGAAGAAGATGGTTTTAAGAAAGATTATGTAGCACAAGAGAAAGATGTGTTAAAAAGAAATATAGAGTCATTATACAATGATAAGTTTAATTATGTAATTGAAAGATGTTTTCAAGAAATGTGTAAAGATGAAGCTTTTAGTATTTATAGGTATGGCAATGTGGAAGATTTGAATTTTATCGATAATAGGAATTTATATGGCTATTATAGAGATTGCATTTCTCATTGTCCTATAGACTTGGTAGTATTAGGAGATGTAAATGAGCAAGAAATTGAACAGATAATTGAAGATACATTTTCATTTGAAAGAAAAGAAGTCAAACAAGTAGAAACAAAGTTTACTCCTAAAACCATAGCAGAACCCAAATATATTGAAGAAAAGCAAGATGTTAATCAAGGTAAACTGGCTATGGGATTTAGGACTAACACCAGGTATGGTGAGAAAGATTATTATGCTCTAATGGTATACAATGGAATTCTCGGTGGAGGAACCCACTCGAAACTTTTTCAAAATGTAAGAGAAAAAGAAAGTCTTGCATACTATGCGTTTTCAAGGCTCGAAAAAAATAAAGGTTTAATGTTGATAAGTTCTGGAATAGAGTTTAACAATAAAGACAGGGTATTAGATATAATAAACCAGCAGTTAGATGATATATGCAAGGGCAAGATATCTGATTACGAGTTTGACAGCACAATAAAAAGCCTTACAAACTCTTTCAAGGAAGCCGCAGATAACCCATCGATGATTATAAGCCTGTATTTGGACGGTATTATAAATGGAGTACAAGAAACTACAGAAGAGATTATTGAAAAATTGCATAAGGTAACTAAAGAGGATGTAATAAATGTGGCACAAAAAATAAGTTTAGATACTGTATTTTTTTTGAATAAAAAGTAAGCGAAAGGTGGTAAATAATGGATACATATTTGGGAGAAAGTCTTTTTTCAAAACGCCTAAAAAACGGTCTTCAGGTATATGTTATGCCAAAAAAAGATTATAATAAGATATTTGCCATGTATTCGACTCGTTATGGGTCTATAGACAGTGAGTTTATAGTACCTGGTACCGGTGAACATCTAAAAGTTCCAGAAGGTATAGCCCATTTCTTGGAGCATAAGATGTTTGAAATGGAGTATGGAAATGTTTTTGATAAGTTTTCTGAGTTGGGAGCATCATCAAATGCCTTTACAAATTATACTAATACGACATATCTTTTTTCCGCAACATCATATTTTGAGGAAAATCTGAAACTTCTATTGGAATTTGTAGAAACGCCATATTTTACTGAACCTAGCGTAGAAAAAGAAAAGGGAATAATAGCTCAAGAACTCCGCATGTACGAAGATGAACCAGAATGGCAGGTTTTGTTAAATCTTTTAAAATGCCTATATCATAACCACCCTGTTAGAATAGATATTGGAGGGACAGTAGAATCTATACAAAAAATAGATGTGGATACCCTTTATAAATGTTATAATACGTTTTACCATCCAAGTAATATGGTTTTATTTGTTATTGGCTGTATAGAACCCGAAATGGTTTTTAAATTAGTAGAAAGAGATGAAAACACAAAAGCCTTGTATCCGCAAGGCGACATAAAAAGGATTTATCCAGAAGAACCTACTAATGTCCATAAATCCACTCATACGGTCTGCCTAGATGTAACAGAACCTTTATTTTTAATGGGGTTTAAAGACGTCGATGTAGGATATGATGGCTTACCACTTTTAAAGAAAGAAATAACTACAGAAATCCTGTTAGAAATTATTTTAGGTCGAAGTTCCGAGTTTTATGAAAAGTTATATGAAGAAGGCCTGATTGATAATAGATTTAGTTTCAATTATGAAGGTCAAAAAGATTATGGTTTTTGTACCATAGGTGGTGAAACCAGAGATCCAGACAAACTTCATAAAGAGCTTATTAAAAGTATTTCTCACAGTATTGAAACCGGTATTGACTTTAAGGATTTTGAAAGGGTAAAAAAGAAATGTATGGGTGAATTCATCCAGAATTTTAACTCATTAGAATTCATTGCTGCTGCATTTGTATCTTATCATCATAAAAACATCAATATTTTTGACTATATGAACGTATTACAAGATATTACTTTAGAAGATGTTACAAAGCGTCTAAATAGTTTCTTTGATCTTTCCAAACATGCAGTTTCTATAGTAATGCCCAAATAAGCTAATAAAGGAAATAGGTTTTATTTTGGCTGCTATTCTACAAAATGTAATATAAGATTACGGTTTTGATACAACAAAAAGCGAGCACATCAAACTATTTTTGAGTAATTTTGATGTGCTCGCTTTTTATGGTGTAAAAAAGGCGGGATATTTTTTTGTTATTTTGTTATCAAAAGAAGGAATTCTTTAACATTCATAGAATAGTTTAAGTGGGTTAAAGTGGAGAGAAGTGGTATGAAAAATGACAAAGTGGAGTGAAAACCATGTTCATGGGTCAGTTCCAGCATTCCTTGGATCAAAAGGGTAGGTTAATAATTCCATCCAAATTCCGCGAAATGCTTGGGCAAAGCTTTGTTTTGACCAAGGGTTTAGATTCATGTTTATTTGTTTATCCTAATAGTGAGTGGACAGTGCTGGAACAGAAGTTAAAAGCCCTTCCGTTTACCCAAAAAGATGCTAGAGCTTTCATAAGGTTTTTTTTCGCAGGTGCTGTAGAAGCTGAAATGGATAAGCAGGGCAGGATTTTGATTCCTATGCAGCTTAGGGAACATGCCCATATTGATAAAGACGTGGTTGTTTTAGGCGTGTCAAACCGCGTTGAAATATGGAGTCAGGAGCAGTGGGAATCTTATAATGCAAAAGCTGCCCTATCTTATGAAGATATTGCTGAAAAATTGGATTTAGGCATATAGGAGATGCAACGCATGGAATATCATCATGTACCAATACTTTTACATAAGACTATAGAAATGTTAGACCCTAAGCCTGGTGGTGTGTATGTTGATGCTACACTGGGAGGAGGAGGACATTTTCGTGAGCTTCTAAAAAAGGCGGAGTATGAAGGAACCTTTATTGGCATAGATCAGGACGAAGTAGCAATTTCAACAGCAAAGGAAAATTTTTCTAAGTTTTCCTGCGATATACGCCTTATACATGACAATTTTTATAATTTAAAAAAAATAATCAAAGAAAATAAGTTAACCGAAATAGATGGAATACTATTTGATCTTGGGGTATCCTCATATCAATTTGATGAAGGAGCAAGGGGCTTTTCGTATAACAAGGACGCTCCACTTGATATGAGGATGGATCAGCGAAAAACTTTAAGTGCTAAAGATGTTGTCAATAAGATGTCCAGAGATGAGTTAAAACAGATAATTAGTGAATATGGAGAGGAATCTTGGGCAGGACGTATAGCTGATTTTATATGTGAGGCACGTTGCCGAAAAGAGATAACTACTACGGGTGAATTAGTTGAAATTATAAAAAATGCCATACCAGCCAGGGCTAGGCGAAAAGGCGGTCATCCAGCTCGCAAGACATTTCAAGCACTTCGTATTTATGTCAACAAAGAACTTGAAATTTTAGATTCAAGCATAAAGGATGCAGTTGAGCTTTTAAAGCCTGGTGGCAGGATTTGTGTTATAACCTTTCACTCACTAGAAGACCGAATAGTTAAAAATGCTTTTAAATTATTGGCCACGGACTGTATATGTCCTAAAGAAGCTTTGATTTGTACATGCAATCACACAAGGGTTCTAAAAATATTAACATCAAAACCAATATACCCATTAAGAGAGGAGATTAAGTTAAATCCGCGAGCCCGTAGTGCTAAGCTTAGAGTGGCTCAAAGGCTTCCTGTTCTAAAATAAGGGAAGGGTGAATAAAGTGGTAGTAGCTGAAAGAGATTTACAAAGAGGAAATTTTTACCAAAATCAACATGAAGTCTATCGCCAAAATACAAGACAACAGGAAAGAAAATCCAGCTCAAATTACAAAGTAAAGTACATAATCAGGCTCTTATGCGTTGCTCTTTTGGCTTTTTTGCCATTATACAGATTCGCTATAATTACTGAAAGCCAATATCGAATTGACAAATTGCAGTCGGAGATTAAGGAAGTAGAATTACAAAATGAGCACTTAAAAGTTGAAATAGCTAATTTGAAATCGGTTGCAAGAATTGAAGATATTGCAAGAAGTAAATTAAACATGAAAGAGCCTGAAAGCCAACAAATAATATACTTAAATGTAGAGTAATTGTGTAGGTGAATAGAAAATGGCTGTTCCTCAAATTGTCATTAAAAGGAGATTGGTTGTACTCCTTTTATTTTCATTAGTTCTTAGTTTTGCTTTACTAGGACGTGTTTTCTGGATACAATTTGTCCGGGGCGAAGAATTGAAAAACCGAGCAGTAGGTCAATGGACAAGTGATGTACCTATTGAGCCTAAAAGGGGCGACATATGTGATAGAAATAACAATCCTCTTGCCATCAGTGCTACAGTTGATACTGTTGTAGCAAGTCCTCCGGATATTGAAGATATAGAAAAAACGGCAGCATTGTTATCTGATGCTCTGGATATGGATCAGGAAGAGTTGGAAAAGACTTTAAGTGAAGCCAAAACCGAAAAAAAAGGTGCTATATACATAAAACGTAAAATAACTGATGAAGAATCAGAAGCAATAAGGAATCTAAATTTAAAAGGGATATATTTTACCAAGGAAAATAAAAGATTTTATCCTGAAAGAAATCTCTGCTCTCATGTTTTAGGCTTTACGGGCATAGACAGTCAAGGCCTTGATGGAGTAGAATTAATTTATGATAAATACCTTAAAGGCAATCCCGGCAGGATTGTATCAGAAAAAGATGCCTTGAGCAGAAAACTTCCATTTGGTGTGGATAAGTACGTACCGCCGGAAGACGGATTGAATTTGGTTCTAACAATAGATAAAATCATTCAACATATTGCAGAACGAGAATTGGAAAAAGCTTTAGCAGAACATAAAGCTAAAAGAGGTACAATTATTGTAATGGATCCTAAAAACGGTGAAATACTGGCAATGTCCAATAAACCGGATTATGACCCTAATATATATAGTGAATTTTCACAGCAACTATGGCGAAATGCAGCCATATCCGATGCTTATGAACCAGGGTCAACTTTTAAAATCGTAACTGCTTCAGCTGCTTTGGAGGAAGGAGTAGTTCGTCCCGAAGATAAGTTTTACGATCCTGGATATGTCATGGTTTCCGGCGTAAGAATAGGGTGCTGGTATCATGGGGGCCACGGAAGTCAAACCTTTATTCAAATAGTTGAAAATTCATGTAATCCCGGCTTTGTTGATGTGGCGATGAAACTTGGCAAAGACCGGTTTATGAAATACATAAAAGGTTTTGGCTTTGGTGAAGCCACTGGAATAGATTTACCGGGAGAGGCGCTTGGCCTTATTGATCCATCAAAAGTCGGTCCTGTGGAGCTGGCTACTATTTCCTTCGGACAAGGAATTTCAGTGACACCTATTCAGCTTATTTCGGCTCTTGCAACTATAGCTAATGATGGTAAAATGGTGCAGCCGCATGTAGCTAAAGCAGTTACGGATAAAGATGGAAAAATTGTCCAAGAGTTTTCCTTTGAGCCTTTGCGTCAAGTTATATCTTATGATACTGCACAAGAAATGAAGACAATTCTAGAAAGTGTTGTTACTAATGGTACCGGTGGAAAAGGTAAAATAGAAGGATATAGAGTGGGAGGTAAGACCGGTACTGCAGAAAAATATTCTCCCGGAAAATACGTGGTGTCTTATGAGGGATTTGCACCTTGTGATGATCCTAAATTGGCTATATTAGTTATTATTGATGAACCATCAGGTGACGTGATTTATGGCGGAACTATCGCAGGTCCTGTTTTCCAGAAAGTAATGGCAGACTCATTGAATTATTTAGGTATAAAACCTGAAATTCCTCAGGCTGAAGATAGCGACAGTGTTAAGGTGCCTGATTTACGCAACCTTTTTATAGAAGATGCTAAGAAGATATTAATTCAAAAGGGCCTGTCATCTCGAGTTGAAGGAGAAGGCTATGTAGTGACAGAACAAGCACCATTGCCGGGTGTCGAAGTTAAAAAGGATTCCACAGTAATACTAAAAGTGTCTGATTCACGTACAAATAAGGACCCAGTGACAATACCTGATTTAAAAGGCAGAACTGTTAAAGAGGCAACCGATATAATTAACGCTATTGGCTTAAATATTGAGATAGCAGGAAGCGGTTATGCCGTTAAGCAAAACCCTCTGCCAGGAGTAGGAGTCAGTCTTGGAACTACGGTAAAAGTTGAATTTTCTCAGACACCTAATATGTAGATTTATATGTAGTGATTAAATTAGTAAAAAAGAGGGATTACCAGTGAATGCACAAGAACTAATACAGATCATTCCGGACATACTATCAGTAAAAGGCTATACTGATGTGCCGATTGAGTCCATTGACTATAACTCAAAAAGAATAAAAAATGGAGCAATTTTTGTAGCTATTCCAGGCTTTAATTATGACGGACATGATTTTATTCCTGAAGCTCTTGAGCGTGGTGCCAGTGTTGTAATTGGAGAAAAAGCCTTAGATCTGGGTGAAAAACTGTATATAAGAGTTAAAGACAGTCGAAAGGCTCTGGCTTTAATCTCTGCATGGTTTTATGGATATCCTGCTGATAAATTGAAGTTAATTGGTGTTACAGGTACCAGCGGTAAGACTACTGTAACATATTTAATTAGCGAGATGCTAAAAGATATCGGTATTTGTACAGGCATAATCGGAACAATCGGGAATGTGTTAAATAATCGAAAGTTACCAACATCGCATACTACTCCCGAATCCTTGGAATTAAACCAACTTTTTTCCAAAATGGTAGAAGAAAACATTGAATATTTGGCAATGGAAGTATCCTCACATTCCTTAAAACTGCAGCGAGTGGAAGGAATAAAATTCGATGTGGGAGTTTTTACTAATTTGACCCAAGATCATTTGGATTTTCATAAGACCTTTGAAGATTATTTTAACTCAAAGAAAAAACTCTTTAGTCAATCAAAGCAAGCTGTGATAAATATTGATGACGAGAGTGGTAAAAGATTGTTAAGCATTATTAATACCCCCAGATATATCTATGGTCTGGATAAAAAAGCTGATTTAAGGGCTGAAAATATTCAAATAACAGCTAATGGAGTTTCATATGATTTGGTTTTCAGAAACAAAATTTATCCTGTGTTCTATTCTACCCCGGGATTATTTAGTGTCTATAACTCCTTGGCAGCTATAACTGCAGGAGTGGCTTTAGGTTTTCCGATAGATGACTTAATCAATACTCTCAAAAAAGCAAAGGGAGTTCCCGGCAGGTTTGAACTTGTTGAAAACAATCAAGGAATTATTGTGATAGTGGATTATGCACATAAACCTGATGGCTTAAAAAATGTTTTATTAACAATTAGAGAATTTTGCACAGGAAAAGTAATTACTGTTTTTGGCTGTGGAGGCGATAGAGATAAGGGTAAAAGACCTATCATGGGTAAAATATCCTCAGAGCTTTCAGATTATACAATTATAACTTCGGACAACCCTAGGAGTGAAAAGCCCGAAGCTATAATTGAGCAAATAGAAAGCGGAATCATCGGAGATAATTATGAAAAAATTACTGAACGTGCGGAGGCTATAAAGAAAGCCATTTCCATAGCTAAAAAGGGTGATGCTGTTTTGATAGCCGGCAAGGGACATGAAACTTATCAAATATTTAATGATAAGACTATCCATTTTGATGATAGAGAGGTTGCAAAAGAGTGTTTAGGCAAGGGGTCATTTAAATGAAGGCGCTAACTATTAAAGAAGTTATTAAATATACTAGCGGAGAGTATTTGGGTAATCAATTCAACATACAAATAACGGGGATTTCTACTGACTCTAGAACAATCAATAAGGGAGAATTATTTGTTCCTTTGACTGGCCCTAATTTTGACGGTCACGATTTTATAGAACGAGCCTTTGAAAAAGGTGCAGCTGCTATTCTTTGCGATAAAAATAAAAGGAGTAAAGTCGATAATTTACCAATTAAAAATATTATTTTCGTAGATAATCCACAGTCGGCTTTATTGAGTCTTGCGGCATATTATCGAAGGCTCTTCGATATTCCTTTTGTTGCGATTACGGGTAGTGTAGGCAAAACTACTACTAAAGAGATGACTGCCGAAATATTAAATATGAGGTTTAAAGTTTTAAAGACTTCGGGAAATCTTAATAACGAAATAGGTCTGCCGCTGACTATTTTTAGGCTGGAGGAAGGTTATCAGGTTGGAGTAGTAGAATTAGGGATGAGTGCTCTTGGAGAGATAAGCCGTATGGCAAGTGTGGTAAGACCCAAGATTGCCGTTATTACGAATATAGGCACTGCACATATAGAAAAACTTGGAAGCAGACAAAATATAGCTCGGGCTAAGATGGAAATCCTTGAACCTTTAAGGGAGAATGATTTAGCTGTTTTAAACGGTGATTGTCAGGAATTATGGGATGCACGAAAAACCATTGTCCCTAAAACGGTATTTTTTGGACAAGAGCGTGGAGATATAAAGGCAAGGAATATAAAATCCAACAGCACAAATGAATTAGAGTTTGATATATATGGCTGCTATGGCGAAATGACATTTAAGGCTCTATTACCTGGAATTCACAATGTTAATAATGCCTTAGCCGCTATAGTCGTTGGTTTTGAAATGGGCCTTACAAAAGAGGAAATACAGCAGGGGCTTTTAAATTTAAAATTACCTGAAATGAGACTTCAGCTTAAAAAATCCTATTTTGGAGCTGATATTATTGATGATGCATATAATGCTAACCCAGACTCTATGAAATCAGCTCTTGATTTTTTACAGCAATACAGCCGTGGCAAGAAACGAGCTGTAATATTAGGAGATATGCTGGAACTAGGGGATTTATCTGAAAAAGCCCATTTTGAAATCGGTAAGTATGCGGCTGAAAGGGCAGATGTATTTATTGCTGTAGGAAATTACGCTCAAAGTTTTAAGAAAGGAGCTTTGCAAGGTCACTTGGATAGCCGATATATTCATACCTTTTTAACAGTTAAAGAGGCAGTCGGAGAAATAAAAAAGCTTGTCGAAGATTGTGATATAATTTTAATAAAAGCATCTAGAGGCATGAGAATGGAACAAATTACGCAGACATTGGTCAGGGGGTCATGAATTGCACATTGAGTTTTATACAGTCATAGTTTCTTATGCTATGACAGCAGCTTTAGGATTATTATTAATCCCTATATTAGAGAAACTTAAATTTGGACAAACAGTTAGAGATGATGGTCCTCAACGCCATTTAAAGAAAATGGGAACACCAACCATGGGAGGTATTATTTTTATTCCGGCTATTGCATTGACAACACTGCTCTTTACCGGTTTTTCATTTGATACATTTGTGGCGATTATTTCAATGATAGGATTTGGTCTTATTGGTTTTGCCGATGATTTTATAAAAATAACCAAAAAAAGGTCTTTGGGGCTTAGAGCAAATCAAAAACTTTTATTTCAGCTAATATTTTCTATTGTGCTGGTATTATACGTGTTTATTAATTATAGCAGACCTACAGAAATTGTACTGCCTTTTTATCCGAAGATGATTAATCTTGGTTTATTTTATATTCCGATAACTATAATCTTTGTTATTATAGGTACAGTAAATAGTGTAAATCTAACAGATGGTTTAGATGGATTGGTTTCGGGCATAGTTGCTATTGTTAGTTTTTTTTATACAGTTTTTTTGATTATGAATGATTATCAAAACTTAGCCATATTCAGTGCAGCCATAACCGGTGCTTGCCTTGGATTTTTGCTATTTAATCATTATCCGGCTAAGGTGTTTATGGGAGATACCGGCTCACTTGGTCTTGGTGGTGCCATAGCATCAATTGCTGTATTATCACGCAGCCATTTTTATCTTGCTGTTTTTGGCATAATATTTGTAATTGAAACCCTATCAGTTATTTTGCAGGTTGTTTTTTTCAAAATAACCGGAAAGAGGATATTCAAGATGAGTCCCATCCACCACCATTTCGAGTTATGTGGATGGAGTGAGCGCAAAGTGGTTCATACTTTCTGGCTAATTACCTTAATTATGGGAATCATAACTTTTATGATATATAAGGGGTAATTATGAGTGGTTTTGTATCATACAATACTTAAAAAGAAAGGGGAAATACTTTGTGGAACTTAAGGGGAAAAATGTGCTGATATTAGGGCTGGCACGAAGCGGAATTGCTGCGGCGATGGAACTTGCAAATCTTGGAACAACAGTAACTGCTAGTGATATAAAGCCCAGAAAAGAATTCAAAGATATGAGTTTCTTAGAATCTATAGGTGTTCATCTTGTATTTGGCGGTCATCCGTTGATACTTTTGAACCAATGCGATCTTATTGTGTTAAGTCCGGGAGTCCCCAACGATTTAGAAATCTTAAAAAAAGCGAAGAAACGCAATATCCCAATTATCAGCGAATTAGAGCTGGGTTACTGGTTTGCCAAAGCACCAATAATTGCCGTTACCGGAACAAATGGTAAAACGACAACGACAACATTAATTGGTGAGATACTGAAAAATGGCGAGAAGAACATTATTTTAGCTGGTAATATCGGAATACCGCTGATAAGAGAAGTGGAGAAAGCTGAAGACAAAGATTATTTAGTGGTAGAAGTTAGCAGCTTTCAATTAGAAAATATTATGCATTTCAGACCTAAGATAAGCGTAATATTAAATATCACCAAAGATCATTTAAATCGACATAAAACCTTTGAAAAATACATAGAGGCAAAAGCAAGAATACTTGAGAACCAAACAGAAGGGGATTATACCGTATTAAATTATGATGATCATATTGTAAGAACCTTTGCAAAAAAGGCTAAACCGAAAGTTTTATTTTTTAGCCGGAAGGAAGAACTAGAACGAGGTGCATACGTAAAAAATGGCGTAATAGTAATAAGAGATAATGGTAAGATATACCCGGTACTTAAAGCCGAGGAATTGGGTATAAAAGGTAGCCATAACTTAGAAAATGCTTTGGCAGCTGCTTGTGTTGCTTGGATAACAAGGATCAATTTAAATAATATGGCAGAAACGATGAAGGATTTCCGCGGCGTGGAGCATCGCTTAGAATTTGTGGCAAATATTGATGGTGTAAAATTTATTAATGATTCTAAAGCTACAAATCCCGATGCCGCTCAAAAGGCTATTGAGGCGTTGGAAGAACCTATTGTGCTCATAGCCGGCGGATATGACAAGAAGAGTGATTATAGTGATTTTATAAAAACGTTTAAAGGAAAAGTTAAAAAACTAATCTTAATAGGTGATACGGCTTCTATTATAGAAGATACTGCTATAAAACATGGTTTTTTTGACATTGAAAAAGCTAACTCCTTGCAAGATGCCGTAAAATCTGCTTATAATGCAGCTGCAGCAGGTGATGTAGTGCTTTTATCACCAGCTTGCGCTAGTTGGGATATGTTTGAAAGCTTTGAAGAAAGGGGACGGATTTTTAAAGAAACAGTGCATTCTTTAAAGAGGTGAAGGAGCGATGCGTATGTCCCGAAAGCCACCTGATTTTGCTATCCTTTTTGCAGTTTTAGCCTTAACGTGTTTTGGAATGATAATGGTCTTTAGTGCCAGCAGTGTAAGGGCGTATTATTATTTTAATGATAGTTTCTATTTTTTAAAGCGTCAACTCATCTGGTCTGTTTTAGGATTTATTGCAATGGTTTTTTTTATGAATTATGATTATTGGAAGATAAAGCAGTATGAAAAACCAATTGTTTTTGTTATGATTTTATTATTAGTCTTAGTTCTCATTCCTGGAATTGGCAAAATAGTTAATGATGCACGGCGCTGGATTGGCGTAGGAAATTTAACGTTGCAGCCCTCTGAAATTGCAAAACTGGGCATGATTATATACCTTTCTTGTGGACTAGAAAGAAAAGGAGATAAAGTCAGATCATTTTTGACGGGTATTCTTCCATTTTTAATAGTCATGAGTTGTGTGTGCGGCTTAATTTTAAAAGAACCTCATCTTAGTGCGGCAGTGCTTATAGGAATGACAACTATTATAATACTGTTTGTCGCAGGGGCTAGTATGATACATATGGCAAGTCTGGGAATCACAGGTTCCGCTTTGGCACTAGTGCTAATTGTTAAGAAACCTTACAGACTCAGAAGGCTTCTTTCATTTTTAGATCCATGGAAGAATCCCAGCGATGGAGGATATCATATTATACAGTCCTTATATGCACTGGGTTCAGGAGGCTTAATTGGGGTAGGTCTTGGCAGAAGCAGACAAAAATTTTTTTATCTCCCGGAGCCGCAAACAGATTTTATATTTTCGGTTATAGGTGAAGAACTGGGCTTTTTAGGAGCGGCCTTTGTAATATTGTTGTTCATGTTTTTTATTTGGAGGGGTTACAGAATAGCTATGGCAGCCCCGGATATGTTCGGAAAATTGATGGCAACAGGCATAACTACACTTATAACACTGCAGTTTTTAATAAATATAGCCGTTGTAACAGCTTCAGTGCCTGTGACAGGAATGCCTCTACCCTTTATAAGTTATGGAGGTTCTTCACTGACTATTACTATGTCCCAGGTAGGTATTTTATTAAATATTTCCAAATATACGGAGGTTAAGTGAAATGCCCCCCAAAAAAAATAAGAAAATTATCCTGGCAGGTGGTGGTACAGGCGGGCATATTTACCCTGCCATAGCTATTGCAACAGGGTTGAAACAGGAATTTCCGGATTCTGATATTCTTTTTATTGGAACAAACAAAGGTCTTGAAAAGGAATTGGTTAAAAAAGCCGGATTTTCCTTAAAAACCATAAGAGTAAAAGGCTTTCAAAGAAAACTATCTTTTGATACAATTATGTCCGTTAAGGAACTGGCATTTAGTGCTATAGATTCAGTTAACATAATAAAGAAAGAAAAACCGGATATAGTTATTGGAACAGGAGGATATGTAGCTGGTCCCATAGTGTTTTTTGCCTCACTTATGGGAGTTCATACTGCTATTCATGAACAAAATGTTACACCGGGTATAACAAATAGAATTTTATCTAAGTTTGTTGAGAAAGTTTTTATCAGTTTTCCGGATTCGCTGAAGTATTTTCCTAAAAATAAGACAGTGCTAACAGGAAATCCAGTACGAAACGAAATTACTAAAGGTATACGCTCCCAAGCTTTAAAAAAGTTTGGCTTACTATCAAATATTCCTACAGTACTCTGTTTTGGAGGCAGTCAGGGAGCCGCACGCTTAAATGATGCTATTCTTTATATTATTAACGAAATTAAAGATACAAAACGATTTCAACTGATACATATCACAGGAATAAATCATTATGAAAAAACAATAGACTTGTTAGCAAATAAAGGGATAGATTTAAGTAAGTTAGGGCACATTATTATAAGGCCATATATTCATGAGATGCAAGACGCTTATGCTGTTGCTGATTTAGTTATTTCAAGAGCAGGAGCGCTTAGCATATCAGAATTGAATGCATGCGGTAAACCGGCAATTTTAATTCCACTTCCTACAGCAGCTAACCGTCACCAGGATTTCAACGCTAAGTTTATGGAGGAAAACGGTGCTGCTATAGTTATTTCTGAAGCAAGTCTTTCAGGGGAAAAGCTTCTTGACACAATTAGTAATATTATTTTTGACCAAAAACGTTTACATCAGATGTCGGCAGCTAGTAAGAACTTAGCAAGAGAGGATGTACTTGAAAAGATTTTAGCCGAGATAGTGAAATTGGTAAGATGAGCAAAATATTTACTTAAGTTATACAGTATGTTAATATAAATTTGTACAAGTGCTGTGATAGTAACACCTTAAAATTTTTTGCATAATATATTATATATAATAATTGTTGGGTTTCATGGAAGGAGCGAATGATTTGACAGGAAATAGTAATCGAATTCATTTTATCGGAATTGGTGGCACAGGCATGAGTGGTATAGCAAAAATTTTGATGAATATGGGGTATACCGTTTCAGGTTCTGATTTAAAAGTATCAGAAGCATTAATTCGACTTAGAGATGCCGGCGCCCGGGTCTTTATTGGTCATAACGCCTCAAATGTTGAAGGAGCTGATGTAGTAGTTGTATCATCTGCCATACCAAAGACAAATCCGGAATATATAAAAGCATTTGAATCCAATATTCCCGTAGTACATCGAGCCGATATGCTGAGCTTATTGATGACTCCTAAAAAAGGAATTGCCATAACCGGAGCTCATGGGAAAACCACAACTACTTCGATGATTTCATTAATAATGGAAAAAAATGGATTCGATCCTACTGTCATAATAGGTGGAGAATTAAATGATATAGGCGGAAATGCAACTTTGGGAAAAGGAGAGTATTTGGTAGCTGAAGCTGATGAAAGTGATGGCTCTTTCATGAAACTACATCCACATATAGCAGTTATTACAAATATAGAAAACGATCATATGGATTATTATAAAAATATGAATTCGATGAAGAAAGCATTTAAAAAATTTGTAGATAATGTGAACAAAGACGGATTTATTATTTTTGGTAATGATAATAAGTACGTTCAGGAATTGGTAAAAGAAACCAATAAGGAGTATTATACCGTTGGAATTAATTATCCGTCGGATTTTATGGCGAAAAATGTTAAAATGAATGGATTAATAACACATTTTGACGTATGTTTCAGAGAAAGATTATTGGGCGAAGTCGAACTACATGTACCCGGCCTTCATAATATACTTAATGCAACCACTGCTATAGCCGTAGGAAATCGCATAGGTATTGATATGGAAGGTATAATTGAAGCAATAAAAACATTTCGAGGGGTACAGCGAAGGTTTCAAATCATCAGTGATATCAGAGGGATAAAAGTTATCGATGATTATGCACATCATCCCACAGAAATAAAAGCTACGCTGAGAGCTGCTAGAAACTGTAATCCTAAAAAAATCTATGCAATTTTTCAACCTCATAGGTATACCAGAACTCAATTATTGGCAGAAGAATTTGGAGCTGCATTTATAGATGCAGATGAGGTAATAATTACCAGCATTTATAGTGCCGGTGAACAGCCGATAAAAGGGGTATCTTCTGCACTTATAATCGATTCGTTGAAAAGAAATGAGAAAAATGTTGTATTTATAGAGAATAAAGAAGATATTGCGGACTATATACTCGATAGAGCTATGCCGGGAGATTATATTTTAACTATAGGGGCGGGAGACATAAATAAGATTGCCTATAATATTGCAGATAAGTTAGAAGCTTGCCCGAAGGAGGTAATTGGTGAATTTCGGGAGGTGAATTAAGCGGGATGTATATTATAAGGGGCGGAGAAACTCTTTATGGGAAAATAAGGGTTCAAGGTTCAAAAAACTCCAGTCTCCCAATATTAGCTGCAAGCATATTAAATGGACGAAAAAATACAATTAGAGATGTGCCAAAAATTAAAGATATTGATGTAATGACTGAAATTTTGTCATACCTTGGTGCTGATATAATTAGAGATAATAATCTAATGGTGGTTGATTCTGGAAATGTTAACTGTTCTGATGTTCCTGAACACCTAATGAGAGAAATGCGTTCATCTATAGTTCTTATGGGTGCCTTGCTGGGAAGATTTGGTAAGGCTAAGGTTTCATACCCCGGCGGATGCGAAATAGGGCCTAGGCCAATTGACTTGCATCTAAAAGGTCTTGCTCAGATGGGTGTGGAATTTGCTGAAGGTCATGGCTTTATTTATGCAAAAACCGATAAGCTAAGGGGTGCGGATATTCACCTTGATTTTCCAAGTGTGGGGGCTACGGAGAATATAATGTTGGCAGGAGTACTTGCACAAGGAACTACTATAATAAGAAATGTGGCAAAAGAACCGGAAATCGTAGATTTACAAAATTTTTTAAACCGAATGGGAGCAAAGATAAAAGGTGCAGGTACCGATACTATAAAAGTAGAAGGATGTAAAATCGACGATTTGAAGCAGGTAGAGGATTACACAATAATTCCCGATAGAATTGCTGCCGGAACATATCTTGTAGCAGCGGCCATCACGAATGGCCATATCTGGCTCACAAATGTTATTGGCGAACACCTGGAGCCTATTTTGGCTAAATTGAGAGAAATGGGCTGTATGATAAATTGTAACAATAGTGTAATCGAATTATATGTAAATAAGCCATTAAATTCGCTAGACAGCTTGAGAACATTGCCGTATCCGGGTTTTCCCACAGATATGCAAGCACCGATGATGGCTCTCTTGTCAACAGTAGAAGGCACATCGATTCTTGTGGAAACTGTTTTTGAAAATAGATTTAAACATGCACAGGAGCTCAGAAGAATGGGAGCAAATATCTCCATAAACGGTAACACTGCAATAATCAAAGGGGTTGACAAACTTACCGGTGCCATGGTGGAAGCAAAAGATCTTCGTGCAGGTGCAGCACTTATAATAGCTGCTTTAGCTGCAGAAGGAGAAACACATGTGGAAGGTGTATGCCATATAGAACGTGGATATGAAAACATAGAAGACAATTTAACGGCTCTAGGTGCTGAAATTGTCAAAAAATACTAAATAAAGCATAAATATTCGTAATGTGATATAATTTACTGCAAAAATAGTCTTTTTTATTTGCGGTAAATATTATTTTCTATTGAAAAAAAGGACAAGTGGTCGTTATGTACGAACGAAATCAAATCAGATATAATACTAATACTCATCATAATAGAATAAAAAGGAAAATCAACTATAGAAGGCTATTGTTACCGATTAGTTTTTTATGTATAATAACATTGATACTAATAGCATCCAGCTCTCTTTTTACCATTGAAGATATTAAAGTGAAAGGTAACAACAATATATCTACCAAGGAAATATTAAAGTCAATCGATTATTATATGGGTGTAAATTTATTGACCGTTAAACCCAAGCAGGTAAAAGAAGCCATACAAGAAACGATGCCTATTGAGGATGTTATTGTAAAGTATGAGCTTCCGCATACTCTTATTCTTGAAGTAAAAGAAAGAGAGATTTCGGCTGCTTTAAATTACTTAGATGGTTTTGTATTAATAGATTCTAACGGCTTCATTGTCAAACTGGCATCAAAGCTTGAAAATTATTCAGTACCAATAGTGACTGGCCTTAAAGTAGTTAAGGCAAAAGTTGCGGAAAAACCCTTGTTAGAAGAAAATACGGCTCATTTTAAAGTATTGCTTAGTCTGATTGAATCCTTAAAACCAATATTACAAGAACTCTCGGAAATCAATATTGTGGTTGACGACAATCACAAAGCAAACTTTTATTTATACACTTTGGATGGATACCAAGTTTTTTTAGGTGAGTTTAATGATAGAAAAATAACAATTCTGCAGACCTTACTGCAAGATGTAAGAAAGAAGGGTATGGGAACAGGCTTGTTAGACATAAGTCATAATACACCAATTTTTAAACCCTTTCATATAGAACCCGAGAAGGAGAAGGAATAAACTATGAAAGATACTACTAAAGCACATTTTGCTATATCAGTCGTCTGCTTTATATTGGGTATGTTGCTTGTAGCTCAATTTAGAAGTGTTCAAATAAGCGGCGGTACTGCAATTTCTTTTCAAAGAGTTCAAGAGCTGTCTACACAACTAAAAACCGTTACAGAGGAACGAGATATGTATAAAAAGGAGTTATTAGAACTTAGAAACAGACTTGCTGAGTACGAAAATGCAGCCTCTAAAACAAGCAGCTTGACTGAAACCATGAAAAAGGAATTGGAAAAAGTTCGAATGTTAGCAGGACTAACGGCAGGAACTGGACAAGGCGTAATTATTACTCTTGATGATAGCAATTTGCCACGACAGCCCGGTGAAGACCCAAACTTATTTTTGATTCATGATGAGGACCTTTTAAAAGTAATTAATGAGTTGTTTGCTGCGGGTGCAGAGGCGATTTCGGTAAACGGGCAACGTATTATAACCAATAGTGAGGTAAGATGTGTAGGGCCCACTATTATTATTAATTCAGTAAAACTTGCACCACCTTTTATTATTCAAGCTATAGGTGATCCTGATATCCTAGAAACTTCCCTTAAAATGCGAGGGGGAGTTATCGAATCGCTACAGGTTTTTGGGATACAAATAAATATAAAAAAGCAGGATAAAATTGACATGCCGGCTTATACCGGGCCGATTCAGTTTAAATATTTCGAACCTGTTAAGGCGGGTGAAATGTAAACATGATGATATATCCGTTTGTAGGTTTTGCCTTGGGTTTACTGGTTGGTTTTAAATTGCCTATTTCGGTACCTGTTATATACGCACCTTATGTTTCGATTTCAATCCTAGCTGCTTTAGATTCGGTCCTTGGCGGTATAAAGGCGATGGAGGAAGAAAATTTTGACACTAGTATATTTGTATCGGGTTTTTTTATCAACACTCTCATGGCAGGATTTTTAGCTTATTTTGGAGACCGACTGGGGATACAGTTGTATCTTGCTGCGATTTTTGCTTTTGGTGTAAGGATATTCCAAAATCTTGCGATTATACGTCGCAGTATAATTAAAAGATTATTTTCTAAAAATAATTAAAAATAAAAAGGAAAATTCGGCTTGCATATAGAACTTTTAATAATTAAAGCAACCTACCCGAGAGGGAAGGGGAGGTGTAAAGTTGGGAAAAGGCAACATTATAGCTAGTTTAGATCTTGGAACTTCTAAGACATGCTGCATGGTAGGAGAAATAACTCGCTCAGGCGATATAGATATTTTAGGATATGGTATTTCTGAAGCTTTAGGAATCAAAAAAGGTGTAGTAATTAATATTGATTTAGTGGTTCAAAGTATACTAAAGGCCGTTAATATTGCAGAACAAATGTCAAATACAAAAATAAGCCATGTAGCTGTAGGACTATCAGGAGGTAATATTTCGCTCTTGACAAATCGAGGGGTTGTTGCTATTCCCAGAAATGAAAGTGAAATAACACCTCAAGATGTAGAAAGAGTAATTCAAGCTGCAAAAATAATGGCTATACCCTATGACAAAGAAATTATAGATGTAATACCACGAGAGTTTATCGTAGACGGATGTGATGGTATAAAGGATCCGGTTGGTATGGCGGGAACAAGGCTGGAGGTTTCCGCATGCATTGTTTTAGGTCTTTTGACAGCAGTACAAAACATTGTCAGATGTGTGCAAAGGGCTGGCTTATCTGTGGAATCTATGATTCTAAGACCTTTAGCGGCAGCTGAAATGCTGCTTACGGAAGACGAAATGGATATGGGGGTAGTGCTAGTAGATGTAGGTGCGGGTACCACAGAAATTGCTGTTTTTCAAGAGGGATGTATAACTGCTTATGACATGATTCCTATAGGCGGGGATCTTATTACAAATGATATAGCTATTGGATTACGATTACCATATTCTTATGCTGAAGAAATCAAGCGTAAATATGCGTGTGCACTGCCGCATATGGCATCTGACAAACCTGACATCGAAATCCAGAGCTTAGGAGATTCTTTTTCAAGAAAAATTTCACAGAAAGATTTAACTGCAGTTGTGGAACCGCGTGTCCAAGAAATTCTATCTTATATCACCAGAAGCATAAAAGACTTTGAGCTTAAAGCTATACTGCCTGCCGGCATTGTTTTTACAGGAGGAGGCTTAGTACATATACAAGGGGCTATGGAAATGTCTCAACAATTACTGAATTTGCCTGTTAGATTAGGAACTACTGATTCCTATGACAGAGATCAGACTTTTACAATAGCTTTAGGTTTACTTAATTATCTTATAAAACATAGGGCTTTTGATTTAAGTTCAGCTACGAAAGAAAGATCGGCTTACGGATTTTTAGAAAGAGTAAAGAGGATATTAAGAGAGTATTTTTAAAGTTTGGGAGGTATTAACGTGTTAGATTTTGATGTTGAGATGGAACAATTCGCGAATATCAAAGTAATAGGAATTGGTGGCGGTGGTAATAATGCAATAAATCGAATGATAGATGCAGGCCTGAAGGGAGTAGAGTTCATTTCGGTTAATACTGATGCCCAGGCTCTTTATTTATCCAAAGCCGACAAAAAGATACAAATAGGTGAGAAACTCACTAAAGGCCTTGGTGCAGGAGCCAATCCGGAAATTGGCAAGAAAGCGGCAGAGGAGAGTAAGGATATAGTTGAAGAAGCTCTTGGTGGTGCCGATATGATTTTCATTACTGCAGGAATGGGCGGAGGAACCGGAACCGGTGCTGCACCGGTGATTGCTGAGATATCTAAAAACCTTGGTATTTTGACAGTTGGTGTAGTAACAAAACCTTTCTCATTTGAAGGCAAAAAGCGAATGGCCAATGCAGAACTAGGAATAAGTGATATAAAGAATAATGTTGATACTTTAATTACTATCCCCAATGATAGGCTTTTATCAATAGCAGAAAAAAAGACTTCAATGATTGATGCTTTTAAAATGGCGGATGACATACTTAGACAAGGAGTTCAAGGTATTTCTGATTTAATTGCTGTGCCCGGCTTGATTAATTTAGATTTTGCCGATGTAAGGACGATAATGTTGAGCACGGGTTTAGCTCATATGGGAATCGGTAAAGGCTCCGGAGAGAGCCGAGCTATTGAAGCTGCAAAACAAGCCATATCAAGTCCTTTACTGGAAACATCCATAGACGGCGCAAAAGGTGTACTGCTGAACATTACCGGAGGAGCAAATCTCGGTTTACTTGAAGTTAATGAGGCTGCCGAACTTATATCATCAGTTGCTGACCCGGAAGCTAATATAATATTTGGAGCAGTTATCGATGAAAAACTACAGGATGAAATAAGAATTACGGTTATTGCGACAGGTTTTGAAACCGTAAAAGAAAAGCCTTTAGAAATAGAAGAATTTGAAGTTGGACAATTTATGGACGAAGACCTTGAGATTCCTGCATTTTTGAGGAAGAATAGAAAAAGATAGGAGCGCAAAAAAGCGCTCTTTTTTTTTATGCAATAAATTAAGAAGTGACATTTTTTTAATAAACATGATGTTAAAATAATCATAATGGATTAAAAAAGTGCATATAAATTTTTTATAGGCTGGTCTTGTTAAGAGGTGGACATATGATTCTTTACTTTGATGTTGTTTTGTTTATAAATCTAATAATGAATTATGTAATATTGTACCTTGTTGCCTTGATTTTGAATAAGGAAAAAGTATATTATAAATTATTTTTAGGTGCAGTGCTGGGTTGCATATTTTTGATAGGAATGGTATATCCGAAATTTGCATTCTTAACAAAGCTGCTCTCTAAAATCATATTATCAATTGCTATGGTTTTTATAAGTTTTTCTACGAAAAATGTCAGAGACTTTTTAAAAACCATTAGTTTTTTATATATTATATCATTTATGATGGGCGGAGGTGTATTGGCATTCTTTTTTTTGTTAAATCTCCAAGAAAGTTCACTCATTAATAACATTATATTTAATAGTATTTCAATTCCTTGGTGGATATTGCTTGTTTCTGCATTTACAGTGTTTGTATTTTTAAAATATATATGGCCTATAATATATAGGATATTGTCTAAAGATGCTCTGCTAGTTCTTATAACTATTGTTTTGGATGAAAAAACTACGCAAGTTACTGCCTTGATTGATACAGGCAATGATCTTTTTGACCCAATATCGAATTATCCGGTTATTATTGTTGAATTGAACGCTATTAAAAATATCTTTGGTATGGATTTTGATGTTGTTTTTGAAGAAGGTATGGAAAAAAACCTCGCAGCAATCAGCGAGTTGGCAGCTAATTCAAAGTGGGCTAGTAGATTTAGAGTAATACCTTTTGAAAGTATTGGAAGAAATAAAGGCTTAATGTTGGGATTCAAACCCGATTCAGTGACCATAAAATATGATAAAAAAATTTTGACGACTAAGGATGCTGTAATTGGTATATATCAAAAAACTCTCTCACACGAAGGAACTTACAGAGCTTTATTAAATCCTATCCTCATAAACTGAATGGAAAAAGTATGGAGGGGAAATTATGATAAAGTCTACTAAAATCAAAACAAAATTGATGAATTTATTAAAAAAATTAGGAATATTACAGAAGCCGGTTATCTATTACATTGGAGGCAGCGAAACTTTACCTCCTCCGCTGACTAGTGATGAAGAAGTTTTTTATTTAAAAAAATTGCAAACGGGAGATCAAACCGTTAAGACAGTTTTAATTGAGCGAAACTTACGGCTGGTAGTTTATATTGCTCGTAAGTTTGAAAATACTGGTATATGTATAGAAGATTTGATTTCCATCGGAACCATAGGTCTTATAAAAGCAATTAATACATTTGATCCTAATAAAAAAATCAAACTTGCTACATATGCTTCAAAATGTATTGAAAATGAAATATTGATGTATTTAAGGAGAAATAATAAGACTAGAATGGAAGTATCTTTTGACGAACCGCTTAATATTGATTGGGATGGCAATGAGCTGTTATTATCTGATATATTAGGAACAGACAATGATATGATTTATAAATATATTGAAGATGAAGTTGATAGAGAATTGCTTTATACTGCTATGAAAAGATTATCACAAAGGGAACGATGTATAATAAAACTTCGTTTTGGTTTGAACGGTGGTGTCGAAAAAACTCAGAAAGAAGTAGCGGATCTTTTAGGTATATCGCAATCTTATATTTCTCGGTTAGAAAAGAAAATAATAAAAAGGCTAAAAAAAGAAATGGTTCGTATGATGTAATTTAAGTTAAATTATGCATAAAAACTCCTCCTAATGGCAAAACTTTAAATGAAGACTGGAAAGACAGGAGGAGGTTTCTATGATTGTAAATAAAGTTGAGATATGCGGAGTTGATACTTCAAAACTTCCGGTCCTTTCCAATGCGAAGATGAAGGAGCTGTTTTTACAGCTTCAAAAAGGCGATAAAAGCGCCAGAGAGAAACTAATTAGTGGTAATTTAAGACTGGTTTTAAGTGTAATACAAAGATTTAATAATCGTGGAGAATACGTGGATGATTTATTTCAAGTTGGCTGTATTGGTTTAATAAAGGCAATAGATAACTTCGATCTGAGCCAAAATGTAAAATTTTCAACATATGCTGTTCCAATGATAATCGGTGAAATACGTAGATATTTGAGAGACAATAATCAAATAAGAGTAAGTCGTTCTCTTAGAGACACTGCATATAAAGCTCTTCAAGTAAGAGATAGCTTTGTTACCAAAAACTCTAGAGAACCGTCCATAAATGAAGTGGCGAAAGAAATGAATATGCCCAGCGAAGAAGTCGTATTTGCACTAGATGCTATCCAGGAACCGGTTTCTCTATTTGAACCAATCTATCATGATGGAGGAGATCCAATCTTTGTCATGGATCAAATAAGTGACGAGAAAAATCAAGATGACCAATGGCTTCAAGGCATATCTATTAAGGAAGCAATGCAAAGACTGGGTGAAAGAGAAAAGAAGATTTTAAATTTAAGATTCTTTGAAGGGAAAACACAGATGGAGGTTGCCCAGGAAATTGGCATATCACAGGCACAGGTTTCCCGACTTGAAAAAGCAGCACTTAAGCACATGAGGAAATTTATATAAATGGAGATGATGCAGATGCGGTTGTGTATAAATAGATGTATTGTATTAGCTGTAACATTTCTAGTTTTAATGAATTTCTATTTAGCACCTAAGAGCGTTGTTGCATATAATACTAAAAATTTAACCACGATGAATATTATGGCAAAACAAGATATAACAAAAAGTGTTAGCAAAAACTAAGGTCTTTAAAGACCTTAGTTTTTTTATTCACGTTTTTTGTATTTCAGTAATATACTTATATATGATAATATAATATAAATTACGGAGGTTGTATATATGATTAAGACATCAGATTTAAAACAAAGAGAGGTCATAAATATAACTGATGGCAAAAGACTGGGTTTTGTTACAGATTTAGATATTGATTTAGAGAAAGGTGTAGTAAAATCTATAATAATTCCTGGACAAAATAAAGTATTCAGTTTTTTTTCTAAGTCCGGAGATTATGTAATACCATGGGAACAAATAAAAAGAATAGGCTCCGATGTTATTCTAGTGGAATTAGATTATATTAGTCCAACAAGACTAGAATGATTCAAATTGCTTTATATTTGCCGGGAGAAGCTTTATAATAGTTGTAAAAGGAGGTGGCTGAATGAAATGCCCGTTTTGCGGAAATACCGACAGCAAGGTTGTGGATTCAAGGCCAACAGAGGAAGGAACTATAATACGACGGCGTCGCGAATGCCCTTCATGTAAAAAAAGATTTACAACTTATGAAAGGGTCGATGAGTTGCCGCTGACTGTAATAAAAAAGAGCGGAATGCGGGAGGTCTTTGATCCGCATAAAATAATAAACGGTTTAATTAAAGCCTGTGAAAAAAGGCCAATTTCGATAGACGATCTCCAAAACATTGCAAATGATATAGAAAAAGAGCTAAAAAATACGATGGAACAGGAAATTGAAAGCCGCAGGATTGGCGAGATGGTAATGGATAGACTAAAGGAAATGGATGAAGTGGCTTATGTCCGATTCGCATCGGTCTATAGACAATTTAAAGACATAGATTCTTATATTGAAGAAATAAAAAAATTAAAAAACAATAAGTAATTATTTTATGCTTTATGGAGGCAGTTAAATGACCGGAAAGTATCAGGACAAAGTTATCATGAAAAATATTATATCAAGTGAAACAGCTTTTACGCCTGCAAAAACCATAGGATCTGTGCCTGTAAATGTTTCATTAGTATATCCGAATACTTACAGTGTCGGAATGTCTAATCTGGGATTTCATTCTATATTTTTTCAGATAAATTCAAGAGATGATGCATTGTGTCACAGGGCTTTTCTTTCTTTGAAAAATAGCTGTACTTATGAAATTAATACATTGGAAGCGGACAAACCTATAAATGAATATGACATTATTGGGTTTTCTATATCTTTTGAAATGGATTATATAAATATTATCAAAATCCTTGAAACGATGAAGATTCCGGTTTTTTCGCAAGACAGACAAGCACCATTAATAATGGCCGGTGGACCTGCAGCCACTTTTAATCCGGAACCGCTGGCACCTTTTGTGGATTTTTTTGTTGTTGGCGAAGGCGAAGAAGTAATTCATGAAATAATGGCAAAATATAAGGAATTGAAGAACAGTGGAAAACAAGAGATACTTGAAGCTTTAGCACAAATAGATGGAGTTTACGTTCCTTCTTTTTATGATATTGAATATAATAGGGAAGGCAATGTTCAGAACATAACAACTACATCTCTTGCACCGAGCCAAATAAAAAAACGATGGGTAAGAGATATAAACAAGTATGATACCGAATCGGTTATTTTAACGCCTTATACTGAATTTAAGGATATGTTTTTAATAGAGATATCAAGAGGATGCGGCAGAAATTGTAGATTTTGTATGGCAGGATATTGTTATAGAGTCCCTCGCTATAGATCTATGGATAAAATATTGGAACGATCGGAATTTGGCCTAAAATACAAAGGAAAAATTGGGCTTGTTGGAGCGGCTGTTTCGGATTATCCCTTTATTGATGAGCTCGCCGAAAAGTTTGTAGAAAACGGTATTAAATTTTCAGTATCGTCCTTAAGGGCCGATACATTACGAGAGCCTTTGATGATGGGACTTGCCTATAGCGGACATAAAACATTAACCGTTGCACCTGAAGCCGGTTCTAATAGGTTAAGAAAAATTATAAATAAAGGGATTACAGATGAACATGTAATAAATGCTGTAAAGTTGGCATATCAATATAGCATTGAAAATGTGAAATTATATTACATCATAGGCTTACCGGGGGAAACTGAGGATGATATAGATGAAATGATAGATTTTTTAACATTTTTAAAGGATTACATGAAAGCATTGGGAAATAAGCGCGGTAACCTTACTATAAGTATAAACCCTTTTATCCCAAAACCCTTTACTCCTTTTCAGTGGCTAGGAATGGAGTCCGTGGGAGTATTAAATGAAAGGATTAAATTAATACAAAACCGTTTAAAACCTAAAGGAATCAAAGTGATTTTTGAAAGCCCTCGCCTTTCTGAAATCCAATCTGCTCTTTCCCGAGGAAATCGACAAACAGGTCTGCTGCTTTATGATATATATAAAAGCGGTGCCAGAACTTCAGCCTTTAATAAAGCAGAAATTGACGGCAAAGGGATAAAATATTATGCACATAGACAATTACGCAAGAATGATGTTTTGCCATGGGATCATATTAATTTAGGTTTA
Source organism: Tepidanaerobacter acetatoxydans (assembly GCA_022840405.1). Lineage (GTDB taxonomy): Bacteria > Bacillota > Thermosediminibacteria > Thermosediminibacterales > Tepidanaerobacteraceae > Tepidanaerobacter > Tepidanaerobacter acetatoxydans_A. The sequence goes on from JALHJR010000017.1 coordinate 26,938, forward strand.
AAAAAGGAATATTTTATTTCTGAATATAATAGAGCAATCAAAGGCGAAGCTACAGCAAGATGTACTGATGAAAAATGCAAAGTATGTAAGATTTGTCAGCATAAATAGAATAGGTAAAACGCATATAAAGTTTCAATCCAAGCTACATTAATTTGTGTAGCTTTTTTTATTGTTTTAAGATTGTAATTTTAGCTGCAGCATTATTTGGATTAACCATGTAATAAGTATATTTTTAAAATTCTACGGGCAACCTAATGACAGGAATTTTTCTAGAAAGGAGTAAAAAAATGCCTGTAGGAGTTATTTTGCTGATTTTAATAGCGGTAATGATTTATTTCGGATTATTACAAAGGGTCTTGGACAGAATGCGTATAACGGATAGTATGGCAATAATATTTATAGGAGCAATGGTAGTAGGAAGTTTTTTACCGAATATTCCCCTTGGATCTCGAATGTCTATAAATATTGGCGGTGGTGTTATACCGATTGTTATTGCAATTTACCTTATTGCTACTTCTGATGAAGATATAGAAAAGTTAAGATCTATAATTGCATCTATTATAACTGGAATTACAGTTTATATTGCCGGTAAAGTACTGCCTGCGGAACCAGGAACGATGTTTATTGAGCCAATAATAGCTTTTTCTATCTTAGCAGGTATTATAGCATACGTCTTTGGCCGCTCGAGAAGAGGAGCGTTTATAGCCGGTATTTTAGGAATAACAATAAGTGACATTATTTCAGCTTTTGGCGTTACAGGAAGAACTGCAAGCACAACTATTGGAGGGGCAGGAATTTTAGATGCAGTAGTCATTTCAGGGGTAATTGCGGTTGGATTATGCGAAATAGTCGGTGAAACCGGTGAAAAACTTAAGGGTGGAAGTTGGGCTGTTAAGAAATCAAAGAAAGAATCTTCGCAAACAAATGTAATGCTAAAAAATAAAGAGCCTAAGGAAGAAGGTGAAAATGATGAGAGCAGCAAGTAAGAATAAGATACCGACTAAAATAATCACAATCATTATAGTCTTAATGCTTCTGTGGGCTCCGACGGCGTTAGCCGAGCAAGAAATGGAAAAAGGCTATTACACTGTCTATGAAGAAGGAACCAATAAAAAAATATTTTCCACAGCTAGAGTCGTCAGTATAGGAGATCAATATTTGAACGAACAGAATATATTATATGAAATCGTTAAGATATCCGGCAATAAAGCTTATGCTAAATTTAAAGAAGAGGTAGATATCGAGCAAGCGCTAGAGCTACCAGAATCACAAGTTACTTCAGAAATTTTTCAGGATAAACAGGATTCATTAAAAACGTCTGGTGAAAAGAAAGAGAAAGTTGTCGCAATATACCATACGCATAGCGATGAGTCATATATACCAACCGATGGCAAAGCAAGTATTCCATATAAAGGAGGAATTTTTAAAGTAGGTTCGGCTTTAAAAACAGCCTTAGAAACAAAAGGCATAAAAGTGATTCAGTCTTATCAACCACATGACCCTCACGATTCAATGGCATATCAAAGATCACGACGCACTGCAACCGAACTTTTAAAAAATGCTCCAGATGCGATTATAGATATCCATCGTGATGGAGTTCCGGCCGAAGAATATCAAGGCCAAGTAAAAGGCCAAACAATAGCTAAGATGCAGCTAGTAGTGGGCCGGCAGAATCCTCAACTGAATACTATAGATAATTTTGCTAAACAAATTAAGGCAACGGCTGATAAAAAATATCCAGGACTTATCAAAGGAATTTTTTATGGGAAAGGTGGCTTTAATCAAGATCTTTATCCAAGAAGTATATTAATTGAAGCTGGTACTTATACAAATTCAAGATATAAGGCACAGGATGGAGCTAATATTTTAGCGGATGTTATCGCTACAACTCTTTATGGTGAGGACTATGAGAAAGAAATCGATCTAAGCGGAAGAAAAACTACAGAAGTACCAAAGGAGGGCAGCAATACATTTAAGACATTACTGTGGGTAATAGGCTTGATAATTGTAGGCTTTGTAGGTTATATGCTTATCTCTACAGGAGGTATAAATGAACTATCAGCAAAGCTTAAGAGCTTTTCCAGCAGAAAATCGACATTAAATGAGAAAAAGAAAGACAATGACAACGAATAAACGATAAAAACAAGAAGGAATGAGAAAACCAAGTTGAAAGTAATTTATTCTTGCTATTGGGGCAGCTACCTTGCTGTGGTAGCTGCTTCATTGCATCTGGAGTTAATTGATGTTAATAAATATAATAAAAATGATATTCTTTCGCTGCGCTTATTCAATAAAATAAGCGATATGGAGCTTGGTGAGCTTTTTTTTATAGGGATGGATGATAAAAAAAGCGAAATTTATGTAATGGGTTCAAAAAACTCCGGCAAAATATTAGAAAAAGCTTTAAAGGGCGTAGCAGAGATATATGGCTTTGGGAAAGATTCAGTAATATTAATAGATCTAAACCCTTATTACAATATTTTGTTGTCACTTGGAATTTTATTGATTAAAAGATTAGGTTTAATTAAAACAGGAATGAAGCTAGTGTTAAAAGGTATTGCAAAGAATTATGATAAGATAATAAAGAAGGTTCAGTGTGTTAAAGCCGAACCAATTTATGAAGGAAATAAGCAAGAGGTGAATAGATGAGAATATTCTATTATTGCTATGGCAGTACCCATTCATCAGTGGTGGCCGCTTCCATCCATCTTGGCCTATTGCCTGTTGAACGAATTCCAAATTCAAATGAAATTAAACATTTACCATACTATGATAAGGTAGAAACGTCTGAAATAGGAACACCTTTCTATATGGGAAAAGATGAATTCAACTCAGAGATTTTTATATTGGGCATGGCAAACCATAGAAAAATAATAAAAAAGGCTATACTAAGTTTTTTAGAACATTCAGGCTCGGATCCCCGAGATTTATTGATGATAGATACTCTAAAAAATGTAAATATGATAACTAAGGTAGGAGGTTTTTTTTCAAGGAGATTAGGTCTTGTGAGTATTGGTAGGCCGTTGACGATTATAGGTATTCAGCAAAAATACGAAAGCTTCACTTCCTTAGTAAACAATGTAAAAATGAAGGAACAAATGATGACAAATTTAACTTGACTTAAAACTGTTTTTTGACATAATATTAATAGCAGGTAATATAACTTGCTATAAAACGAATACATGAGTTAATTAGGATTCATCTATTGATTTGCAGAAATATGATTATGGGGGCTATAAAATGAGTTTTATTGTTGCAGTCGTTGGTAGGCCAAATGTTGGTAAATCAACACTATTTAACAGAATTATCGGAAAAAGAATCTCCATCGTTGATGATAAACCCGGCGTAACCCGTGACAGGATTTATGGAGAGGCAGAATGGAATGGCAAAAAGTTTACCTTGGTTGACACAGGAGGAGTAGAACCGGCAAGTAAAGACATAATACTTAGTCAAATGAAGCGTCAAGCGGATTTTGCCATCGAAACTGCAAATCTAATTCTGTTTATGGTGGATGGAAAAGAGGGGCTTACTCCAACTGATTTAGATGTAGCTCAGATTTTAAGAAGAAGTGGTAAACCGGCCTTATTAGTAGTTAATAAGGTAGATAACTATACAAATACAGCTTATGATTATGAATTTTATAAATTAGGTTTCGGCGATCCGATATTCATTTCAGCAGTTCATGGTTTGGCGATAGGAGATTTGCTTGATAAAGTGACGGATTATATAGAAGAACCGCATATTTTGTCAGAAGATGACGACATTATTAAAGTAGCTATTATAGGTAAGCCTAATGTAGGAAAATCCTCACTTATAAATGCTATTTTAGGAGAGGAAAGGGTTATAGTAAGCGATATTCCCGGAACTACAAGAGATGCTATCGATTCATATTTTGAAGTTGATGGGAAAAAGATGCTTTTTATTGATACGGCAGGGCTTAGAAAAAAGAGTAGGATAAGTGAAGATGTGGAATATTACAGTACTGTGCGGGCTCTAGGTGCTATAGACCGGGCAGATGTTGTACTAATGGTATTAGATGCATCCCAGAATATATCGGAACAGGATAAAAGGATAGCAGGTATTGCACATGAGGCCGGAAAAGCAGTAATAATAATCGTAAACAAATGGGATTTAATAGATAAGGATTCACATACAACTGATGAATTTAGTAAAAAAATAAAAAATGAATTGGCTTTTATGCAATATGCACCTATTGTTTACGTTTCGGCCAAAACAGGCCAGAGAGTCGGTCGCATTTTAGAACTTACAAATTTTGTCATGGACAATTATACTTTTAGAGTCAAGACAAGCTTATTAAATGAATTAGTAAGAGAAGCCACTGCCGTATCAGAACCACCGTCCATCAAGGGAAAGAAATTAAAAATATTTTATGCTACACAGACAGGAATAAAGCCGCCTACCTTTATTTTTTTTGTAAATGATATAAAGCTTTTTCATTTTTCATATGCAAGGTATTTAGAGAATACCCTTCGCCAGACTTTTGGATTTGAAGGAACTCCTATAATTATAAAACCAAGGCAAAGGAAGGGTGAAGACTGAATATGTTAAAAGTAGCTGTGATAGGTGCTGGAAGCTGGGGGACGGCTTTAGCTAATATAGCAGCCGAAAATGCTAATTATACATATCTTTGGGTTAGGCGTAGGAAATTAGCAGATGAAATTATAGAAACACATGAGAACAGCTTATATTTGCCCGGTGCAAAAATGTCGACAGAAATAAATATTTCTACAAACCTTGAAGAGGTAGTATCAAAAGCTGATATTGTTATAATGGCAGTTCCATCTCATGCAGTTAGGGTGATGGCTAAACAGTTACGACATTATTTAAAAAATGATGCTGTTGTTGTAAATGCTTCTAAAGGTATAGAACTCGACAGTTTTAAACGTATGTCACAAGTCTTGGCTGAAGAACTATATAATGGAGATAATAAAAATCTTGTAGCACTATCAGGCCCCAGTCATGCCGAAGAAGTAATTAGGAATTTGCCGACTGCAATAGTGGCAGCTTCTTCTAATCAGCATGCAGCCGAAATGCTTCAGGATGCTCTTATGAATACCAATTTTAGAATCTATACAAATACCGATATTATTGGAGTTGAACTAGGTGGTGCACTAAAAAATGTGATAGCTATTTGTTCGGGGATTTCCGATGGTCTTGGATTTGGCGATAATAGTCGAGCGGCTTTAATGACTCGTGGCATAGCTGAAATAACCAGGTTTGGTATAGCACTTGGTGCAAAGCCTGAAACTTTTTCAGGCCTTTCGGGAATAGGAGATCTTATCGTAACTTGCAGTAGCCAATTTAGCCGTAATCGGAAAGCAGGTATGAAAATAGGCCAAGGAAAGACAGTAAAAGAAATTACAGAATCTACTAATATGGTTATAGAAGGCTTTAATACAACCAAAGCAACATTTTTACTGGCTAAAAAATATGGGATCGAGATGCCTATAACTGAACAAGCATATTTAGTACTCTTTGAGGGGAGAAATCCTGCTGCTGCTGTTAATTCTCTTATGAATAGAGTCGGTAAGCATGAACATGAGGATACAATTTCACAAAATTTTTTTATACGTTAAAAAACGTGGAGTTTTTTTCCACGTTTTTTTATTTTTAAGTAATAAACAATATACCTTGTCATATATATATATTGTATATTGTTAAAGTAAATCACCCCTCCGCTGGAAACTCGGATAAGCTTTAGCAACAAAAGTAAGGCATTATTAATTTGAAGGGGGGGAAAGAAAAAAGGAGGGAAATGGATGGAAAAATTTGATTTATTTAAAGATATTGTTGAAAGGACCGGAGGGGATATTTATATTGGTGTAGTAGGCCCTGTACGTGCGGGTAAATCGACATTTGTTAAAAAATTTATGGAACTGATGGTTATACCTAATATACCGGATTCTAATGAACGTTTAAGAGCTAAAGATGAGCTTCCGCAAAGCGGTGCAGGTAGAACCATTACCACTGCAGAACCAAAATTTATTCCAAGTGAAGCCGTAGAAATAACTATTAAAGATAATATTAAGTTCAGAGTTAGATTGGTAGATAATGTTGGCTACAGTGTCAGAGGTGCTTTGGGATATGAGGATGAAAACGGCCCCAGAATGGTAACCACGCCCTGGTTTGAAAAAGAAATTCCCTTCCAAGAAGCTGCTGAGATCGGGACAAGAAAGGTTATTGAAGAACATTCTACCTTGGGCTTGGTTGTGACTACTGACGGATCTGTTACTGAGATTCCAAGAGAAAACTATGTTCCAGCCGAAGAAAGAATTGTTGAGGAATTAAAATCTATTGGTAAGCCCTTTGTTATTGTAATGAATACGGCACAACCTTATGATGAAAAAACCAAAGATATAAAAGAAATACTTGAGTCAAGGTATGATGTACCAGTACTGCCTGTAGATTGTGCGAACATGGATGTGGAGGATATATATAAAATATTGGAAGAAGTTCTTTACGAGTTCCCGATTATGGAAATAAATATAAGTATACCTGACTGGATTCAAGTGCTTGAGAAGGAGCATTGGCTTAGACAGAAATTTGAAGAGGCAATTAAAGATACCGTAAAAGACATAAAACGATTGAGAGATATGGAAAAAACTTTAGAAGTCTCAAAGATTTATGATTTTATTGAAAAAGTTCAACTAAAGGAAATGAATTTAGGTTCGGGAGTAGCAGAAGTTTTAATGGATGTCAGCAAAGACCTATTTTACCAGGTTCTTAGCGAGTTCTCTGATATGACAATCAAGGGAGAAAAAGACCTTTTACAAATCATGGGAGAAATGACCGAGGCAAAGAAAGCCTATGATAAGGTGGCTAAAGCCTTAGAAGATGTTCAAAAGGTAGGCTATGGAATAGTACCTCCTCAATTAGATGAGATGACCTTGGAGGAACCGGAGATTGTTCGTCAAGGAGGCAGGTTCGGTGTTAAATTAAAAGCTGTAGCGCCGTCCATTCACATGATAAGAACTGATATTAATGCAGAAGTATCACCTATTATCGGTACGGAAAGACAGAGTGAAGAACTTATTAATTATTTAATGAGTGAATTTGAAAGCGATCCATCAAAACTTTGGGAAACTAATTTATTTGGCAAATCTTTAAATGATCTTGTGCGCGAAGGAATACAAAATAAGCTCTTAAATATGCCGGAATCAGCACAAGAAAAGATTCAAGAAACACTCCAACGTATTGTAAATGAAGGCAGTGGCGGATTGATCTGCATAATTCTTTAATATGGTAATATTTTAGACACGATAAATATGACAGACATAAAAATAAATTTTGCTATATTTAATATAAAGTTCGCTCTATCATAATCAGGAACCATGGATAGATATTTTTAAGCTAAAATCAGCTTTTTACATCATGAGCGAAATTTAAATGTATAACATTTAGTTGCAATTCAAGTAAGCAAGTAGAGGTCAGATAGGTTTACAGTAACCTGTCTTGACCTCTAATTTGTGTTTAACTTGTTATTAATAAAAGAAATACATTTTCATTATTAATAATATAGCAGGATTTTTTAATAATAACATAGAAAATAACCTTATATATAAAACAATATTCAAGGATGTTTAATATTGTTTTTTTATAAGACCATTTTCCCCTATCTATTTTACGAAAAATCCTATTAAACGGGTTTTGCTTTAGTATTTCTTAAACGTCTTGGAAGATGTGCTTACAATTTGCCAAGCCATTCTTATTGCTTGTAACAATCAAAAAGAACTTTGGATTTTGCTCATAGAGCAGCGTTTGATTTATGCTATGGTACTTGATTTTAAACTCTTTCTAAGTTATTATTACTGGTAATATTCTAGTTGCTTGATGGCTTGATGCGTTTATTCGATGTTTCTCAGTTTGTTCTGATATGAGAGCTATTATACTTTAAATATCATAACATCTATAATTAGTTTTTGAGGTTAGTTCAAATGGTTTGTTGCAGAGGTGGCTTTTAATGAAAAAATCTGCTCGCATTTTTCTTTATGGAATAGTTCAAGGTGTAGGTATGAGATATTCAGTTTATAGAAAAGCTGTAAGTCTAGGACTATCCGGATATGTTAAAAATATGCCTGATGGCAGCGTTAAGATTGAAGTTGAAGGGGATGAAGTAGCAATATTATCATTGCTGGATTATGTCAAAAATGATGTTCGATGGGCTAAAGTTGAAAGGACAAAAGTAATTTGGGAAGAATATGAAGGGAAATATAAAGAATTTAAAATCTTTGGGTGATAATAATGAATGATCAAACCTCAATTTTCGATATGGATAAAAATAAAACTCCAGGTCCATTAGCTGATAGAATGAGGCCCCAAACGCTTGATGAATTTGAGGGCCAAGAACATTTACTTGGTGAAGGAAAGATATTGAGAAAGCTTATTGAAAGTGACAGCATTACATCTATGATATTATGGGGACCGCCAGGAGTAGGCAAGACAACGCTTGCTAAAATTATTGCAGAAAAAACCCATGCTAAATTTGAAAATTTTAGTGCCGTGCTTTCGGGAATAAAGGAAATAAGGGAAGTTATGAAGCAAGCTGAAGAACGCAGGCTGTACGGTCAAAGAACATTACTTTTTATTGATGAAATTCATCGATTTAACAAATCACAGCAAGATGCTTTTCTACCTTTTGTAGAAAAGGGAGACATAATTTTAATAGGAGCTACTACTGAAAATCCTTCTTTTGAATTAAATTCTGCTCTTCTTTCACGGTCAAAAGTATTTACATTAAACCCTTTAAAACCAGAAAATATTATAGTACTGTTAAAAAGAGCTATAAAAGATAAAGAACGTGGATTAGGTAAGATGAATGTGGACATTAGTGATGAAACTCTTGAAAAGCTTGCAGTATATTCTAACGGAGATGCCAGAGTAGCATTGAATACGCTAGAACTTTCAGCACTGATTGCAATACCGGCAAGAGATGGTTCTATTTATATTACGAATGATATACTTGAACAAGCTTTTCAAAAGAAAACCTTTTTGTATGATAAAAAAGGCGAAGAGCATTATAATCTTATATCGGCATTTCATAAATCTATAAGAAACAGCGATAGTGATGCTGCAGTTTATTGGCTTGCCCGAATGTTAGAATCGGGTGAGGATCCACTATATATAGCAAGAAGGATGATCCGCATTGCATCAGAAGATATAGGGTTAGCTGAACCGAAAGCAATAGAGCAGGCGGTTGCAGCATTTCATGCAGCACATTTTATTGGTATGCCGGAGTGCAGCACAAGCTTGGCTCAGGCGGCGGTATATCTAGCACTGGCACCAAAATCCAATGCCGTATATATTGGCTATCTTAAAGCAAGAGAAGATGCAGAAAAAACTATTGCACAACCTGTTCCGCTACATATAAGAAATGCTCCGACAAATCTAATGAGGGATTTGGGCTATGGCAAGGGATATAAATATGCACATGATTTTGAAAACAAGGTTGCATCCATGGAATGTCTGCCGGAAAATTTAATTGGCACACAATACTATTGTCCAACAGACATGGGGGAAGAGAAGAAATTTAAAGAAATAAAAAGGAAACTTAGCTTGTTGCAAGAAAAATAGCAGAAGATTCATGATACAAATATTAATATTCTAAGTGCAACAAACAAATAATGGTTTTTTGGGGGCAGCATGATGGAAAGAATAAGGGTATTAGTCGTTGATGATTCGGCTTTTATGAGAAAGTATATATCGGATATGATAAATAAAGAACCCGATATGAAGGTGATTGATTCTGCGGGAGATGGAAATACAGCTATTGAAAAAGTTAAGTCTTTAAAACCTGATGTAGTAACGCTAGATGTTGAAATGCCCGGTAAAAATGGGTTGGAAGTGTTGAGAGAGATTAAGAAAATAAGTTCTGCTGAAGTTATTATGTTAAGCGGCCTTACCACAGAAGGTTCGGTTGTAACAATTGAAGCACTTAGTACAGGAGCTTTTGATTTTGTAGAAAAACCAAGTCGAGCGACGATTGACCAAATGCAAGAAATGAAAAGGAATTTACTTGATAAAATACGCTATGCATGGAAACTTAAAAATAAAAAAGTAAATATGAATATGTCAAAAGTAGTTACCGAAGAAAAATATGTACACATTGAGGCGAGCGGTAAGATCGAAGCAATAGCATTAGGTGCTTCTACCGGCGGCCCAAAAGTGCTGTATGATGTTATTACAAGTCTGCCTAAGGATATAGGAATTCCGGTATTTGTAGTGCAGCATATGCCTGCGGGATTTACCAAAGCGTTTGCAGACAGGTTGGACAAAAACAGTTTTCTTAGAGTAGTTGAAGCAAAGCACGAAGATGTTATTAAACCAGGGGTAGTTTATATAGCTCCGGGAGGATATCACATGATCGTAAATCCAGGGAAAATCATTCTTGATACATCTCCGGCTATCCACGGAGTAAGGCCGGCAGTTGATAAATTATTCATGTCAGCTGCTGAAGTTTATAAAAACAAGATTCTTTGCTGTGTTTTTACGGGAATGGGAAGGGATGGAGCTGAAGGTGTAAAAGCAATTAAAGCCAAGGGCGGTTTGACTATGGCTCAAGACGAAAGCACATCTGTTATTTATGGAATGCCTAGGGCTGCTTATGAAACTGGGTGTGTTGATTTAGTGTTACCTGACCATGAAATACCAAAGGAAATAGTAAAATTGGTAAAGCAAAAGTCGTAATGCTTAGTTTGAGAAAGGAACATAAAAATGTTAGGTTATTTGACCGATGTAAAGGGAATACAGGTAGGCCATGCACAGGATTATGAGGCTGGGACCGGATGCACGGTTATTTTATGTAGTGAAGGTGCAGTTGCCGGTGTTGACGTGCGTGGAGGAGCTCCAGGAACCAGAGAAACAGACTTGATGGCTCCTGAAAATTTAGTACAAAAAGTACATGCCGTATATTTGAGCGGCGGAAGTGCTTTTGGTCTTGATGGTGCATCGGGGGCTGTGCATTATCTAGAGAAAAAAGGGATTGGTTTTGATGTGGGAGTAACAAAGGTTCCTATTGTACCGGCTGCTGTAATTTTTGATTTAACTGTTGGAGACTTTAGAAAAAGGCCTGATTTCAACATGGGCTATGAAGCTTGTCTGAATGCCAAGGCAAAAAACGATGTATTAGGAAATATTGGAGCAGGAACCGGAGCTACCGTAGGCAAATATTTTGGTGATGAGTTTTCCATGAAGGGCGGTCTTGGCACTGCTTCTATCAAAATTGGCGAATTAGTGGTGGCTGCTCTTGTAGTTGTGAATTGCTTAGGGGATGTAACGGATTATGATACAGGAAATATTTTGGCAGGAGCTTTAAATAAAACGAAAACAGGATTTGCAAACACCATTGAAAGTATAAAGAATGAGCTAAAATCTAAAAACTTTTTTGGCAGGAATACCACTCTTGGTGTAGTCGCCACAAATGCCTCACTTTCTAAAGCCGGAGCAAAAAAGGCTGCCTCTATGGCACATGACGGCTTTGCAAGGACTATTAGACCGGTTCATACTATGTTTGATGGGGATACTATTTTTTGTCTTTCATTAGGGAACATAGAAGCAGATGTTTCTACGATTGGAATTCTTGCAGCCGAAGCGGTTGCAAAGGCTGTAGTATGTGCGGTAAAAAGTGCGGAACCAATGTATGGCAGAAAGGCATATAAATCCTTCCTTGACTAGTCTTATATTTAAATTTTCTAGCTGCTAGTCATTTACGACATGTAATTTTTGCATCAATTAAAACGCTAAAAAAGTCACTTTATTCCCCTTTCATGCATAAAATAGACAGGAAGGGGGGCTTTTTTATGTTTAGAGTCCGACGATTTTTAAGGACTTTAAAGTTCAGGACCCTGAAAATTTATATATCAATTTTTCTATTTATAATCCTTTTTTTTGGAGTGTTTAGTTTTGTTGAGTATCAATTAACCCCTAATATAATAGCTATTGCTGAAGCCCAAGCGAGAATTATTTCAACAGAAGCTATTAACGAGGCAGTGAAAAACAAAATAGCAAAAAATGTGCAATACAAGGATTTAATATCAATACATAAGGATACCAGCGGCCAGATAACTTTAATTCAAATAAATACTGTAGAAATAAATAGACTAGAGTCGGAAACCGCATTAGAAGTAATAAAGGCCTTACGTGAAGTAACTATGGACGGAATTACATTACCTATAGGTTTAGCTACGGGTAGCAAAATATTATCAAATTTTGGTCCTGCAATACATCTGTCGCTATTACCTGCCGGTACTGCACATGTTAATACGGTCGAAGCTTTTGAAGAGGCAGGTATAAATCAAACAAGACACATTATAGTTCTGGAAGTAACAACTAATATTCAAATTATACGGCCTCTGCTAAGCTCGAATATAACTGTTAAGACAGATGTTCCTTTGGTGGAAACTATTATTATTGGAAATGTTCCTCACGCGATTTTGGATTTCAAATAATATTTTATAACGATGAGAAAGTGCGATATATGAAGTATATAAGAGGATTTCAGACTAGAAATTGAAAGGTGATTGTTTGCAATAATTGAAGTTGAAATCTGTTTATGATATATTATACCACGTTGGCCGTTTCTATGTTAGACTAAAGCTGAGAAACGGTTGATGCAGATTGGATAGACTGTAAATTAATCACATAAAAAACCTTGACAAGATTATTAAAATGTAGTAAGATAAAAATCCAGTCGAAATTAACTAAAGTGGTCTTTGAAAACTGAACAGTGTTATACCTGAGAGTTTCGAAAAGATTTAATAAAGTTTTAAAGCAATAACATGAGAGTTTGATCCTGGCTCAGGACGAACGCTGGCGGCGTGCCT
>JALHJR010000201.1:0-1205 GCA_022840405.1 Tepidanaerobacter acetatoxydans
GCTGCATTGCTTCAGCTTCACTTATCCATTCATTGGAACCCTGACCGCCGGATACTACTATGGGCACTTGAGGGTATTTATTTGCGTATTCTAAAGCTTGCTGCAGCCGATACATTAGAGACGGTGACGGTTCATCACCGTATAGTCCGGCACCCAAAATTATTATAAAATCAACAGGTATATCATTATTAGAAAATGAGTTGACTATAATTAAGCTTTCAATTATCAGAAAAGAACATAATAATACAAGAACTATTATAAATAAGAGCCGTTTGAGCATTAAATTAGATATTTTCCTAACCCCTTTACTTTCTTATTTTTCCCTGCAATTTTCTACTCTTTAACTATACCTGTACGAATTACGAAGTTACCGTTTTTAGTTTATCATTATCGTAAATTTTATCAACCTTAAAATTAGCAGCATGACAAACTAACCCCGGTTGCAGGTTTATTGTTTGTATTGACATTTTATATATTTAGGAGTATAGTATAAACATAAATCCGAGTAAAATAGTAGGAATTAGGAGAGACATGTATTGAAATTATCTACCAAGGGTCGATATGGATTAAAAGCGATGTATGATTTGGCTTTAAATTATGGTGATGAACCCATACCATTAAAAAATATTGCGGAGCGTCAGGATATTTCCGAACCTTATTTGGAACAACTTATGGCCATTTTAAAAAAAGAGGGTTTAGTGCAAAGCGTAAGAGGCGCTTATGGTGGGTATTTACTTACGAGGGAGCCTTCAAAAATCACTGTGGGTGATGTGCTTAGAGCACTGGAAGGACCCATTGGGCTGGTGGACTGCGTGCTGGAACAGGATGCTGCAAAGTGCGAAAAATATGACAGCTGCATAACGCGAATAGTGTGGGAAAAAATAAGGGACAGTATAATTAAAACCATTGATTCTATTACTCTTTGGGATATGTGTCATGAAATATCAAACAAAAATGAGCCGTAGAATTCGAAGGAATTTACCTTGCATAAGCAGCAGCTTGCAAATATGGCCAGATTAATTAGAACGAATATAGGAGATGGTAAATTGAAGAGAATATATTTAGATAATGCAGCGACTACTCCTGTAAGATCTGAAGTTTTAGATGCGATGCTTCCTTATTTTACGCAAAAATTCGGAAACGCATCTACAATATATTCCTATGGAAGAGAAGCAAAAGAAGCACTTGAGGAAAGCAGGAAAAAT
>JALHJR010000068.1:0-5860 GCA_022840405.1 Tepidanaerobacter acetatoxydans
CCATGATGATTTGGAATTTACGATTGGTCAAGATTTTGCAATAGGATATAAATGCCATACTGCTGATAAAATCAAATTCTTCATAAAGGAATCCTTCACTTTCAGAGTCTTGGATCCAACCCTGATAGTTAAATTTAATCTAGATTAAATAATGCAGGCAGGAGAACAAAATCTCCTGCCTTTATTGTATCAAAGTTCCTAATCTATATCAAATAACTTGCCGGGATTTAGTATCATGTTGGGATCGAAGGCTTTTTTTATGCGCTTCATCAGCTCAATCTCTGTGTCTTTTAGTACAAGAGGCATGTATGGTTTTCTCTTGTGGCCTATGCCGTGTTCACCGCTTATGGTGCCTCCAAGATTTGCTACGAGCTTATACATTTCCGGCAGCAATTTGTTTAAGGTGTCATACCATTTGTCAAGTGACCATTCCGGGTCTTTGACCGGTGTTACGTGCAGGTTCCCATCGCCTGCGTGACCGTAGCACGGAATGGACACATTGTATTTTGCTTGAAGTTCTGCCAGCCTATCCATGAATGTGGGTATTTCAGATATTGGAACAACAATGTCTTCAAGGCTTTGGTGGGGGCTCACCAGTTTCCACGCCTCGGCAACGTTTCGCCTTATCCTCCATACTCTTTCAATGGTTGTAGCATTGTCGGCTACATAGACTTCTATAGCTCCGTTTTGCATGCAAAGCTCTCCGATGGTCTCATACTGTGATTCGATTATATCCATGTTATCACCGTCTAGCTCAATAAGGAGCATGGCCTTTGCGCTCTGATAGGGGAGCTTTTCATTTAAGTATTCACATGATGTCTTAAACGACAGTTCATCCATAAACTCTATGGAAGTAGGTATTATTTTGCCATTTGTCATTATTATGGGAACTATGTCGATTGCTTCTTTGACACTGTTAAACAGCACCAAAAGGTCTGCTGTGGCAACAGGCATCGGCTGGAGTTTTACTATTATCTTAGTAAATACGCCAAGGGTGCCTTCTGAGCCAACCATAAGATGCAGGAGATTGTATCCTGTAACATCCTTTACTCTCTTGCCGCCTAAAGTTATAATATCTCCTTCCGGAGTTACCATTTCCAGCCCCATGATATATCTTGCGGTAACACCATACTTTATAGCTTTGCCGCCACCAGCGTTTTCAGCTACGTTTCCGCCCACATAGCATGTTTCCACGCTCATGGGGTAGCCTGCATAATAGAGACCATATTCCTTTACAACATTGTTTATTTCATTGGTAACAACGCCCGGCTCGACGACAGCCATTAGGTTTTGGGTGTCGATTTCCAAAATTTTGTTCATCTTTTCTACAGATAGGACTATGCCTCCATAGACGGGAACAGCACCGCCGGAAAGTCCGCTGCCTGCTCCCCTTGGTGTCACAGGTATCTTATATTTGTTTGCAAGCTTTATTATTTTTGAAATCTGCTCAGCAGAAGTTGGTTTTACTACTACATCAGGCATGTGTGCATAATGTTTTTCCGCTACTTCATCGTGAGAGTATGCTTCCATTGCTTCTATATCATCATATATGACATTTCTTTCGCCTACTATTTGTTTTAGCTCATCTACAATCTGTGGAGTTATGCTATTGTACTTCACTTTTTGCCACCTCCAGCTTTTCTATAAGTGCAGGCACTAATTCGGTTACATCTGCTACAATACCTAAATCAGATACTCTAAATATCTGGGCATCCGGGTCTTTGTTGACGGCTATTATTGTGTCAGATGTCTGCATGCCTGCCAAATGCTGTATTGCTCCGGATATACCAAGAGCTATATAAAATTTTGGATTTACTGTTTTGCCGCTTAAACCTACTTGGTGAGGATACCCTATCCATCCTCTGTCTACCACATCTCTAGAGCCTCCTACTGCACCGCCTAAAAGTTCTGCCAGCTTGTAGACTATTTTAAAGTTATCTGCCTTGCCTATGCCCCTTCCTCCGGATACGATAACATCAGCATCTTGTATAGTGCCGCCTTGCGTTTCATCTTTTATAAAGTCCAGCCTTGCAGTTGGAAGGTCGTCTTGAGTAAGCTGCATCTTTACATTTATTATTTCGCCCTGCCTGTGCCCATCCATAATAGGTGCAGGCCTGGTAGAATGAGGCCTTACTGTCGCCATTTGAGGCCGTGTAGCTGTCTTTATGGTTGCCATAATATTGCCGCCTATTGCAGGTCTTGTCTGGAGCAAATTGCCTTCTTCATCAATATCGAGGCCGGTGCAATCAGCAGTAAGCCCTGTTCTTAACCTTACAGCGGTGTAAGGCATAAGCGTGCGTCCCTGAGTGGTAGCAGGTGCGATGATGATTTCAGGTGTGTATTCTTTTACAAGCTGGGTGAGCACTTTTGAATAAGGCTCCACTAAAAAATCTTTAAGCTTAGGGTCATCTACATAGTACAGCTTATCCGCCCCTCTTTGAATCAGCTCCTGTTTATCCTCATCAGGTATATCGTGGCCGATTAAGACAGCCGATACCATCGAATTATCCAGTTTTTCCTTTAAATCTAGAGCTCTTGTGAGAAGTTCGTGGGCAACTTCATTTACCCGTCCGCCTCTTGCCTCAGCATATATCCATATTTCCTTCAAGTTCATTCCCTCCCTTATATTACTGCCTTCTCTTTGAGAAGTTCTATTATTTCATCTACAGCCTGATTAAGGCTATTTTCGTCTTTTACTTCTATGACCTTACCCTCTCGGGTCACCTTCGGGCTAAATGTCTTGACTACTCTCGTAGGAGAGCCCTTAAGCCCTAAGTTTTCCGGGTCAGCTTCGATATCATTTGCTGTCCACTGCTTTATTTTCAGCTTTTTAGCTTTAAGTTTCCCGGTAAGTGTAGGAAGCCGCGGATCTGCTATTTCTTTGACTACAGTTATCAAAGCAGGCATTGGCAGATTTAAGACTTCGTAGCCCCCTTCTATAAGTCTGGTGGCCTTTATATAGCCATCCTCTACCTGTACTTTACTGGTAAATGTTGAAAGAGGCAGACCTAAAAGAGAAGCAATACCGGGCCCTACTTGAGCGGTGTCGCCGTCTGTTGCCCTTTCGCCGCATAAAATCAAATCAAAGGGTTTTAATTTTTCTATTGCCTTAGAAATCGTGTAAGAGGTTGCAAAGGTATCTGAGCCTGCAAAAAATCTGTCCGTAAGCAGCACTCCATCATCACAGCCCATGGCAATAGCCTCTTTCAAAGCTTCCTCGGCTTTTTGAGGTCCCATGGAAACTACAATGATCTCGCCGCCGTATTTTTCCTTTAGCCTTATACCTGTTTCAATAGAGTAAAGGTCTAAAGGATTTATTATACTCTCCACACCCTCCCGAACCATTGTGCCGGTTTCGGGATCCATTTTAACATTACTGGTTTCAGGAACCTGTTTGATTGGTATGATTATTCTCATAGGGTTTCTCCTCCCAATTTTATTTTTTTGACACATAAACTTCCTATAATAAGCTGAATATTAAAACTTCTGCACCCAGCAAAAGTGCATATATTAAGCAGTACAAAAGAGTAGAATTGAGTATCTGTCCTTCGTGCTTTTCAAGACCTGTAGCGGAAGCTGCTATGGCTATGCTCTGAGGGGATATCATCTTACCGGCTGAAGCTCCGGTGGCATTAGCTGCCGCAATCCAAACAGGGTCTTTGCCTATCTGTAGTGCAACCTGTTTTTGCAGCGCTCCAAAGAGTATATTAGATGAGGTGTCACTTCCGGTTACAAATGTGCCAAGTGCTCCTATCAGTGGTGCAACGAAGGGATATATAGGTCCTGCGGCGTTTGCCAGGGCTATTGCAATACTTGAAATCATACCGCTGTAACCCATTATCTTAGCCATAGATACTATTGAAAGCACGGTGCCGATAGTAGGAAAAAGCTGTTTAATCGTGCGCAGGAATATGGAAAATAGCTGCTCAAGGCTTGCTTTTTGTACCAAACCTCCTATAATAGCTGATATTAACATCAGAGTGCCCGGTGTTGTAAGCCACTGGAAATTAGCGGGTTTGCCGCCGGGTCCAAAGTAAAGCTGCACGCTGGATGCAAAGGGTGCCTTTCCTAAAAATTTTAGTGATGGTATAAGGTTTATGCTCATAATCAGTATAAAAAGGATAATATAAGGCATCCATGCAGCAGCAAGGCCTATTTCTTTATCTGAGTTAATTGCAATACTTGCTTTATTTGTTGCCTGGCTTTCACCGGGAAAAAGCCATATATTTTTAAGTGGAAATATTCTGACATATATTATTGTACCCGCCAAGGATGCAAGTGAGCCAATAATGGCTGCTACTTCAGGCCCGATATATACTGCAGTGATGGTTTGAAAAAAGGCAAAGAGTACGCCGCTTACTAAGCATGCACCTAAGACGTCTTTTAAACTTTTGAAAGATTTTGTAAGTAAGAGGACAAGTACGAAGGGAAGGATGATAATGAAAATAACAAGTTGGTATGCAACGCTTGCTGTAACAGCTAAAAGGTCCAGTTCTGCTACTTGGGCAAGGGTTATAATCGGTATGCCCACACCGCCGAAGGCTACCGGCACTGTATTTGCGACAAGGCAAATTATTGCTGCAAAAATCGGGTCAAAGCCTATACCTGCCAAAAGACTTGCAGGTATTGCAACTGCCGTGCCAAAACCTGCGGCAGCTTCAAGAAAACCTCCAAAGGAGAAAGCGAGTATCAGTGCTTGGATTCTTCTGTCAGGGGATATTTTAGCAAGGGTTGATTTAATAGTGTCCATACCGCCGGTTTCTACGGTGACATTGTATGTATACATAGCTGCGATGATAACCCATAGTATTGGCCAAAAGCCGGTAAGAACGCCTTCAACTACAGACTGCAGCACAAAAACACCCGGCATTTGCCATGCGGTAAGTGCGATGATTGCAGTTAGGACAAGTGAAGTAAAACACACCTTGTAAGAAGGGAGTTTTAACCAACCAAGACCCAACAGTAAAAATAAAAGTGGAAGAAAAGCTACTAGGCTTGAAATAAAAAGGCTCGCAAAAGGAGATGTCACAGGCTCCCACATTTTTAAAACCTCCTGTCAAAATATTTTAGCCTATATAAACATTTCTTACTATTTAATTATATTATACTATTATACTGGTCAGACCGCAAGAGGAAAATAAAAAATATTTTGACAAATATTTCACAAGCCCTTTAACTTTTCTTCTACAAAATCTATATGCATTTCCATTTCTTTGGCGGCAGCTTGGCCATCCTTGTTTTTTATATGGTTACATATGGCGATATGCTGCTGAAGCAGTGCGTCTACATTGCCGGGGTCCTGCATAAGTCTTTTTCTTGCATCTTTTATATATGCCTCTATGCCGTCAGCTATTACCTCTACTATATCTATAAGCAGTTTGTTGCCGGCAGCTTCGCTTATAATCCTATGCAGCTTTTTATCTGCTTCGGCTCGCTCGCTTTCATTATTGCTTTCCATCATAATTTTTATTTGCGACTGCATTTTTTCAAGGTCTTCATCTGTACGCATTTCTGCTGCTTTTTTCGCGCAGGCGCTTTCCAATATCTTTCTTAATTCAATAAAATCGTCCTGATTTTTTTCTAAGGCTATAATAAGTGAAAGCGGCTTGAACATGGAGGATGTAATCTCATCCACAATATACGTACCTTCACCGGGCCTGCTGTCAACTATGCCCATTACCTCCATTGCCCTTAAAGCCTCACGCATGGACGCCCTGCTGACGCCCAGCATCTGGCAGAGCTCTCTTTCCGGCGGGAGCTTGTCTCCTTTTTTAAGTTGTCCGCTGTATATCATATTTTTAAATTGTTCTATAATATCTTCATATACTTTTTGTACTCTAATTGGTGTAAAATCCATTCC
>JALHJR010000018.1:0-39695 GCA_022840405.1 Tepidanaerobacter acetatoxydans
ACAGACATTTGTCGAAGATATTCTGTTTTCAAGTTACGGCTGAGGCTTAAATGGCTAAGTTGGTTTGTAAAAAACTATAGTTTTTGGGTAATAATCATAATATTAAATCCAAAGTCATTGCTAGCATCCTCAACTCCCCTGGCTAGCTCAGAAAAAAAAGGGTTTGTAATGTCAGGAATTAAAAGACCCAAAGTTAAAGTTGATTTTTTTGTTAATGCAGAAGCTATAAAATTCGGTGCATAGTTTAATTCTTTGATAGCTTCTTCAACTTGCCGCCGAGTTCTATCCGAAACAGCACTGCTTTTATTCAAAACTCTTGATACGGTAGCTATTGAAACTCCGGCTTTCTTTGCTACATCATATATAGTTACAGACATTAGAATCACCGCTCCATAAAAAACTTTAGTTGACTTTTATTATAGATGCTACTCATTGTAATATATCTCTTAATTTTTTAAGTTTAATACCTTGAAATCACTTCACATCATTTCTTTATTATAGATTGTAATCGCTTTCTTTTGTATTTGCAAGAAAATTTATTAAAAATTTTGATTTCGCTCGACTTATTTTAATACTGATTTTGCTGCAGGAACCTTCATTTTTTAAATTAAATTTAATATATAGCCGTACTTTCTTTATAATAAAAACGGCATAATGCAAGGCTGCTACAGGATATTTATCTCTCCAATAGCAGCCTTCTATCTTAAAAAAATATGCTGTAATTAAAACCCAAGTTTCTCCTTGAGATAATCTCTTACTTGATTGATTTCTATCCTATCCTGCTCCATAGTATCTCTATCCCTTATGGTGACTTTATTATCTTCCAAGCTGTCAAAGTCTATGGTAATTGCAAAGGGGGTTCCGATTTCGTCTTGGCGGCGGTAGCGTTTGCCTATACTGCCTGTGTTGTCATATTCCATGTGGTAATATTTTTTAAGGTCATGGTATACTTTACATGCTAATTCTTCCAGTGGTTCTTTTTTGGAAAGTGGTAAAACAGCACATTTTATTGGTGCAATCTCCGGTTTTAGATGCAGTACTACACGAGTATCGCCTTGAACTTCTTCTTCATCATATGCATCACATAAAACAGCAAGTATTGCTCTGTCAGCACCTAGAGATGGTTCTACTACATATGGCACAATTTGTTTGTTTTCTTTCGGATCAAAATAGGTAAGCGATTTACCAGAATATTCCATATGCCGAGAAAGGTCATAATCGGTTCGGTTAGCAACACCCCACAGCTCACCCCATCCAAATGGAAATTTATACTCTAAATCTGTAGTACCTTTTGAGTAGTGAGAAAGTTCTTCAGGAGAATGGTCTCTTAATCGTAAGTTTTCCTTTTTTACTCCTAATGATACAAAAAAATCCACCATAAACTGCCGCCAGTATTCAAACCATTCTTGATCATCACCGGGTTTTACAAAAAACTCTAGCTCCATCTGTTCAAATTCACGAGTTCTGAAGGTAAAGTTGCCGGGAGTTATCTCGTTTCTAAAAGATTTTCCTATTTGAGCAATTCCGAATGGTAACTTCATACGGCATGAATCCAACACATTTTTGAAATTAACGAATATTCCTTGGGCCGTTTCAGGGCGGAGATAAACTATTGAGCTGGAATCTTCGGTAACGCCCTGATAGGTTTTAAACATCAGGTTGAATACTCTAGCCTCGGTCCATGCAACACTACCACAGGTAGGGCATTTAATTTTATTATCATGGATTATTTCTGTAAGTTCCTGTACACTTTTACCCTCCACATGTATATTCAGTGAGTCTTCGATTAGGTGGTCGGCGCGGAACCTGGATTTGCACTGTTTGCAATCGATTAAGGCATCATTAAAGCCTGCCACATGGCCTGAAGCCTCCCAAATCTTTGGATGCATCAAAATCGCGCTGTCAAGACCTACAACATCGTCCCTTTCATGGACTACTTTTTTCCACCAGTAATCCTTTACGTTCCTTTTAAGCTCTATACCTAAAGGCCCATAATCCCATGTATTGGCCAAACCTCCGTATATCTCAGAGCCTTGAAAGATGAAGCCTCTTCGTTTACACAATGAAACTATTTTGTTCATACTTTTTTCAATATCTTCTGACATGATAGTTCTTTCCTCCTTTTGCTATTTAAAAATACCAAAAACCCCTAAACCATCATTGATGGTCTAGGGGTCCTTTTATTCAAGGACGGTTCCACCCTAGTTGCAGGCACTATCCTGCCACTTTTTTGGAACTCAATATAAGGTTGATTTCATTTCCAACTTCTGTTCCCAAATCTTTTTTATGCTGCGGAGCTTACACTGTCCTCCGTTCGCTTCAAACAGGGAAAAAAGATTACCAGAATGCTTAAATAAAATATATACTATTGTTTGGTTTAAGTCAAGCCTCTTTATCCGTATAAAATTCCTGGTTCAGTCATGGCTTTGGGAGAGAGAACATTATTTATTACATCTTTTCGATAAATTAATAGCTAATATTTTTAGAGTTGAAGAAAAAGCTGCTAAAACATCTGTATTTCAAGTTGCATCTATTAAGTTTATTGCTCTCCTAAGTGGAATGCCCGATATATTTCTTAGATTTTCAACGACAAGCTCTATATATTCCACTTTAGCATTAAGGCCTGTCCCAATGGCAGTTGCTCCCAGATTTATTTCATGTAAAGTTTCAAGTGAAGGTCAGTTTTGTACCTCTTACCTCCTTTAACTCAACTAAATGCTTGGTTATAAGACTTAAATGTCATTTATGAATATTAGAATAAGGTATTTTACTGCCGGCTACAACCATTCACTTGTCTTAATTTAACATCACTTTGCCGACGAATGTGCTTCAACCTGTTTATCCAGAGTATAAATCTTACTTATTTCCTTCGCCTTTTTAACGGCATTAGCTACAAATTCATCTGTGCCGTCTGCGGTAGTTTTTAAGTCAAATATTTGAGTTTCTTCAAAGTCATCGTCTAAGTCTTCCTGCGTAATATCAACTTCATTTTTTGAAAAACGAACCATTCTAGTAAGACGTTTGCATTCTTGTTCTGCTTTTGATAAATTTGCCGTAAGAACGCTAATCTGATCCAGTAAATCAACATTCTTTATTTGAAGCTGTGTTTTCTCTTGTACTAAATCACGAATTTGAGCTTCACCTTCATGATATTGATCAACAGTGTTTTGAAAAAGTTTCATCTGGTTTTCCATTTCCTGTAAAAGTAGCTTTATTGCCGCATCAAATGCAAAGATAGATTTACGATACTCCTCATTTTGTTTCTGCAATAGCGCATATTTCTGCTCCTTCTTTTGATATTTTTGGAGCAAGTCAGAAAGAGCTTCCTTTTCAGCTGAAAGTGTATCATTCTTTTGAACAGTAGATGTATAATTGCGGTGCAATGTATCATATTTTTGTTCTAAGGCTTCTTGCTCTTTTTTAAGTTCACTATATTTTTCTTCCAAATCATGAATTTGGGTTTGTTTCTGTTCTAGCTGTGATTGCAGGAATTCAAGTTTTTTTGTTGCTTCTTTTGTTGTTTCTTCGGCAACGGCAGCCCTTTGTTGCTCTGCAGCAATTCTTTCGTTAAATTCGGTCTCTTGCCTTTCAAGAGTTGATAACCGCGACATCATTGACTCAAGCTTCATCGTCGCTTCCTTTGCTGTTTTTTCAGCATCAAAGGCTTTTTCCTGCTCTAAAGCTATCCTGTTATTTAATTCAGATTCTTGTTTTTTAAGTGCTTTGATTTCAGCAGACATTTGTTCTATTTCTTCTGTTCTTTCATTTGCTTTTGCATTTGCATCTTTTTGCTGATTCAGTACATTAACCTGTTCTTCCAACATTTTAATCCTCTGCATGCTAGCAGATAATTGTTGAGACAACTCGGATAGCTGAGATTCCTTTTCAGCAAGTTCTTTCTCTTTATCAGCCAATTTTGCCTCTAATGAACTACAAAGCTTCTGAGCTTCTTGTGCTTGAGATAATTGAAGGCTCAAGTTGTAGTTCTCTGATTTGAGTTGTGATAATTGATTTTCAATTTTTCCTGTATCTTCATTACGAGACTCTAAATAAGCATCCAATTCATGTTTTTGCTGTATAGACTTTCTCTCTGCCTCCGTAAGCTGTTGCCTGAGTATACTGCATTCTTGAGAAAGCGCAGCTTTCTCACCCAGCAAATCCTGAATTTGCTTTTCTAAGCTAACCTTCATTTGTTCCGAAGATTTATATAATTCTTCTACAAACTGTTGAACGCTGCTTTTAGAATAACCGCTGACTAAAGAAGGCTTTAAACGCTCGTTTAGCAAATCTTTCAAGTTTTTATTAAAGTACAATCCTTCATCTTCAGTGGGAAATATGGTATTCATTTTGCACCTCCAATAATAATAATTTGGATTTCCGGAACTAACGTGAAATAATAGCTCTCAGGATAATCCATATATCACTTCACGGCACTTCACCATATTCCTCCTCGAACTTTATAGCTATTATAGAAAGTCATATCCGAAGAAGATTGTATATTGGCAACAAGCTTTCCGCTGCCGTTATCAGTCACATTCACGGTAATGCGGATATTTTGTTCGTCATAGGTCATATAGCGCATCGGCTCTGATGGTATTATTTGTCGTGCCACAAAGGTATATGTTCCAACATTTGTAAAATCAATCGGGAACCGTATTTTTCCATCTGACTGATTGATTGCTGAATAGGTTTTGCCATTACTGTCAGTTAACTCAAATTTAAACATTCCTGTAGACAGCTGCATTCCGGACAAGACTACTTTTAATTCAATATTTGCTTTTATTGGGCTGTAAGCAAACTGATTCGTAAATGTCGTATCGTTGGAATACTGTACATTTGCCGTTAAAGAACCACCAGCATCGGCAACGTTTACAACAATAGGAACGGTTTTTGTATCGTAAATAATATTGGAACTTGCCGGCATGGGTACAATTTCTCGCACCATAAAATTATATGTTCCAACTTTAGTAAATTCAATCGGTGAAAAAACTACTCTGCCATCACTTTTATTTGATACCACTTCAATCGAATCTTCATTGCCGTTAAGTAATCTGAATTGAAAAGCATTGGCCGAAAGGGTACGACCTGTCAATTTCTTTTTAACCTCAAAGTTTACAGAAACAGGTTTCGGATTATAAACATTAGTAAAGGCCGTTCCATTCGGATAGGTAATCTTTACATCTAAATCACCGCTATTTCTCACAACATTTGCAATAACAGTGATTGTTTTTGTATCATAGGTCATTCCTTGTTCAGGTACATCAGGAATTATTTCCTTTACTTCATACAAATATTTACCGGGTTTGGAAAAACTAATGGAATTAAATGTAATAAACCCGTCCTTATCATTTTTTACCGTAGCAACCGGAACAGTTTTGGTTTCTTCTTGATTTTCACCTTGAATCACTTGCCTAATTTCAAATTCAAACATACCCTCTTCAAGGTCTTTTCCTTGCAAGACCTTGCGAAGCTGAATTTCTGCCGGAACGGCGTCTGCCTCTACTACTTGAATAACAGGTTTATTATAGTGCTTGACTGCACTGCCATTTCCTCCGAAGGAATAGCTTAATTCAGCAAGGGTATTGGAATAAAATCCGGGTTTGTCTGAACTGGTATTGTTGCCTTCATAGTCCGTATTTGGGTCTCCCACATTTGGATAGCTTTCGTACTGCCCATAATAGTCTAAGGCTTCATCACTGGCACGTACATTAAACGAAAGTATATACCGACTGTTAGGTATTGTGCTTTTTAAAAGTCGAATAGAAAGTTTATTGGAAGCCGATGTTACAGAATAATCAACTCCTGCTGTTAGAGTTACTGCTTCAGCATCTCCGGTCTCCCTTGACACCTTTAAATCTCCTGCATAAGAAACATAGGAAGATAACTCATCAGTGATGGTAACATCATATAGGGAATTGCCGACCTTGGATACAAAACGATCAAAAGCATTTGTGAGTTGTTCTGCACTGGAAGCCTGTACCATATACTTCTCATTATTCACTTCTACCATTTGCGTAATAGTTTGAAGAGTTGAGGCACTGCCGGAATCATCTCCTATGAAAACCGAGTAAAATCTATCAACATTTTCAAACTCTTGTGCGGCATGGTAAGCATAAATAGTAGCAACTTCCGCATAAGCAGCATATCCCATCGCATTGGCAGCAGGAAGCGATGCTGTTGGCTCACCGTCGGACACGAAGAAAATAACTTTTTCATTACTGCCGTTAATACTCTCATTGATAATTTGTGCGGCATTTAGCATAGATTCATAGTAATTTGTTCCTCCGGCAGTTCCGCCAGGCAAAGATAAAGAATTTACGCAATTGATTAATTTAGTTCGATCAGTCTCCCTTGTAGTAACTACTTGTGCCCTGGTACCGAACGTAATAATTGAAATACGGTTACTTGGATTCTGTACTAAAGAATTGACCGCACTTTTCACGGTATTTTTCAACACATTAAATCTTGTCGTATTACCAAGAGCCTCGTCCATGGAATTACTGACATCTAGGACAAAGATTATATCTCTATCGGTTTCCTCTTCAGATGCCTCAGTGGTTACATCCAAATATATGCGGTAATCATTTAGGCCGCTTGCTGATGTATCTGGATTAGGAATACCGTCTCCGAGATAATCAATAGTCTTCGCATACTCCGGTTCAGGATCTGGATCCGGTTCAACCTCATCAATGTCCGGATTATATCGAAAATGCAGTGTAACCTTTGCTTCACCTTTAGAGCTGTTAATTACTTGAAGCCAGTTATACGAAGTAATAGCTTTCGCTCTTCCGTTATCATTATAAGTATATTGTTTGAGATTTCCATTAGCGTTGTATTCAACAGACGCTAAGCTTATATGCGAGTCTGTATTTAAATTGGCTCCAAACCAAAGTAAGTCACAGTTTGATGAGCTGTTTGATCTATTCCATGAAACCTTTGCGGTCTGCCCATGTTTCCATGAAAAGGTTTTTGTTGTGCTATTTGACGGATATAATGCAGGATATGTGTTATTGCTGGTCATCTCAATAATTCTTTTTACATCATAATAAAACGATGTACTCTTGAGCCCAGGATATTCATCAATGTTATCAATTACAGTTGTTACCTGCAAATTTAATGCCGGGGAAGCTGCAAAAGCAGCTGAACCTAGTATGGTTAAGCAAGCTGTTAATAGCACAAATACTAAAACTGCTTTTTTTATAATCTTGCCCATTAGCTTTTCATCTCCTTTTTTAACCTGTTATTTTCTATTATGAACTTTTCTACCAATCCGGAGGCAGGTCGGTGCTGTCATATACTACTTGCATATCGCCTATAATACCGGTATAGGCACCATTATAGTTTGAAACAGGAAGTGGGGAATGCCAGATTACATCAGCAGAACCTTCGCCATATGATTCACCACCGTCTAAACTTACGTTAAGCGGCACTGTATTAAGACCAAATATTCTTCCAAAATAGAAAGGGCACTCATCTGTTAGTAAAATTCTAACTTGATAACTACGATAGTTCGGTTCTGGGTCTTCTTCACGAAAATAAACCGTTACTATTCCATCAAATCCATTTTCCGCTGCCGCACTATACGCAATATTATATGTGGTCAGTGCCGGATTATCCGAATAACGAATAGTATCCTGATAAGTAAATCGTTCTTCACGAATAATTTGCAATATATTCTGCATGGAGTTACGCTTCACGTAAATCATGCTGACATCTAGGCATATACCAATGAAAAATGCAATTAAAACCATTGCTCCGGCAAAAATGAGCAGCATATTCCCATCCTCTTTTTGTAAGAGCTTTTTTGCCATTATTCCCATATTCACCACCTATTCTTGTTCTGCCTCACTCTGATCGGCTTTGCGTCCTTACAACTCTGGTTCTGTTCAAATCTTTTTCAAATGAAACCGTATTGCCGAAAAAAAGTTTCCCTACATATGTAATTGGCTGCACGTCATATCGAAGTACAGCACTGAGATTCATATAGCGCGTTCTGCTCACAGCCATTACAGGCTCATTAGGTTTTCGTCCCGGTACAGCAAAACTTTCCTCAATATTGTAAAGAATCGCCTGAGCATTTGTTACGCTAAGATTATCGGAGGAAATACCCCAGCAGCTATTTTTTAAATCATCACGTATCGTATCTGCCACAATAGCACCGGAATAAGTGGCCTCTGAAGGAACATCTTCTAAGAAATCTGTATCTCCTAAATCCGCTGCCGAAACAGACCAACTTGCCTGTATGTAGCCATATTCAAAAGAAGCTCGCTGATACGCTAACCAACCGAAATCAATAATAAAGAATAAAATCAGCAAAAAGAGAGGTAAGACCAGCCCAAACTCTACAATCGACTGTCCGGATTCAGTCGAATTTATTCTTTTTTGGGTATAAAACACCGCAATCACCCCAATCCTGCCTGGTTTACGGCATATAACCGGTTACATATACATCTCTTGAATATACCGGCGTAACTACATCAAAAGAACTGCCTAACAATAAGCTGCCCCAAAAAGTAACTGGCTTTAAGGTATAGGTCATCTGTACCTGCACTTCCATACATTTATAGCTAGAATTTCGGCTTTCAAATTGATTCCAGAAATTGGTCGGGTTTTCAATAGCCTTTTCGCTGGAATAGACATAGTAGGTATAATTTTCCGCAAAAGGAGGACTTTCATTTAAAAGTGATATTGTTACTCTGCCTGTGTCGAGTTTATCTCCATAATAATCTTCAACCGTCTGCCGAAGTGCGTTTGCAGTATCTCCGGTGCTGACATCGGCATATGTCAGCTGGCTGATGCCTTCACTTGCAGCACTCTTGAGAATCATTTTGGCATTTGCATAGCGATAAAGATCCACAGGTATGAGCAGTAAAAGCATTAAAATAGGTAGCAGCAGTGCAAACTCCACCAAAGATTGTCCGCTCTCTTTTGCAATGCTTGTTTGCTTTTTCTCTGCCAACGCCATTTCACCTCCATTATCCTGCCTGTGAATATATAAACTCTACTGTTATCACCTCGAAACCAGGCCTAGCTTATATCTGTCCATCTTCATCTAAAAACACCAATACATCCCCGGTTTTTATATTTTCAGCAAAGCCTATCGGTCCTTCAAGAACTTTTTTTACATCTTTGATTCGCCGCCCCAATTTCCATGGATTTATGGTTTCTTTTGCTAATACAATGTTTTTCTCATCTAAATAAACCACATCAATAGGAAATTTCATAAAACACGTATGTATACTTGAACATGGTGAAAGCAATATGCCTTGATTCGATGGTAGTTCGGCTCTCAGCATTAACCCTATAAGTCTTCTTAAAAAGCTATCTGCAATCTCAATATTCATCACATTTGTCCCTACGATTATTTGCTTTTTCATTAAACTCCCTTAAGTGCAGAAATTATCGAAGGAATAGCAGGACCCAGTATTATTATGAAAGTCACCGGCAAAATAAAAAGTACCATAGGCACCATCATCTTTACCGAAAGTTTTTGTGCCTGCTCCTCCACATTTTGTTTGTGCGTAAGTCTGATTGCAGCAGCTTGAGTTTCCATTACATTCTTTATAGATGCCCCCAATTCATCCGCTTGGTTAATTGCCCCCACAAAAATATAAATTTCCTCACAATCGCAGCGCGCTGCCAGTCGTTCCAAGGCTTCTTTACGTGGTATTCCCATGGATATTTCCCTTTGAGCTGTATCTAATTCTTGAATCAGCGGACCTTCCATGTGCTCGACAACATAAGACAATGCCTGATCAAAACCGAGTCCGGCCGAAACACTGACACTTAACAGATCCAAAGTATCCGGAAGCTGATGATAGATAGCTGTTTTCCGTTTGATAATGTTTCGCTTTAAATAAAACCTGCTTAAAACCAAACCGGCATAAATCCCCAGCATACCAAATAATATGCGCAAACCTACAGGTAACCCTAGCATGGTGCTGTATATTACCATGCCCGCCACACAGACCAAGGTAAACAGCAAAACCGTAGCTTGGTATTCCCTGGCGCCCATCCGGATTTCAGCCTGTTTAAGTTGTTGATTTAAGCGCTCCTCAGAAGCAGTATTTACCGGAATTAGAAGCACAAAAAAATTAATAATTCGACCTAGTGTGGGTTTCACAAACCTTTCTTCAAATGGTTTGTTTAATTCATCATTTTCAAACTGTCTGTTTCCAGCCCTAGACATTTCATCCAAACGCTGCTGCATTACAATTTTTTTACTAAATATAGTTGTAAATGTCATATAAATCAAGCAATATACTAATAGCGCTCCACTCCAAGCAAAAAGTGTACTCATTTGTATCTCGCCCCCAAATCACGGGTTTTGTGTATCAGTATTTAATATCAACAATTTTATAAATAGCCAAAAATCCCAGACTCTCCATTATCAATGATATAAATATCATGATGTGCCCGTATGCAGTAGTAAAAAATATACTGGTATAATCTGGGCTAATAATCGAAATAATAAGAAGCAAAGCAATTGGTATAATGCCGACAATTTGTCCGGAAATACGTCCTTGAGCTGTCAGTGTACGCACAGACCTTTTAATTGCCAAACGGTCACGTATTGTCTGTGAAATATTATCCAAAATCTCCGCCAAATTACCGCCAACCTGAAGTTGAATCACAACTGCAGCAGTAAGCAGACGCATATCCTCACTTTTCATTCTATCGGCAATTTTTGACAGGACAGTTTCAATGTCCATTCCCAATAAAAGTTCACGACTTGCTGTTTGAAATTCGGATCCAAGGGGATCCGGCATATCTTTAGCTAAACTTTCTATTGCCTGTGTCAGAGAAAATCCTGCCCGTAAACCGTTTGCAAGTATTTGTAAGGCATCACCCAGCTGTTTTTCAAACTGTATTTGCTTTTTATTTATAGACATTTTCAGATAAAGCGGCGGTACAATAGCACCGATAAGAATCAAAGCCAGACTTCTAATTACACTCTCGGTAATGGTATAAAGTAGGACGGCCGGGACAACTGCTAAAAAGATCCACGTGAGAACAAACTCTTCTGGCCGCATTTTAATCCCGGATAAGCTCATATCATTTTGCAAGTTTTGGGATATATATATATTAAAAAGTTTTGGCTTTTTCTTTACCCATTGCTTGTTCTGACGCTCCCGGGCTATATTGGCTCCAATCTCAGTCAATCGTTTTTGAATGACCAACGTTTTTTGATTAAGCAAAACCAATACCGACCGCACAACACAATACATAAAAACCGAAACAGATATTACCAGTAGCCAGCTCACAGTCATCACTCCTTCCTGAACCAGTCCTCTTTACACATGATTCCATTATTGCGTATTTTTTCTACTACTCGAGGAACAATCCCTGTTGCTACAAATTTTCCGCTGATTCTGCCAGAATCATCGTAGCCTTGAGGGTGATATACAAAAATATCCTGCATCGTGATCATGTCACCTTCCATACCAATAACTTCTGAAATATTGATTATTTTTCTGCTCCCGTCTCTGAAACGCGCTTGGTGCACAATCAAATCCACCGCAGATGCAATCTGCTCTCGAATAGCCTTTGCCGGAAGTTCCATCCCCGACATCATAACCATGGTCTCCATTCTGGATATCACATCCCTGGGAGAGTTGGCATGTACCGTTGTTAATGAACCTTCATGACCGGTATTCATGGCCTGCAGCATGTCCAAGGCTTCTGCAGAGCGTACCTCTCCGACAATAATTCGGTCAGGCCTCATACGCAATGCATTACGAACCAGATCACGAATAGTCACTGTACCCTTTCCTTCTATATTACTTGGCCTAGCTTCTAAGGATACCACATGATTTTGTGCTAATTGGAGTTCTGCCACATCCTCAATGGTAACTATGCGTTCCTCATCCAGGATATATCCCGACAACACGTTCAAAAGCGTTGTTTTACCTGAACCTGTGCCGCCGGAAACCACGATATTGCACCGACCTTTAACACTCGCCTCTAAAAAGTGAGCCATTGCTTGTGATAATGAGTTAAAGCCAATCAAATCTCCAATTTTAAGAGGTGTGGACGAAAATTTTCGTATAGTAATAGACGGGCCGTGAATAGCAATAGGCGGTATCACTGCGTTAATACGTGAGCCATCTGATAACCTAGCATCTACCATAGGATTAGACTCATCACAACGTCTCCCCAAAGGAGATACAATACGGTTAATTACTTTAAGCACATGATTATCATCACGGAAACGTGTCCCTGTTAATTGCAGTTTGCCTGCGCGTTCAATATAAATTTGATTGGCACCGTTAACCATAATTTCCGATATGGTTTCATCTCGCAGTAAAGGTTCTAATGGGCCAAGGCCCATAACTTCATCAAAAACTTCTTGTGCTACCTTTGCCTCTTCCGCCCGTGTTAGAGATTGCCCCTGTCGGCTAATAGATCGATGAATAATATCCATTATATCTGCTGAATCCGAAGTATGTTCTAGGCCGTCTGCAAACTGCCGATTATACTCATCAATTACTTCCCTGTGCACGACTTCACGAAGCGACGCAAATTTATCTATTTTCGCTGCCGGTTCCTTTAATGGTTCAGGCGAAACCTGTGATGATAGAGCTGAGTCACCGGTCTTTATCTTTTCTAATCTTTCTAACCAACTGCTACTCATCTAAAATCACCGCCGTTTATACTTATATATCAAAGAGTTCTTTTTTGCCCCTTTTAAATCCATAACATTGCCACCATCAATTTTCAGTGCAAGCTGCTCAAGGCCCTTACTTAATTTGCTCATAGGATAACTTTCTACGACAGGCTTCCCAAGATTAACCGCTTCAGTCGCAGCCCTATAATCATGCGGTATTACCTGCCAAATGGGTCTTGCCAGCACTCTTGCAATATCACTTTCTCTAATTTGTCCGTTCAAATCATCGCAAACAACCAGCTTAATCTTTTCAGAATCAGCAAGGGCTTCCACAATTGCCAGACCCTTTTTTGCATTTCTAAGAGAGGCAATGTCACATTTTGTTATAAAAACAATTACTGAAGCACAATCCAAGCATACCGTTGTAATATCATTTAATACAGGAGCAGAATCAATAATAATATAATCGTAATAAACCCTAAGTACCGATATAATTTGTTCCGCCTGTCTAGCAGTAATTGCCGCCCCATCCTCAGGACTACTGGGAGCTAATAATGCACTGACCCCAGAGCTGTGCAGAACTAGAAATTGGCGAGTTAAATCCGCATTAGGACTTACTTGCTCCTGAACCAGTTCTGAAATGGTACTGCGATTAGAAAGCCCTAGCATAGTTCCTACACATCCAAATTGAAAGCTGTAGTCCAAAATTACAACTCTATTTTGCCGTTGTGCAAGTTTTACCGCCAGATTGACGGCAACTGTTGATTTCCCTATACCACCCTTAGTTCCAAATACTAAAACGACCTTAGATTTACTCGGAGATGCAGAACTATTTTCAAGAGATAAAATTCTGTTCGTCTCATTGGTAAAAATCCCTTTTAGCTCGCTAATCAATGCAGCTGGCTCCATTTGTGCGGGAAGAATATAATGAACACCCGTTTCAATGATTTTTTGTAAAGCATCTAAATCATTTTCTTGCGTAAGTACAACCGGGACAGAACGGGGACGCAGCAGATAAATTTGCTGACAGGCACGAAGAGACATAGGAGATGTATTCGTTACCAAAATCAGATCAGCCGATGTTTTACTTATTTCTTCAAGAACCCTGTTTTCGTCTGAAACAATTCCTACAACAGAAATTTCATCATCCCTAAGATATATTCTTAAGTGCTGACATTCGCTTTCACTCCCAAGAAGCAAAACCTTTACTTTCATCTCGAGTCCCCTCCCTTGCTTATTTTATTTGATCGCATTTTCGAAGACTTCACCTCTTGGTTCGGAAATCATAGTTTTGTCTTCTTGCGGTCTCAGCGACAAACGTATTGTCCCCTCTCCATCACACATAAGAGCAAGTTGAGCTGCTTGTTCAGGAGTAACCCCTAAAGTCACACTTTGATAACTTGTCTTGGTATCATCTTTATAAAAAATATTATCTAAAGCAACCACCTTAACATTTTGCAGGGCAGTAACTGCAAAATACTGGCCATAATTATGATAAAGCGTTTGAGAGTTTGCAGGGTTTTTGGCACCGGCAGCAGAATTAAGATACGAAGACGCCGTAGCATCACCGCTTCCTCCATCAACTTTATTGACATAAATGACATCTACATAATTTCCCGCTTTTATTGTCGCAGCAACACCTTGCTCTACATCAACCGCAATAGTTACAGCACGCATACCGTTTTCAAGCTGCGTTGCAAGTCCCAAAGAAATGTCCTTCTCTTCGGCAATACGATTAGATGTAATTACTTCACCTGCGTAAATATCTGATTTACAAGTTTTGCCTACTACATCGCCTATTTGAGTAAAATAATTTTGAATTCCATCACTTGCAGTAATGTTCTGCGCCGACACCATCTCCGACGTAATCTTAGTATATGGTGCAATGTTCTGAGTAGCGGTAACAACACTAATTGTTTTTGAATTTAGGGCAATACTCCCGCCCTTTTGCAAATTTGAAACAATCAAATACAGACTTATACAGGTAATAAGCGCAGCTATCAGAGCGATAAGACGGATTTTTTTAAGCGACAATATATTCACCTCTGGCATATATTTATATAGTTATTTGATATGAATATATATGTAATTTTTTTGTAAAGGTTAAAGGCTGAATTTTCTAAAACAACCATGGTTAGGCATGGTTAGAAATAAATCAAAGCGGGCATTGCGGACGGTGCAATAATGCCCGCTTTGATATTTATAGGTAACAATCAAATGCCAAATATCTCTGGTATAAACTTATGGCTGCAAACTATTAAGGAGTTCCTCCTGCACCTGCAGGATCTTCTAAAGCTTCAGTGATCTCTCCGAAAATGCTCTTTAAGCCGCCAGTCATCTGGCTTAGAGCAACAATCAGAACCACGGCAACCAAGGCAATGATAAGACCATACTCTACCATGCCCTGCCCACTTTCTTCTGAAGTAAACCAATTTAGAAAATTGCGCATACTATCACCGCCTTCTTAATAAGATATGTAGAAAATATTTTTATTTTATATGGCATTTGATTGGGCACCTCCAAGCAAAGAATGATTAAGGAAGCTGAGCTACAACATCATTGACTGCTTCCAAAATCTTATTATATACCTCAGTGCTGATTGCACCGCTCGTTCCTGCCACCGCACCGATAACCATAATCACAATTACGGCAATAATCAATGCATACTCGGTAGCAGCTTGTCCACATTCTTTCGAAATACAAGAAAAAGGCTTTTTTATGGACATCATATACACAACACCTACCTTATCCTATAAATAAAGGGTTAAATGACGTTATATAAGGGTAAAAGAGGCCTGTGAGAAATCCAATCATAATATGTGCACACATAGGAAAGCTGCTGTTCCATGTCAACAGCCGAAATTTAAGCCCGACAAAGCAATAGACTATAATAGCCACTGCAATGCCGGCTAAGAAATAAAAGACTCCAGGATATCCGACAGTAACGGCGATTGCCAGCACCAGCTTCAAATCTCCTGCCCCAATGCCTATAGTGCCTTTCCGCCAATATGTAAATACAGCAGCACTGCCAAAAATTCCAATTGTGATTAGAAATGCCCATAAGCCACCAATAAGTGAGGCGAAACCGCCGTCAACAAATCTGTAGACAATACCTGTCATAAGTAGAAACAGAACAACTTCATTTGCAATTATATGAATATGATAATCAATTATCGCGCTTACAATTGCCACAGTAATAAATACACAGGTCAATACAGCGCTTGGAACCGGCATCACCCAAAATGCCACTGCATATAGTCCAGTATGCAAAATGAAAAGTGTAAGTCTGGTTTGCTGCGATAATTTGAGCAAAGGAGTTTCAATATTTCGCTGATTACATTTATATCTAAGGATATAACTTACAATTTTCGGAAGAAATAAACCAACTCCTGTACCAAAAATCCCTCCTATAGCGGCAAAAATTATGTTTTTCATTCCAACACCTCCTTTTTTTAAAATTAAGAACGACCGGATAAGTCCGGTCGTTCTTACTACATTCCCATCGGCCATGCCATCAGTTCAAATCGCTTAAACCGTGTTGCGCCCGATAATGTAGACATTTTCGAGCGCTTGTGATATGCTTTAGTCATAGAAAATAAAATGATGTGAGTGGAAATGTATTATACTGCCTGAGAATAACAATTCACATGTTTTTAAGTCAAATTAAAGACACTATGTAAAATTCCTATCAAAATATAAAATATTAAGGGTTTTGTAATTTTGTGGTAAGCACGGAAAAGTCTACCTTTTCTTGCAAATTTTGATAAATTTTTTTAGGTTTTTTTGTTTTAGTCTCCTCGAACCCATCTTAAGAATGTATCCTGCGATATGCCCAGTTTTTTTGCTGCTGCTCTAGAAGCAATTTCTTGATTTTCCCAGGATTCCTTGAGTGTCCAAAATTCTTTTGGAATTGCTTTACGAGGTCTGCCGAACTGTACCCCACGCAGTCGAGCTGCGGCAATACCTTCCGCCTGACGTTTTCGAATGTTTTCCCGCTCGGTTTGTGCCACATAAGAAAGGATTTGCAGCACCAGATCGGCTATAAAGGTGCCTGTAAGATCTTTTGTCGCCTTCTGCGTATTTAAGAGAGGCATGTCTAAAACCACAATGTCTGCTTTTTTTTCCTTTGTAATAATACGCCATTGATTTTGTATTTCCTCATAGTTGCGTCCCAGACGATCTATTGAATGAATTACCAACATATCGCCCGGTTTCAAAAGCTGCATCAAACGGCGATATTGGGGACGATTAAAATCTTTGCCGCTAAGCTTATCAACAAAAATATTTTTGGATGGAACCGGGAAGTTTTGTAAGGCAATCCGCTGGCGGTCTTCGCATTGATCTTTTGAGGATACACGAATATAGCCGTAAACTCTTGCTTTCATAAAACAAGCCTCCTTGTATAATGTACTTTTATCCTAATACTAATTGAATTACGGATAAAACTAATCCTTCAAATGCTACATCAACATTTCTTTGCAAGATATGGCAGAATTCATGCAAACCTGGCGAAGTGCTTCGTCTTTAGCACTTCAAATACTTCCCTTTGATAGGACATATTTAATTGTCAGTATTTAACATATTAGTGATTTAATTGCAAAAACCTCCTTTCCATAATTTTAAAATCCATATATAGTATTCCTTTTTATAATTAAAAAATCTTAGATGAAGCAATGCTTTCTCCGGATATAGCAGATTAAATAACAAAAATCCATTTACTAAAAGGGTAAGCATTGTTATGTTTAAAAGAATCCTATGCACTTCATTTTTTTACTTATAATGAGATAGTTTTTATCAAATATTTTGATTTTAATGGTTTATTTTAATAATTCTATATAACCTCATAAACATCCTTCTATATGAACGCAAGAAGTTTCAAATAAAAAGGCTGCTATGAGATATAACTCTAATAGCAGCCTTTTTATTTGGAACATGTATTATCTTGCTTTTTATAGTTTTGTTTTCCATTTACTGAATAACTTTTTGTAAATATCATTAGGTCATCTTCGTATACATGAAACTATGGAATATAAATCGCAACTATCTTTGTAATTTTGTAGCTATACTTTTAAGACAACTTTGAGTCCTTCACCGCTGATTACTTTTTCAAATGCTTCTTTCCAATCATCAAGATCATAAACATTACTTATTATTGCCTTTGTATTAACTTTTCCAGTTCGCATCAAATATAAAGCTAATTCCCATGAACTTGGTTTTTGACTTCTGCATCCAGAATAGCATATTTCCTTTTGAATTATTTCTTCCAGTTCTATTTTATTATAGGGTTTCGCAAAAATTCCAACCTGGATTATTTCTCCTTTTTTTCTTATAAGAGAAATTCCTGTATCTAAGGCATTCACAGATCCAGAGCACTCAAATATTTTATCTACGCCATATCCATTGGTAAGACTTCTTACTATACTTTCTAAGTCTTCTTTTTCTATATTTACAGTTCTATCTATTCCTAACTCATCGGCTACTTTTAGCCTCTTTTTATCATTTGTTAGTCCCGAAAGAATAACATACCCGCCCCTTGCTTTAACAATTTGAGAAGTTAGTAACCCTATAGGACCTGGCCCACACACAAGGACAATGTCCCCTAATTCTACGTTTGTTTTCTCTAACACAGCATGGGCAGCACAAGCCAATGGTTCTGTAATAGAAGCCGATAATAAATCTACATTGTCGGGTAAAATGTGAACACTTTCTTTCCTTGCAATAACATACTCGGCAAAACTTCCGTTTACCTGTGTCCCTAAACCTTTTCTTTTAGAACATAAGTTGTAATCTCTGCTTATGCAGTAGGCGCAATCTCCACAAATATGAAATGTGGTTTCACTTGTTACTTTATCTCCAATGCCTATTCCTTTTACGTCTTTGCCAACTTGAACAACAATTCCCGAAAATTCATGACCTAGAACAACCGGAGGTCGTAAGTTATTATATTCTCCTTTATAAGAATGAATATCCGAACCGCAAATACCTGAATAGGCTACTTTTATTTTTATCTGATCATCTTCTGTTATCGGTTCTTCAATTTCTACAAGTTTCATATCACCATATCTATTTGTCTTTTTTAAAAGAGCTTTCACTTAGATCCACCTCCTGATTATTTGGGTAAAATCATTATCTTGTTATAATCTTCTTTTTTGCTTATAACCAAATCAAATGCCTTCCTAATTTTACTCAATTCAAAGCAGTGGGAAATCAATGATTTCAAATTAATTAAGTCATTCTTTAGAAAATCAATGCTTCTATACCATTCTTGACCTGGAAAAGGCGCTGAATAGGAATTCCAAAAGCCTTTTAGCGTTAATTCTTTTCTAAAAATGCTTTCAAAAGCTTTTTCTGAAAGAAGAATGCCTGAATAAGCTATACCTAGATAGCTGACTTTGCCCTTTTTTCTAGTTACTAATAAGGATTGCTCTTGAGTTATTGTAGAACCAGCACACTCAAAAGTTATGTCAACACCCTTTTCCCTAGTAAGTTTTGAAATTTCTTCTACAGGATCTTTTTCCTTAGCATTAATGCAAACTTTAGCACCCAGCGACTTTGCCTTATTAAGTTTATCAGCTGAAATATCAACAGCTATTATGTTATAAATACCTCCAATTTTTAACCATTGCATAACAAGCTGTCCTAGTGTTCCGCTTCCCATTACTGCAACAGTGTCACCAATATTCGGTTTGATTCCTAAAATTCCATGTAGGGCTACAGCCATGGGCTCTATCATCGCAGCACTTTCGAAATCAATATTTCCAATTTTAATTACATTAGTTGAAGGTACTCTGACATATTCAGCAAAACCACCGTATAAGTCAGCTCCTAGCATTTTATAGTTATCACATAATGAAAAGTTTCCTGCCAAGCAATTATCGCATTTATTACAAGGCACCAGCGGAACAGCTACTACTCTATCCCCTATATTAACATTTTGAACTTTTTCTCCCCTTGCTACAATTACGCCTGAAAATTCATGACCGGGAATAGCTGGTAAATTGTATTTCCATTTTTTTAATATTCTAGGATAATCTGATCCACAGATCCCA
Source organism: Tepidanaerobacter acetatoxydans (assembly GCA_022840405.1). GTDB lineage: Bacteria > Bacillota > Thermosediminibacteria > Thermosediminibacterales > Tepidanaerobacteraceae > Tepidanaerobacter > Tepidanaerobacter acetatoxydans_A. Next base: position 19,657 of record JALHJR010000018.1, read on the forward strand.
CAGGCTTTTACTTTTATAATTACACCATTTTTGTCACACACAGGATCATTAAAATCTGTATATCTAATATCATTTACTCCATACAAAACGCCTGCTTTCATATATCATTGTCTCCTTTCGATAAAATCAATCTTTAAAGCAGTTACCTCCTGCACCCTTTAATCGGAAGTCAGGAGGTAACCTCTAATTTATTATTTCTTATTATTTATTTGTAATATAGGACAAGATTCGAACAATAACTAATGATATTTATTGTCCTACTGTGCTTTTGTTTATCTTTGAAAAATAATAAATTAATCCAATTATTGCTATTACTGCTAATATAATCCATCCCCAAGAAACTTGAAACATTTTTATGATAAGCCAGTTTAATAAATTTCCTCCTTCGTCTAGGCTTGAAATCATAGATGTACCTTCCGGAATAGCAAATTTAGCTTGCTTTGCCATTATAGTGTGCAATGGTGCAAGATCAGTTGCCATATATAATGCTGTAATCATTAATATTACACCGGTGATAACAGAATGAACTATATTTCCATTTGTGGCTCCTACGATAAATGCAATGTAGAATACTATTGTTGCAAGATCGCCAAAAGGTAATACTTTATTTCCAGGTAAAATAACTGCTAAAAAGATCGTTATAGGAATTAAAATTAGAGCTGTAGCTATTACCGATGGATGACCTACTACAACTGCTGCATCTAATCCAATATAAATATCATCAGCATTTTTAAATCTTTTTTGTAGAAACTCTCTTACTGATTCTGAAAAAGGTATCAATCCTTCCATCAGAATTCTAACCATTCGTGGCATTAAGAGCATCACAGCAGCCATTGATATACCAATTTGTGTTACCCTAGCAAAATCATAACCGGCAAGAATACCTAATAATAGTCCTAGAATCAATCCCATCATCATGGGTTCCCCAAAGATGCCAAATCTTTTTTGAATTGTCTCAGGATCAGCTTTTATATCCTTTAGCACGGGAATTTTCCCTATGATTTTGCCCAATGGAATTCCTAACACTGCATAAGCAACTGTTGAACCAGTTGGCAAAGATATACCTTCCAGATTAAAAAAATTCTGAACCATAGGAGCAGTCCAATCTGCTATTTTCAGTACGATTATTTCTCTGAGAATTGCAGCCATGAGTGCAAACATTACATTTCCGCCAGTTACAGCATATACAAAGGCTCCTGTCGCTGCAAAATGCCAATAGTTCCAAATATCTATATCCATCGTTTTGGTAGTCCGAGTAAGAAGCATTATGAGATTTACTATCAATGCTAAAGGTATAATAAAAGCAGCAATCGGTGATGCCCAACTTATAGCCGCCGCTGCTGGCCAGCCTACATCTATTACCTGCAATTGCAATCCAAATCTTTCTACCATAGCTTGTGCTGCCGGGCCTAAGTTGCTCACAAGTAAGTCGATTATAAGATTTATACCCACAAAACCGATACCTATAGTAATGCCTGACCTAAATGCCTTGCTAAAACCTTGCCCAAAGCATATACCAATAATTGTCAATGCAAGCGGTAACATTACACTAGGACCAAGGTCTAAAATGTATTGCACAATACTTAATAAATTATCCATTACTCTTTTTCACCTCCGAGTTTTTTGAGGTTAGATAGTCTAAAATTTGTTGATCTAGCTTTTCAACCCCCATTCCTGTTAAATATGCCATTGCATTAACTACAGGAATTTTATAAGCTTTTGGTAAGATTGAGGTTGTAACTAATAAATCTGCTTCATTTTCTCTTGATGCTACTTCAGACATTTTACATTGAACAACATCTGAGTTGATTGCATTTTCTTCTATTATTTTTTTTACTCTTTCTGCAACAACCGTAGAAGTGGCAATTCCTGTACCACAAGCTACTAGTACAATCCTTTTGCCGTTACTTCTCATGTTCCCTCTTCTCCTTTTTAGCATTACTTTTTCATTTTTAAGCAATCATCTATAACCCTTACTATCTCATCACCACCTTCTGCCTCTAAAATTTTTTGCAGAAGAATATTATTTTGAAAGAGGCTTACCAACTGCTGAAGCATGTTTACTTGAGCATGCGGCGAATTTAGTGCTAGCATGAATACTATATTTACAGGTAAGTCTTCAACAGGATTGGCCATATTTTTAAAAATTACTGGTTTCTCTAGAGTGGCTAATGCAATAGCTGGTTTTATTACATGTTTAGCATCTGTATGCGGTATTGCAATGTTGTTACTTCCAAGAAATAATCCTGTAGGAAAAGCTTTCTCTCTACTCATAATTCCAACTAAAAAGCTTTCCCTTACATATCCATTATTTAGTAATTTTTTAAATAACATTTCAAATATCTCTTTTTGGCTTGTTATCTTTGCATTTACGATAATTAATTCTTCGTTAATGAGCTCTGAAATTTCCACTGAATGTAACCTCCTTAAACCTTTAGAACCACTTTTACAATGAAATTAAGTAATGTCGGCAATTTCCACTAATTTTAATTAATTATTTCGTTATGTAGTTATTGCAAGTTCCATTCCAACATTTCCGGTAGGTTTTGTTTCTTAAAATAAAAGCTCTAAAATTATATTTTTTATTTCCCTTGAACTGTGGGAAACCAGCAGGCTTGGTGCAAATTTAGGATTCTGAAATAATTTATATAAATTTAAAATAATATCTTTCGACTCCTCATTTATCGCCAGCATGAAAACTAAATCAACCGCATTTCCTTCCAACCATTCTACGGGTTCTTTTAATATAGCTATGGCTATAGCAGGTTTTATGACATTTTCGGGGTTTCCGTGGGGTATAGCATATTTCCCTTCTATTAATGTAGGACCCATAATCTCTCTCTTATACACGTCAAGCAGGAAGCCTTCTTTTGCATATTCGCCTTTGATTAAAAGCTTGGCAAGACCATCTAATGCTTCGTTCTTAGTCTTGTAATCAGGCTCAATCTCTATAAGTTCTTCATGAATTGCAGAAGCTAAGGGTAACTTAACAATAGGATCATTTATTGGGCTTTCTTGAGGTAATACATTTCCAATTATATTTTTTAATTTTCCTACTGCGTTTCCATTTACTATTTCCTCCACCGGGATAAAGGGTATAAAATCATCTTGGGGATTAATGCTACCGACAATTGCTGCCACATCATATTCTGATTTGAGCCTCTCTATTTTTTTTGATATATCTTCATCTCCCACAATCCCTACAGGAATAATTTCTACTTTATCCTCAATACCCGGCAGTATTCTTTCTATAAGTCTTTTTATTTTTACAGCAGTTCCTTCTCCTGTGATGCACAAGGTTATGATAGCCCGTTTATATTTTGTAGCCATATCAGAAGGTATGAATCTTCCAAGGCCTATTTTATCCTTATCAATGATTTCCACAATTTCGTCCAGCTGAGAATCCGGTAAAATCGCCCTCCTTACTGCCTCCAACACCATAACTGTATCGACTCTGCCGACGGTTTTTGTAGGAATGCCTGTTTTTTTGGTAATTATCTCATCAAAGGTTATCAGTGAGCCCATGTCTACCAGCAGTAGAACGCCTTTGCCTTCATCAACTTTTTTTACTGCTTCAATGGTACGTTGAAGAGCTGATTCAGGTTTTTCGTCTAAAGACATTTCTATTCCAACGGCATGGTTTACGCCTAGCAGACGGTTTGCAACATCTGCCATTCCTTGAGCCACCCTACCGTGAGAAAGGACAACAACCCCTACTCTTCCCTTTTTTATATCAACAGGTTTTGTAATCGTTCTAAGATACATGGCTATAAATCCAATCTCATCAGGAGGCAATTTATATCCTGATAATGCTTCAATATGTCTTACCATTTCACCAGCTATACTGTATTCCAACTTATATTCACTTTTGATTCTATCCAGTCGAGGGTTAACAATAGGTTTCCCAAGCTCAATTCTTTCAAGGGTTGCACTCAAGTGTATGGCAAGACAGTAAAATAGTTGATCGTCCGTTTTTCCTAACCGCCTCTCTGCTATTCTTGTGACTTTTTCAGCCATCTCAACGACATTTTGCCCCACTATACCTACCAAGTCCTGTTTTGCAAGAGTTTGATGGCTGGTTTCCACTTGCCTTATTAATTGCTGAAATTTAATTTCTAGTTCTCCACCAATCACCCTGTTTATTACATCCTGTTTTAAGCCCTGTTTTTCAAGTTCTTGAAATCTTTCCTCAATATACTGGTAAATTTCACGAGGTAATGCATAAAGGTTTTCTTTAGGCCCGACTTTAATATCCATTTGGCCAGGTATTGCCAATAAATCCCCTTTTAGAAAATTTTCAGCCTCGGGCTTGCGATTTTCTATTTTAAGAAGGCCTCTTCGGACATGAGCCGGTAAATCTGTTAAATCAACTTCTATATAATCTTTTTGGCCGCCTACATAAGTTAGAAAGCTTCGTGCACACGCAACTTGAACATCGCTTCTCAATTGCCCTATATTTCCCGGGCAGTCATACAGCAGTAAAGCCCTTAGCGCCTCTTGGGTTACTTTAACTTTAACTCCTATTCTATTGGCTTCTTCATTGAAAAAATTCCGTAATATACTGTATCTTTCATCAAGAGGCCTTCCGGAAAGTGGAGGAAGCTCAATAGTCATCGGTATCCTTCGGCGAAAGGTTAAAAGAAGTGCAGATTCTATATCTTCGGTAGTAGCTGCAATGATTAAGACATTTGCGGTACGTTCCGCTTCAGTTTCTCCCATGCGTCGAAATTTCCCCTTATCCATCAAGTAGTACAGCAGCTCCTGGCCTTCAGGAGGCAGCCTGTGGACTTCATCCAAAAACAGAATACCTCCATCGGCTTTTTCAACCAATCCCTCTTTTGCCTCAGCAGCTCCGGTATAGGATCCCTTTGCATGGCCAAAGAGCTGTGATAAGAGAAGCTGCGGATTTTCTGCGTAATCTGCACAATTAAAAATAACAAAAGGCGCTTTATCTGGGAGAACTCCGACTTCAATAGCATAATCATACATAGCCTCAGCCAGATTGCTCTTGCCGACTCCAGTAGCCCCTAAAATTAGAGTGTGAAGGCCGCGTGGTGGGTATAATATGGCAGCCTTAGCTTGCTGAATCTGTGGTTTTAAGCTTCCATCAAAACCGACTATGCTTCTGAAAGCAGTTAGTTCCTCAGGGCATTTTGACATATTTTGAAAATTTCTGTTTATCTTTTGTTTTGCATCATCCGAATGTTGAGCTCGGCCATTTTCTTTCGGAGCAGTTTCAACCGCATCCCTTTCAATCTCATCCCTTGTTTGAGACACAAGAAATCTTGATACATCAAAACCCCTATCTTGGATTATCTTTGTAAGCTGCCTGTTGGAGATGTTGCCATTTTCTGATAGTATCTTCTTTATTTCTTGAGTAAGATAAGGTTTGCGCCGCTCTCTTGAGTCCGGGATATTTAGTTCGCCCCTTAAAACAGTGATTGCATCCCTTCGTAAATCCAAAATTTCAGCTAATTGTTCATCGGTATATGGATTTTTCTTGTCTTCGGTTTTAATAAGATTTTTAAGTTTCTCGTTCACAAATTCATCACCTTTCAAAAAGCTTATTAAAGCTACTCCTTTTTAGTTTGATTAATGCATCAGATATTTTGTTTCAGTTATTGACATTTGCTAGTTGGACTTTAATAATCGTAATCTTATTTCTATACACAATTTATGCAACATTGATGCCGAAATGTTTGAAGATTTTGTAGTTAGTTACTGCAGTCAGCTTTGCGATTATTCAACATACTTCTATCTAACATTATATGCCGCAAAATCTACCACTCGTATTATTTGCCGAGTAATTAATTTGATGTCAACAATTGCTAACTTTTTGAGCAAGCTTTTTTGTCTTTAAACGAGTTTTGGAGCATCAGATACTTTATATAGAGATATCATAGTTTCATTTTAACTTTTATCTTTACGCTGAAAATAAAAAAAGCCTTACATGGAAATTCTTTCTAAGGAACTTAATATGTAAGGCATAGATATTATATTTAATTTTAAAAAAACACTACCGAGGTTTTTATACTTAAATTGGTTTAATACTCAAATCATTTTATTTTACAAGTTCTCAAATAACTTCATAGTGTTATCAAGCATTTTTCAGACTTGTAAGCAGCTCCTGCGGCATGAACTGGGTTTGGTTTATTGCCAATAAGTGGTAATATAGAAATGCTACTTCTTCCACATATATTGCATTGAGCAATGCTTTTTCCACACTTTCACCAGCAGCCAATACGCCATGATATTTTAAAAGGCACACATCCGAATCCTTTAAGGCATGGACTATGCTTTCGGCAAGTTTTTGACTGCCGGGCGGCGCATATTCAGCCACTTTTACGGCATTACCACCGTAATGAATCGCTTCAACCGTCACCGGCAGTATTTCTTTCCCCATACATGCGAATAAAGTTGCATACCTTGAATGGGAATGAGCTATACCAAGAGCTTCAGGTTTTATATTGTAAGTATTTATATGCATTGAAACCTCTATAGAAGGTTTATAAGGAGCATCCACAATGTTGCCATTCATATCTACCACCGCTATCATATCCGCCGTAAGTTCTTCTCTGGATATGCCTGATGGAGTAATGTAAACCAAGTCATTATTCCGATCGATTGTGCTAAAATTGCCGGACTTATATTGGCATAAACCCATCTGTTCGGCTTTTTTAGCTGTGCGAACAACTTCTTGTTTGAATTCTCTGTCCTTCAATTTTTCTCCTCCATTTTTGAATATTTCCGTACTAAAAATTAATTTTTAGATACTGGTTTCTGCTTGAGAGTTTAAAATCATTTCTTCAAATTGCTCTTCATTTAATATTTTAACCCCTAGCTCCAATGCTTTGGTATATTTTGATCCCGGGTCTTTTCCTACCACTACATAATCCGTCTTTTTACTGACGCTGCCGGTTACTTTACCGCCTAAATTTTCAATAAGCTCCTTGGCCTTGGAGCGACTGTATTTTTCTAAAGCTCCCGTCAAGACAAATGTAAGGTTTTCCAAGGGTTTAGGACCGCTTTCATCTTTTGCATATAGCATATTCACTCCGGCTTCTTTTAAGCACGTTATTAATGCTTTTGTTTGTTCTTGTTTAAAAAAGGTGATTATGCTTTCTGCCATCTTGTCTCCGATTTCAGGTATTTTTACAAGGTCCTCATAAGTGGCATTTTGCAGTCTGTCCATGCTTTTAAACTCTTGGGCAAGAATCAGGCTGGCTTTAGAGCCAATAAGCGGTATGCCCAATGCGTATACTAATCTGTTTAATGGCTGTTTTTTGCTGTTTTCGATTGCTTTGATAAGATTATTTGCTGATTTTTCGCCCATTCTTTCCAGCGGTATCAATGCTTCTTCTTTAAGAAAATATATATCTGAAACATCCTTAATAAGATTTGCCGATAAAAGCAGGGATACAATCGCAGGCCCTAATCCCCTTATATCCATGGCATCTCTTGAGGCAAAGTGGATTATCCTTCGTCTTATTTGTGCAGGACATGATACTCCGGTACAGCGATATGCTACTTCGCCGGGAAGTCTTATAACTTCTGCGCCGCACTCCGGACAGCGGTGAGGCATCCTAAATTCTTTTTCATTGCCTGTCCGCTTTTCTTTAACCACTGCAACCACTTCCGGAATAATATCTCCTGCCTTTTGCACTAATACATGGTCCCTTATGCGTATATCTTTTTCCTTTATATAGTCTTCGTTGTGCAATGTAGCTCTGCTAACGGTAGAACCTGCTATCTGCACAGGGGTTAAAACAGCATTTGGAGTTAAAACCCCCGTTCTTCCCACACTTACAACTATGTCTTCGATAACTGAAATTTTTTGTTCTGCAGGAAATTTATAAGCAATAGCCCAGCGAGGGGTTTTGGCAGTAGAACCCAATATTTTTTGAAAATGAAGTGAATTTACCTTTATTACTATTCCGTCAATTTCATAGGGCAGTGAGTGCCTTTTTTCTTTCCAGCTCATGCAATAATCTATCACATCATCAAAGTTATTAAATGACTTTATATGTGGATTTACCTTAAATCCGCAAGCCTTATAAAATTCGAGCACTTCTAAATGTGTATTAAACTCAATTCCTTCTACATACCCCAATGCATACATAAAGGTAGACAGGGGTCTTTTTGCAGTAATTTTCGAATCAAGCTGTCGTATGGAACCGGCAGCAGCATTGCGCGGGTTTGCAAATGTAGGCAGTCCCATTTCCTCCCGCTCTTCATTTAGTTTTTTAAAGCCTTCCTTGGACAGATATATTTCTCCGCGAACCTCTATTTTCATAGGAATCTTATCCTTTTGTACATTCAAGCGCAGCGGAACACTTTTAATTGTCTTTACGTTTTGGGTTACATCTTCACCTACTACACCGTCACCTCGTGTAGCAGCCGTAACCAATAAACCATTTTCATAAGTGAGTGAAACAGCCAGGCCATCAATTTTAAGTTCTACGACGTATTCCACCTGATTCCCAACGTTTTCTGTAACACGGCGGTTAAAATCTCTAAGTTCTTCCTCACTAAAAGCATCGGCAAGGCTTATCATGGGTTCTCGATGAGTAACCTTTTTGAAGGCTTCCAGCGGTTCGCCGCCTACACGTTGGGAAGGTGAGTCAGGGGTTATAAGCTGTGGGAACTGACTTTCAAGGGAAATCAGTTCTCGCATCAACTTATCATATTCAGCATCTGTAATTTCCGGGTTATCCAGCACATAGTAGCGATAATTATGGTAATCAATTAATTCTCTCAGTTCTTTTATGCGGTTTTCGGCCTGAACTATGTCCAAAAGTCTCACCCTTTCATTTTCACATTTTGTTTTTTACTACTTCGGAATTGTTATTGTTAAAATTTCTGTAAAAATGCTTTGCTAAATTGTATTTGATTCTGCCATAGAAACCTTATTCATTAAATTTGTGGTCAGTATAAGTTGCACCTTATTATAAATTATAATTTGAAAAGTATGATGTTATTTTTAGATAAAAATTTACTTTTTATAGTATGAATTATATTTTTACTATGGGAGCGTACTTTAATATCAGATGTTTTTCACCAACTGAAGGAAAGTTTATGGATATTTGAGCATCCTCCTCAATGCCGTCTATATCTGTAACAATACCTTCGCCCCACTTAGAGTGTTTTATATGGTCACCGGGCCTAATGATGCCAATTTGTTCGTTATTCTTCGGGGGATATACTATATTGTCTTTAAGAACTTTAGTTTCGGATGATCGGGTATTTATATTATTTTTTGTATCACCTGATGATTCTATGAGATATTCTGGAGAAATCTCATTTAAGAACCTTGAAGACATATAATATGATGTATTTCCATAAAGGCTTCTTTGCCAGGCTCTTGTAAGATAAAGCTTTTTTCGAGCCCTTGTAATGCCTACATAACACAGTCTTCGCTCTTCCTCCAACTGATTATCATCTAAAAGCGACCTGGAATGCGGAAAAATACCCTCATCCATCCCCGATAGGAATACTATCGGAAATTCCAATCCTTTAGCGCTGTGCAAAGTCATCAATACAACGGCCTGCTCCATTTCTTGCATATCATCCACATCCGATACCAAAGCCAATTCCGTAAGAAAATCTTCAAGTCCTAAGCCTGATGACCTTTGTTCAAATTCCTTTGCCGCACCTATCATTTCCTGAAGGTTCTCTATTCTGCTCAAAGCCTCGGTTGTATTTTCGTTTGCCAATTCATCCATATACCCGGTTTCTTCAAGAATATGATTCATTAAGTCCGGTATAGCTATCGTCTTTGACATACGTATAAAATCTTCCATCATTAGGCGAAACTTTTGCAGTTTGTTTTTAAGGGATGGGGAAAGTGATAGCTGGTCTATGTTTGTTATTATATCAAAAATGCTTTTATTCCCTTCTTCAGCTGCTGCCTTTAGCTTGTTTACCGTAGCATCCCCTATGCCTCTTTTGGGAACATTTATTATTCTAATAAGACTTACATCATCGGATGGATTAGCTATAACTCGTATATAAGCCAAAATATCCTTTATTTCCTTGCGCTGGTAAAACCTTAGACCTCCAATTATCTTATATGGAATACCAGTTTTTACCATAGCTTCTTCCAATGCTCTTGACTGTGCATTAGTCCTGTAGAGTACAGCCACATCTTTATAGCCTATGCCTTCTCTGAAGACTAATTCATTAATTTCCCGGGCAATAAAATATGCTTCCTGATGTTCATCTTCCAGAGTAACCAAAGTTATTTTATCACCTTGTCCATTATTAGTCCAAAGTGTCTTCTTCTTACGACCGAAATTATGGTCAATAACTTCATTGGCAGCATTTAATATTGTTTGAGTTGAGCGGTAATTTTGCTCAAGACGTATTACCGTAGCATCAGGAAAATCTTTTTCAAACTCTAATATATTTCGAATATCAGCACCTCTGAAACTATATATACTTTGATCATCATCACCTACTACACATAAATTCCGATGCTTTGCCGCCATCATTCGTATAAGCTCATACTGTGCTATATTAGTATCTTGGTACTCATCCACAAGAATATATAAAAAACGATTTTGATAATAAGAAAGCACAGAAGGAAATGCCTTGAAAAGTTCTACAGTCTTCATGATAATATCATCAAAATCCAATGCATTATTTTCCTTTAAGCGCTTTTGATATAGAGCATAGATTTGTGCCATAGTCTTTTCGCGGACATCTTTAGCATTGTCAAGACATTTTTCAGGCACAAGAAGACGGTCTTTCGCCCTGCCTATATAGTTTAAAACTGCAGACGGAGCAAACTTTTTATCATCAATGTTTAAGGCTTTAAGGCAATCTTTTATGAGCACCTGTTGGTCCTGCGTATCAAATATTATAAAATTTCTATTGTAACCCAATTTATCAATATCCATGCGTAAAAATCTTACACAAGCAGAATGGAATGTACTGACAAACATATCCTCGATTTCGGGAAGCAATTGCTTTATTCTGTCTTTCATCTCTCGTGCAGCTTTGTTTGTAAAAGTAATTGCTATTACATTTTTAGGATTTATATTTTTGTCTCTTATTAAATAGGCAATGCGGTATGTCAGAACTCGAGTTTTGCCACTGCCTGCCCCTGCAAGTACAAGCAGGGGACCGGATGGATGTGTTACAGCCTTTTTCTGCTGTGGATTTAAATCATCTAAAAAGTTCATCGAAAACCTCCCTGACGCAAAAGAAGCGTGGAGACCACGCTAATCTTATTGTTGTTTTGTCTTTTCAAGTCTCTCTAAAATTATATTATAGCCATTTGAGCCATAATGTAAAAAACGCTTTACTCGACTTATTGTAGCAGTACTGGCTCCAGTAGCTTGAGCAATGTCTGTATACGTCCGACCTTCTTTTAACATCTCTGCCACTTGCAGCCGTTGAGCCATTGCCTGCACTTCTCCTATAGTACATACGTCTTCAAAAAAGCGATAGCACTCTTCTCTGTTCTCCAAAAGTAATATGGCATCAAAAAGTCTCTCTATATAAGGGTCTTTTATTTTTTTAAGTTCCATGCCGCATACCTCCTTGCACAAGCTGCACTTATCCCGCTGCTTTTAAGCGCTAATACCCATATTTCGTATTATCGGCTATCGAGCTAATTCCTCTAAAACATAGGTATAAATTCTCAAATTCTTTAAAAGATTATCTATTTTAATATACTCATCTTTTTGATGAGCCAAATCCGGGTCACCCGGAAAATTGGGTCCAAAAGCTACGCAGTTGTCAAACATTCTTGCATAAGTGCCGCCCCCAATGGAAAAACAATAGGCTTGCTCCCCGGTTATTTTTTCGTAAGCCTCTTTAAGCTTTTGTATCAAGATATTATCTTCCGGAATATAATGGGGTTTACTGTCATAAATATCTACAATATCTATATAATCGGGGGTATTCTTCCTAATTTGGTTTATCACCTGATCACTGCTGTATCTGATGGGATAACGTATATTTACGGTAACGACAGCTTTGTTTTGGTCAAACTCCACAATACCTACATTGAGGCTAAGAGAACCTGATATATCATCCTCGAAATCAATGCCAAAAGTTTTTCCGGTATTATCCAGGCCAATCATGCTATTTAAAAATTCAATAAACTCATATTGAGTATCAATAAGTTTTATCTTCCCAAGAAGTTTTAGCAGCAACATAGCTGCATTCTTACCCTTTTCGGGTCTGCTGGCATGTACAGATACTCCATATGACTTTACTATAGTTTCATCATTATTCTGCTCTATCTTAAAATCTCCCGGTATTTCATCTTTATAATTTTCAGCTATACTCTTAATTTCCCCTATATCACCTAAAAGATGTGCTTCTGCATAATCTGGAACCATATTGGGCCTGTGCCCGCCTTTAAATGATAATATTTTTACACCACTTTTTCCTTCTTCGTTCGCAAATGAATTAGTAAATGAAAATGTAAGTATTCCTTTCTCACCATTGATAATTGGATAATTAGCATCAGGTGAAAAACCCATGGTCAACTTTTCATCATGTTTTAGATAATATTTCATACATTCACAGCCGCTCTCTTCATCAGTGCCAAAAATAACTCGAACTCTCTTGTTTAACTTAATTCCTGAATCTTTTAAAGATTTTAGTGCAAATAATGCTGCCATGGCAGGACCTTTATCATCTATCGCACCTCTGCCATATATTTTACCATCATGAATTTCACCGCCATAAGGCGGATAAGTCCAGCCACTGCCTTCTGGAACTACATCAAGATGTGCTAAAATCCCAATTAGTTCATCACCCTCACCCCACTCGGCCCAGCCTGCATAATTTTCCAGATTTTTTGTTTTAAGGCCAAAACTTTCAGCTAGACTTAAAGCATATTGCAAGGCCATGGCAGGACCTCCCCCGAATGGCATGCCCGGCGAGGGAAAGCTCTTAACGCTCTTGATTTTTAAAATCTCACGTGTAGCTTCCAGCAAATCATTCTCATTGGATTTAATGAATTTCTCCATATCCATATTTATATATTCCTCCAATCTTAAAACAGGATAATCATCTACATTCATTTTAAATATTATATTCAACTTTTAAATCTCAAATCCTTTTTTCCTGGTGAATAATTGGGGACAGTTCCAAAATATTCATGAATATTTTGGAACTGTCCCCAATTATTCTTTTAGTTCCTATTCACATTCTTTAATCAACAACTTCAACTGTTATACCGTTTTTTTCTACTGCATTTATTAAAGGATTGATAACTTCACCGCTCTTTTGAATTTCAAAAGCCGAACGCAAAGATTTCCCAACTATTATATGAGTAATCTTATTATTCTTAGAAAAATCTGCAAGGGTATCATAGACCTCTTCTCCTGAAAGTATAGAAACCGTTCCTCCCAGGTTTTTAGCCAACTCAAACAGCTCCAGTAAAATCTTGTGTTCTTTTAACTCTCTATTTAGAGCTTGTTTTTTATTTACATATATTACTACAAACTGGCCGTCTACCTCTCTTGCCCTAGCAGCACCTCTTTTTATTAATCTCTCACAGCTTTTTTGGGGTGTTACACAGACCATAATTCTGTGCTGCACTTCAGGGTCAAAAACGACCATCATGGCAAATCTCCTCTCTTGTCTTTGTGACTATTCCTTTTTATTATATATGAAATAATAGGTTTTCGCAATGTAAGTTGATTGCGCTATGCATTTTTATACTATTCTATGTTTGAATATCTGCACTTTATTCGTCGAATTAAGATAGGGGCGATTAATCAATCTGCAAATTCGCCCCTAATAATTATTATTACTTTATATTTACTTATATGCTTCTATTTCAAAATCTAGCATAAGCCTTATACCAGGTGTAGCCAAATTCCATCCTGTTATTCTATATAACCCTGGCCTGACAATCATGCTATCAACTCTTTGATCCCACACCTCACGATAAATCTTTTCCTCACCAGGTTGCATTCTGTCGTTAGTAACAACCTGCATAAAAACTTTATCCTTTGACCACTGCCATATTAATCTATCTCCACTAGTTACCCTAAAGTCGACTTTCTGTGATGTCCTGTAAGTAAGAGTCAGCGGAACCGTTAATATGTTTTTCTTCTTAAGACGTATTACAATTGGCTCTTTAATTTTATATACGCTTTTATTAAGTGAAAATGTAAATTCAATTCCATTAAAAGTTCGCTTAACAACCGGCCTTCCAGCTGGTGGAGTGGGTATTGGTGGAGTTGGCGTTGGTGGACAAGGTGGACATGGGGGGCACGGCGGGCATGATGGATACTCTGTTGGTGTAGATGGTGCAGTTGGACCTGATACCGGAATTAATAATACTTGCCCAACAATGATTAAATCAGGATCCACTAAATTATTTGCTGTCATAATAGCTTCTACAGTAGTGCCGTATCTAGCGGCCAATAATGTCAGCGTATCTCCCTTACGCACTATATATCTAATCACGATTGCATCCCTCCTAACATATAATAGGCAAAATGGCCGAACTAATAAGTAATCTAATATATGCTATGTATAGAGTTTTATAATTGTGAAATTTTTTATTGTGTTTTAAGTTTACTTAAGCAAAAAGAGGCTACTATATAGTAGCCTCTTGCAAGTAAGAAAGGCTTTTTTTGCGCAATTGCGGTTTATATCCTTCGATATGCAATTTAGACAGTGTTACTTTTAACTTCCTGCTTGAAGGGGAACAGTGCATGTTCTATAACTTCTTCAATGCGATCGACAGCAATTATATTAATATCAAAGGTTTTAAAAATATCTTGCCAATTTTCCTTTGGAATTATTACAGTCTTTGCACCAGCACTTCTTGCAGCTTCTATCTTTGGTAATATGCCACCAACAGGCTTCACATAACCACGCACCGATAATTCCCCGGTCATTGCAACGTAATTATCGACAGGAATATTCTTTATTGATGAATAAACAGAAGCAGCTATAGTTACCCCCGCTGAAGGACCATCCATCGGTATTCCACCCGGAAAATTTAGATGTATATCATAATCTCGCGGATCCAATCCCAAATACTTTCTAATTACAGTCATTACATTATCCACAGAACCGCGAGCAGTACCTTTCCTTTTTAGCCGCTGAGCATTTCCTACCATTTCTTCTTCGTCCACCACACCTGTAACCAGCAAAGTCCCTTGTCCTTTTTCGGTTTTTATTGCAGTTGACTCTATCTCCAAAAGAATTCCCATATTAGGTCCATATACGGCAAGGCCATTAGCTAGACCAACCAGAGGCACAGGATTTATCTTTTTTTCTAATCTGGGAGAATATTGGCCGCTATTTATTACCCATTCCACATCGCGTGCTTCGATTCGCTTTCTGTTTTCAGCCGTTGCCAATCCTGCTGCCATCTGTATAATATTTACCGATTCTCTTCCGTTATTGGCATATTTTTTTATAGTATTCACGGACAATTCATCAATGTCAAATTCTATTTTCTTTGCCGCGTTTCTGACGATAATATCAATATCATCCGGCGACAGGGGTTTAAAAAATATTTCAAGACAGCGTGATCGTATGGCAGGTGGTATTTCTTCCGGTTTCCTGGTTGTAGCGCCTATTAATCTAAAATCGGCCGGCAGGCCTTTTTCAAAGATTTCGCGGATATGCAAAGGTATATTTGTATCCTCACTGCTGTAATATGCACTTTCCAAGAATACCTTACGGTCTTCCAGTACCTTTAAAAGTTTATTCATTTGAATCGGGTGAAGTTCCCCTATTTCATCAATAAATAAAACTCCCCCATGAGCTTTTGTCACCGCACCGGGCTTGGGTTGTGGTATTCCGGCAACTCCAAGCGGCCCTGCACCCTGATATATTGGATCGTGCACCGATCCAATAAGCGGGTCGGCAATTCCTCTTTCATCAAATCTAGCAATAGTCGCATCTACCTCAATGAACTTTGCTTCAGGACCAAATGGAGAACCGCAAGTTTTCTTTGCTTCCTCAAGAACAAGCCTTGCAGCAGCAGTTTTGCCTATACCCGGTGGCCCATATAATATAACATGTTGGGGATTTGGGCCGCAGAGTGCTGCTCGTAAAGCTTTTAAACCATCAGTCTGACCAATAATTTCGTTGAAAGAAGACGGTCTGGTTTTTTCTGCCAAGGGCTCTGTAAGTGAAATTTGTCTCATTTTTTGTAATTTTTCGATTTCCTTTTTTGACTCCTTGCTTACCGCAATCTTACTTCCTTGCTGACCTTTTAACAAATTTAAAAAGTAAAGCCCGATAACAATAGCAAAAAATATTTGAATCATGCTTAAAATATTTACTGTTACGTTCATTTGGTAGTTCCTCCCTTGACAACTTTCAACATCTAAATAACCACTGTCTATATTATTTATTAATAACAGTTTTTTTATAACCATATTTTTAAAAATAAAAAAGAGCAGTTCCAAAATATTTATCTAAAAATAAATATTCCAGAACTGCTCTTTACTATTTGCGGTGCTAAACTTTTATGCTATTACTTCTTTCTTCTTGCCTTTTTTTCGGTCCGATGTAACTATAATTGGCTCTTCACGATTTAACACTACTTCTTTGGTTATCACGCATTTAGCAATATCATTTCTATGTGGAAGTTCATACATAATATCCAACATTACTTCTTCCAGTATAGCCCTTAAGCCTCTAGCTCCTGTCTTTCGCCGTATTGCCTCTTGAGCAATAACCATAAGGGCATCATCTGTAAATTCCAACTGAGAATTGTCCATTTCGAATAGTTTTTGATATTGTTTTACCAATGCATTCTTAGGTTCTTTCAGTATTTTTATAAGAGCATTTTCATCAAGAGCAGATAAGGTTACAATTACCGGAAGTCGTCCGACAAATTCAGGTATCATACCATATTTTAGCAAGTCTTCAGGCATTAAATGTTTTAAAATTTCCCCTATATTTTTTTGCTCTTGGCTCTGAATTTCAGCTTCAAAACCTATAGATTTTTTGCCGGTTCGATTCTGAATAATATCTCCTATCCCCTCAAATGCTCCGCCGCAAATAAACAGAATATTTGTAGTGTCGATCTGAATAAACTCCTGATGAGGATGTTTACGACCGCCTTGCGGAGGAACACTGGCTACGGTGCCTTCAAGTATTTTAAGCAAAGCCTGCTGTACACCTTCACCGGATACATCCCTTGTTATCGAAGGATTATCTGATTTTCGTGCTATTTTATCTATCTCATCAATATAAACTATGCCTCTTTCAGCCTTTTCCACATCGTAATCAGCTGCTTGAATTAATTTTAGAAGAATGTTTTCCACATCTTCTCCTACATAACCGGCCTCTGTTAAAGATGTAGCATCGGCTATTGCAAAAGGCACATTTAAAATCTTAGCAAGCGTTTGAGCCAGAAGAGTTTTTCCACTTCCAGTAGGCCCAAGCATTACAATATTGCTTTTTTGTAATTCTACATCATCAATTTTATTTTGATAATTTATCCTCTTGTAATGATTATAAACTGCTACAGAAAGCGTTTTTTTGGCCTGTTCCTGGCCTACTACGTACTGATCAAGAATATCTTTGATTTCATGAGGTTTAGGTATATCGTTAAAATCAATTTCCGTTTCTTCGCCAAATTCTTCTTCTATTATTTCGTTGCAAAGTTCAATACACTCATCACAAATATACACGCCGGGGCCTGCTACTAATTTACGTACTTGATCCTGTGTTTTGTCACAAAAAGAACATTTAAGTTGACCCTTCTCATCAGTAAATTTAAACATATTGCCCACTCCTTTCCGGCTTTTACTTCCTCTTATGGATCACCTCATCAATTAAGCCATATTCAAGAGCTTCTTTTGATGACATGAAGTAATCCCTGTCTGTATCTTTCTCAATTTTTTCTATAGACTTCTTTGTATGCTTTGCAAGAATCTCATTCAATAGTTCTCTTAAGCGAAGAATTTCCTTTGCATGTGTTTCAATATCAACTGCTTTTCCCTGCACTCCTCCCCAAGGCTGATGAATCATAATCCTTGAATTCGGTAGTGCATAGCGTTTACCTTCAGTTCCTGCCGCAAGAAGCACTGCTCCCATACTAGCCGCAAGCCCCATACAAATAGTAGAAACATCAGGTTTAATATACTGCATGGTATCATAAATAGCTAGACCTGCTGTGACGGAACCGCCAGGACTATTGATATAAAGGCGAATCTCTTTGTCAGGATCTTCCGATTCCAGGTAAAGCATTTGAGCTATGGCAAGACTCGCAACAGTATCATCGATAGATGTTCCTATAAAAATAATCCTTTCCTTCAGAAGCCTAGAATAAATATCATATGCTCTCTCACCACGGTTTGTCTGTTCCACCACTATAGGTACTAAACTCACCTTAAACAACCTCCTTGATTATACCGTTTTTTCACTATTATCGCTTTCATTATTAACAATGTCCGCTTCTTTTGCTTCTTTTGCTTCTATTGTATCATCTTTTGTATCGTCTTTCACTTTCTCAATAATATTCGAGTTTTTAATAAGGAAGTCAAAGATTTTTTCCGTCAAAACCAAATCTTTGATACCCTCTTTATTCTCAGGGCTCAAGCTCTTCTCATATTCTTCTAACGGCTTTTCATACATTTTTGCAAGTTCTTTGATTTTATCCTCAAGCTCTTCATCTGTAACCGTAATATTTTCCAACTTACCTATTTCTTCTAACACCAAAGATGTTTTTACATTGCGTACAGCTGCATCATAATAGCGATCTCTTAACTCTTGAATCGTCATTCCTGTTGATTCCAAATATGTTGTTAAATCATAGCCTGTGCTCTGTTTTAGGTTGATTGCCAACTTTAACAGTATATTATCAACTTCATGATTTATCATTACCTCTGGAATGTCAACTTCGGCTTTTTCAATTAATTTATCAATGATTGATGTTCTTAAAGAGTTTTCCTCGACAGATTTGGCTTCCTGCTGTAATTTATTTTTAATATCTTCCTTTAATTCAGCTAAGGTATCAAACTCGCTAACGTCTTTTGCAAAATCATCGTCTAACGGCAACAGTTCTTTTCTTTTGAGTTCTTTTAGTGTAACCGTAAAAACAGCTTTTTTACCGGCCAGTTCCTCGGCATTATAATCTTTGGGAAAAGTAACCGATATATCCTTTGTTTCACCCGGCATCATTCCTATAACCTGTTCCTCAAAGCCTTTTATAAACATACCGGAACCTATTTGTAAGGGATAGTTTTCTGCCTTACCACCTTCAAAGGGTTCATTATCTATAGAACCCTCAAAATCGATAATAGCAATATCTCCTTCTGCCGCTTTATCTTCTACTGCCACTAGCCTTGCATTTTTCTCCTGCATTATCAGTAATTGTTTCTCTACTTCATCTTCTGTTACATTATGCACAATTTTTTCTACTTCTAAACCTTTGTATTCCTCAATTTTCACTTCGGGCTTAACAAGAACTTCAGCTGAAGCTAGTAAAGGTTTACCTGTTTCAATCTGCTGAACGTCAAATTTAGGCTGATCGACCGGTTGAAGTTTATATTCCTCTACTCCCTTTTGGTAGACTTCAGGTAAAAGAATCTGCATTGCCTCCTCATAAAAAACCTCCGGACCATAGTGCATCTCAATAAGTTTTCTGGGTGCCTTACCTCTCCGAAAGCCGGGAATAGCAAAACGTTTAGCATTTTTTTTGTATGCCTGCTGTATTGCTTTTTCCAACTGTTCGGCATCTACCTCAAAATTTAGATATGCAGTATTTTTTTCTATCTTTTCCAAGTTGACTTTCATCATGCTCCTCCTTGCAATTACCATTGATACGATTTCATCCTCATCGATGCAATTATATTATAGCATAAAAAAATTATGCAATCCAAGAATAATTTCTAATAAAACAACACCTCGGCATGGACCGAGGTATGAAATCCAATAACTATTTCAATATAAAATGATAATGGTGCGGGCAAGAGGATTTGAACCTCCATGGGATTAATCCACCAGATCCTAAGTCTGGCGCGTCTGCCAGTTCCGCCATGCCCGCATGGTGGGTCATGGAGGACTCGAACCTCCGACACCCTGATTAAAAGTCA
>JALHJR010000202.1:0-1193 GCA_022840405.1 Tepidanaerobacter acetatoxydans
GAAATTGATAATGGTATATGGCGTGTTGTGATAAGACTATAAACCTTACAAAATTAACAAAATCCGCGGCTGGGAAGGTGTAAAAACTTTATAAATGCCCTTGCCACAGTGCTCTGGGCTTTTTCTGTTTTGTAGGCAAGGTAAATCTTTTGCTTTAAAGGTATGCCCTTAATATCAACAGCCTTAAGGGTTTTATTGTGCAGTTCTTTTTTAAGGGCAAGCCTTGACATTATGGATATGCCGTGGCCTGCTTCTACAGCGGCTTTGATGGAGTCTACACTGCTAAGCTCCATGACAATGTTAAGAGAGGAAATATCAATTCCTGCCGAGCCCAGGCAATTTTCCACAACTTGCCGAGTGCCGGAGCCGTGCTCCCTCATAATAAGGGGCTGCTTTACAAAGTCCTCCGGCAGCAAATATTTTTTGCCATTCCATGGTTCTTTATTCGGCACTATAACTGTCATGTCATCGGTGGCTATTTCTTCAATGGTAAAAGGACCTGAAACCCGATCGCCCTCAATAACTGCCACATCAACTATTTCATCTTTTAAGTCATTAATAACCTGTGCTTGATTTCCCACCTTTAATTTTAAATTTGTTTCAGGGTATTTCTCTTTAAATATAAATATACTGCACGGTACCGCATAACCGCCAACAACCGAAGTAGCTCCAATAGTAAGGCTGCCCTCTACCGAGGCGCGCAGGCTGTCCATCTTTGATTCCAGTTCGTCAAAAAGGTCTGCTATCTTGGTAGAATAATCGTAAAGCAGCCTACCTGCGTCAGTTAAACTTGTGCCACGATTGCTTCGCTCCAGAAGCTGTATCGAGAAATAATTTTCTAATTGCTTTATTTGCTGAGAAAGAGCCGGCTGAGTAATAAAAAGTTCCTCGGCAGCCTGGGTAAGCGAGCCGGTTTTGGCTACGGCGGCAAATGCCTTTAAAAAGTCGATATTCATAGGTAATCACCTTTTTCTGATATAAGCTATTCTTATAGTAGCATAAAATTAGCTAATTTTACAACTATTCCTAAGCTAAGTATAATAAAGATAGTGAAGAAAATCACAAGTACAATCTTTATAGGAGGTGTTTTTGTGGCACAATCAGAAGTTTCACTGAAATCCAGAGTAAAATCGAAACCTGCTGCTAAAAAGAAGAACCAGATTGGTTACGGCATCGCACTACTTGCACTAATA
>JALHJR010000203.1:0-1190 GCA_022840405.1 Tepidanaerobacter acetatoxydans
AAGAAATAGCATAAATGTATAATTGGGAAAATCCTTAACTTATTGATTAGAAATGAGGTTACTTAAATAAATGAGAGAAAAAAGAGGGAACAAAAGTTTTGAATTTAATGATTTTATTCTTGTTTTTTCTTATTGACAATTAGATAATGAGCTTTGAAATTGCATTATTTGGAAAAGTCTTATGAAATTATCTATCATTATTGCTGATTGTATTGAAGCTCAAAAACTTAATAGATTTAAGTGGTTGTTGCAAAGTAATTGTGAAAAGGATATTGTCGTATGAAATCAATATTTAGTCTATTTAGGGGATGAAAATGGAAGAGAAAGAGAAGAAAGGCTTTTTCCAAACTATCTGGTTTCTTATAATTGGTATATTCAAGACCGCAAAATATGATATATTAGTATTCTGGAAATATATAAGTAATTCTCAATGGCGAAAACGATTATGGGCAGATTTAACTAATTTCGTCAAATCATTTTATCAAATTCTTATGAAAGAAAGAGTATTAAGAGAAGCAGGAGCGCTAACTTATATAACTATTATGGGATTTGTACCAGTAGTGGTGTTCCTTATTTTCCTTGCTCCTACTTTACCTTTTCTGGATTTAAAAGAAAAAATATTCGCTTTAATCTCAGAAAATCTTATACCCAGTGCAGCTTTACAGGTGCAGAATATAATTCAGAATATGCTGGAAAATAAAGCAGGATTCAATATCATTAACTTTATAGTCATAGCTGTTTCCTCATATTCATTATTTATAGTTATCAGGGATTCTTTTGACCGGATACTGAGACATGAATTCAGAACTAAACCAGGGCTAATTAGTCAAATCATAAAGTTTTTAGGTACATTGATTCTGGGATTGCTTATTATGATAGTGCTTTTATCAACCTCGTCTATTCCAATTATATCTGGAATTTTAAAACTTCCTGTATTCAAATGGTTTAGTTTTTTAATACCTTTTTTGATGCAATATATTGTTTTATTATTACTATATAGTTTGATGCCTTCAGTAACGGTTAAAGCAACTTCATTGGTTAGAGGTGCTTTTTGGGCTGCAATTATATGGCTAATTGCCAGAAGTGGATTTGATTTCTATATCTATAATTTGACTACCTATCCTGAAAGGTATGGTGCAGTCTCTGCTTTACCTATCTTTTTGCTCTGGATATATGTGAACTGGGTCATT
>JALHJR010000204.1:0-1190 GCA_022840405.1 Tepidanaerobacter acetatoxydans
TCTGTCGCATAGGTTATTTTAAATCTACCATCTGATGAACCATGAATCAAGTGAGCCGCAGCCGATAAATTATTCTGTAAATCATCGTTATCATGTGTTAAGGAAAGTATCTTATCTCTGCCTACATATCCATATTTTCTTATTAAATTATCAATACCTTTATCCTCTCCAAACTGTTTGACACCCGGAGCAATGATGATTAGGTGTCCATCATCCTCTATAGCCATACGGCTTCTATAAATAGCCTTGTTCCCTACCCATGTGCTTTTAAATTCTTCCGGCTCAAGATATACCACTATTTTTTTAAGAGGTTTTTTTAGAAATACTATATTTTTTTCCTGACTGAGCTTAACTGCCTCTTCAAAAACTTCTCTTTCACGGCCTATGAAAAGTCCGGATAATTGATTTTCGCCTTGCTCTTGGGATATAACTGTTAAAACATACATTAAAGGTACATCTGCAAAAAAGTTCTCCTCTGCATAGTCGTAAACCTTTCGAACCGGGGAATGATCCTTGCCCATAATTCTTTCAAGACCGTACACCGCACCTAGAAAGTGAGAACTGTTTATCATGTGTTTTCCGCCGCATCCTACGAATATATTTTTATTGTAATTGGCCATACCCACTACCTCATGCGGCACTACCTGACCTATTGATATTATTAAATCATATTCTTGGCTTATCAGTCGATGGTTTACTTCCACTTCTATTGAAAAGTCCAATAGCCCTTCTGAAACTTCTTTTACATATGAACTTGGCACTTCACCGATTTTTACAATATCATTTCTCCAATCATGTATTATAAATCTTTCTCTTGGTATGTCTTTGCCATACATCTTTTCTATTTCTATATTAGTCATAGGCATATGTGTTCCGATAGCAGGCATTATATCCACGTGACAAGTTTTATTTAATATATCATAATACATCTGAGTTATCTTCCCGGCTTCTGAATGAAATCTGGTAAAGTCCGGCGGTAATAGTAATACTTTTTTTATTTTCTTGTTTAGGTTTGATACGGATTCTTTTAAAGCCTCATCTATCTGGAAATCAGTAATACTATCAGATTTTAAGATTATATTTTTCAAAAGGTCACCTCTTTTCACCGGTTCTTTGGTAATAATCAAGGTACGTTTCGTATCTTTTTTCGTATATTTTGTTCGCCTTTTTGTTAGGTGTATAAGTTCTAC
>JALHJR010000205.1:0-1189 GCA_022840405.1 Tepidanaerobacter acetatoxydans
CGAAGTCGGTTTGGAACTCTCCATCTTGCTGGAACAGAACTTCCTTCCATACGATGGCAAAGGCCCGGTGCCAGATCAGATCCACAGTTACCTTTCCACCAACTGGAAGGATATGCGCAATCTCGCCAAGGATGACCAAGCGTTGGTCGCCAAAGCCAAAGGCCGCTGGTACGTACCCGATCCAAACAAAGCGGGTGACCTTGAGAAGCTGCGCGAAAAAGCTCTGCTCAAAGAGTTTGAAGAATACAAACAGGCCAAAAAGAAACTCAAAATATTCCGACTTGAAGCAGTACGTGCCGGGTTCAAAAAAGCATGGCAGGAGCGCGACTACAAAGTGATTATCACCGTCGCCGAAAAAATCCCGAACAACGTGCTCGAGGAAGATCCCAAACTCCTCATGTGGTACGACCAAGCCGTAACCCGAGTTGGAGGTGAGTAACCATGCCTGCTGCGGTGGATCTCAGTAATTACGCGGACAACATTCTTGCCGCAGAAGATCGCCCGCTATTTGACGATGCCGTCGAAGCGGGAAAGGCAGGTGCGCTCCGAGCAGCCTATGTGATGATATGGCTGGCCTGTGCTGAATCATTGAAGCGGCGCTTCCGTGAAGCACAAAAACGTGATGGAGCAGCGGGGAGAATTGTTGGTGATATAGAAAACAAGGAAAAAGAGCATAAGGCCGTAGATAAGTTCGTACTGACGAAAGCGCATGATTACGGGTTCATTTCCGATTCCGGTCATACAGTCCTTAATCATATCTATGAGATGCGCTGTTTGTATGGGCACCCTTACGAGGAAGCACCTTCACAAGAGCAGGTCTCGCACGCTGCGGCCGTAGTTGTTGAGCATGTATTGTCTAGGCCCGTCAAGCTGCGGCATGGTTTTGGCAAACAGCTACTCAAAAGTCTTTTAGAAGAACCCAACTTTCTTGATGATCAACAAACTGCTGTCGTGGCGTTCACCAAGGATATTCTCCCACGTATTGATGAAAGCATATATGGCTGGCTACTCGATAATTACTGGGAGGAGCTGGAAAAAATTGCTGATGATTCATCCATGGCAATCTTCTTTCGCCGAGGGACTTGGTTTTCTCGTACCATGTTAAAAGAAGTTGGCGTGGATGTTTTCTCTCACGATGACTGGCATGACCGATCCAGCCGGTTTCCAAAGACACTGATGCGGGCATGCA
>JALHJR010000069.1:0-5787 GCA_022840405.1 Tepidanaerobacter acetatoxydans
AGGGATTATCTGTTGCCGAATTCATTTCAATTTCAACTATCTCTTTAATATGTTCTAATGCGTCTCTTACGGCACCATGCACCTGAGGAATACATCTTAATGTATACGCATCTTGCACCTTTGGATTACCTTGATGTGTTACAAATTGGCTTCCTTCTAAGAGCTTTCTCATATTTCTTGCACATTCTATCTGCCCCTTGTGAGGCCTTACTAAATTAACATTTTCGTCAAAGGCATCTATAACACCATTTAAGGCTTCAAAAGTCAGTGCCGCAGATATATCAGCGATTCTTGACAAATTTATTGCTTCGGCAAGAGCTAGGCTTCCTATGGCTGTCATCGCTTGTGTACCATTTATGAGGGCAAGCCCTTCCTTTGCTTCAAGTGTTACAGGCATTATTCCTGCCAGTTGCATAGCTTCTTTGCCTGACATAACTTTTCCCTTATACGTAGCCTCTCCCTCGCCTATCATAACAAGAACCATATGTGCAAGAGGAACCAAGTCCCCACTGGCTCCTAAAGACCCTTGGGATGGAACTTGCGGTATTACTCCTTTGTTTAGCATATCAATAAGGGTTTGAAGTGTGGAATACCTTATCCCTGAATAGCCCTTAGCAAGTGCATTTGCCCTAAGCAGCATCATTGCTCTTACAGCATCTTCCGGAAGATACTCGCCAACACCTGCCGAATGGCTTCTAATCAAATTCACCTGCAGATCTCGAGTATCTTGAGATGAAATATTCACATTGCAAAACTTTCCAAAACCGGTAGTTACACCGTATACGACATCATTATTTCGAATAATTTTTTCAACGTATTTTCTGGATGTTTCAACTTTCTCTTTCGATTCTAAAGCCAATTCGACTGATCCTTTTTTTACTGCTACCTCTACAATATCTTCTAATGTTAAATTCTCTCCGTCAATTATCAATATTGTCACCCCTGTTTCTTTATTAAGTTTGAAGTTAACTTTCTTTAATCTTTTTAAATAAAATGCTGCTACTTGACTCCTTATTCTTTTGTTTATTATATATATTCAACATTTTTTCAAAATTTCCTTCGCATAAAGCATTATTTTTCAAATTTTTTTGTTTGTTCTTAATTTTCTGCATTAACGTATTAACGATTTAAAGTAATAAAAATAGCGTGCTTTTTGAAAACACGCTAAATCAATATTCTCCCTTCACATGTAAGTATTACATCCGTTGAAATGAAAAATTCGTCTGCTATTCCAACTCTTATAACTCCTCCAGGCTGAACTACTCGAATTTCTCTTGATATGCCTCTCACCCTTTTAAGATATGTCCCAAGGGCTAGGCTCCCCGAACCGCAGCCGCGTTCAAAGACATTGCTATTTATCTCTTTTACATGTACAAACGGTTTTATTTTATATGTATCATCTCTTATGGTTTCATACGGTATAACACCAATAGCATTTGTATCAACGGCTTTCTTTAAAGCATGTGTAACCTCTGAGTATTCCACAAATTCCTCTTTTGCTTCTAATACAAAGTGACTTATTCCCTCAAATTCAACTATATAGCCTTTAATGGTTTTGCCCTGAAGTTCCAATTCCATCTCATCAATTCGTTTGGCTGGCGGCATTATACAGCTTGTATTATAATAGTAGGTACCAACTTTTTCCACTCTACATCTTATAGGTTCAGCTGCTCCTGAAACATCAATGCTAAAGTTTTCTTTATCATTCAATCCTTTATATCTAACATAAGCTGCTGCTGATAGAGTAGCATTCCCGCAAAATTCGCCTCCTGCCATTTCAAGTCTTATGACCGAATCTTTTTTAGATGGCGGCACTATAAATCCTACTTGTTCAGCATGTAAATAATCATAATTCATAGCTTTTTCTGCAACAGCAGAATAGTAACTTCGAGGACAATAACTTGTTATAAGGACTGTGGTGTTTTGAGCCGGACTTGTTTTAATGAAATCAATAATCACATATACCAACCTCCAAAACCTCTTTTTTATAAGGTACTTATTTAACCATATCCTGTGCTTAGTATTACAAGTAATTTGCAATACAAAAAGTATTTTCCAATATCATTATAAACAACTAATGTCGCTATTTATCATTTATTATAACAAATTTAAACACACCTTTGATTTTTGCTATAGCACTCTATCAATTTTTCATCTTGCATTTGACAGAATATCTTTCAAGGGTATAATTAATTTAAATAATATAAAGAATTACTCTTTTTTACAACTGCCATATTCGTCTAGCACTATATATGAGGTTCGCTTTTGGTATGTGAAATTCTAAGAATAAGTGAGATATTTAAAGTAATCTAAGGATTATAGAGAGAGGGAGTTTAAAGAAATGTATAACACAAAAGATAAAATCAGCAACTCTATTCTAGAACTTATCGGAATGACTCCTATGTTAAAATTAAACAGGCTCTCACCTGAAACAGGGGCAACTATAGTGGCAAAGGTTGAATCGTTTAATCCGGGCGGCAGTATAAAAGATCGCATTGCCTTACATATGGTAAATGATGCCGAAGAAATGGGGCTGCTCAAACCCGGTTCGGCGGTTGTAGAGCCTACCAGCGGAAATACCGGGATAGGTCTTGCCATGGTATGTGCTGTTAAAGGATATCGACTTATTTTAGTCATGCCGGCATCCATGAGTGTTGAGCGGAGAAAACTTTTAAAGGCTTATGGGGCAGAGTTTGTATTGACGCCACCTGAAGAAGGCATGGATGGCGCAATAAAAAAGGCTGAAGAGCTCGCAAAATCTTACGGTTATTTTATGCCAATGCAGTTTGATAATCCTATCAATCCTTTTACACACGAAATTACTACAGCAATCGAAATATTAAGACAAGCCGGCTACAGGTTAGATGCATTTGTAGCAACAGTAGGTACCGGCGGCACTTTTACAGGAATTTCAAAAAAACTAAAAGCCGAAGTGCCTCATATAAAGACAGTCGCCGTAGAGCCGGCAGCTTCTGCTGTTTTATCAGGGGCAGCACCTGGGCTTCATAAGATTCAAGGTATTGGTGCCGGCTTTATCCCAAAGGTTTTAGATATGAATTTAATTGATGAAATTATCGCAGTTGCGGATGAAGATGCCTATGAAATGACACGCAAGCTTTCAACCAAAGAAGGAATCCTTGCCGGTATTTCATCGGGTGCTGCAGTCTGGGCAGCTCAGAAAGTCGCAAAAGACTTGGGGCCTGGTAAGATAGTAGTAACTATACTTCCTGATACCGGAGAGCGGTATTTAAGCACAAAAGGCCTTTTCCCCGAAGCTTAAAATACTAAATTAAAATACCTCTCAGCTCGTTTCGTGGGAGGTATTTTAAATCCTGATGTAATGATAAAGCAGTAAATCTGCAGTTTTCTATAAAGTTTTCATTTAATACGGAATATGAGGGATAAATTATGAAAGTCAATAAAATAAATTTTAGGTCTGCATCTAAAGTTTCAATGGCATTATGCTAATTTATCTTCTCTATGTCACTTTGGGTACTAAGATATAAAATGAAACACCATTTTTTTCATTTTCAACTCTGATTTTACCGCCATGCAGGGATACTATGCGGTTTACAATAGCAAGGCCAAGACCTGATTTGCCCTTATATCCTTTGTTGTATTTTTGAAAGAGAGTTTCCATGATTTCAGGCTCTATGCTAGGTCCATCATTATATATGTGAAGCATAGCTGAAGTTTCGTTCTCGGACGTTAAATCAATATCAATCTTACTGTTGGCATAGCGTATCTGGTTATCCAGTAAATTTTCAAGGACTACTCTCCATTGTTCAATGTCACCATTTATCTTTATCGGTGATAGTTTAAGCGACCAATCCAATTCCTTCCGATGCCAGCGCAGCCTTTCTACAACATGCTTTAGCAGTTTATCTATCTCGAAAATTTCTCGTGTCGGCTTATGTGTAGCCAGATAATCAAGTTTGGTCAAGTAGAGTAGGTTGTGAATGAGTTTTTGCAGTCTATCTGATTCTTCCTCAATTACTTGTAATGTCCGGTTCAAATCGCCTTTGGGAAATATACCGTCTTTGATGGCCTGAATATAGCTTTGGATTACCATGACCGGAGTTTTGAGTTCATGGGAAATGTTCTGCAAGAAAGATTGCTGGGCTTCATCCTGAAGTACTAATTGCTGTCTGAGCTGTTCAACCGACTTCCCTAACCTGCCTATTTCGTCATTTCGCTCTAATTTAATAGGCTCTTGCCAGTCCCTGTCGGCCAGTTTCTCTACCCGTTTTTCCAGGGTTACCAGCGGCCTTGTTAGGTATCTGGCTAGGCCTAGCGATGGAAGCCAACTAAATATGAAAGCCAAACCCATTATTGCAGAAAGCCTTTTAAAAAGAGTCTTTACCAAATCCTCCCGATAAGTATCCCACATATATGAGATAAGATACACATCATCTCCTAAGACTTTGCCTTTGGTTGCCACATAAAACATTTTTCTGTCGCCTACTTGTGCACTGTAACGCTGGCTGTCTTTTGTCTGGTTTTTTGTTTCGTTTAATATTTTTTCCGATAGCTCTTGCGGCGGCATGAAAATGGGATGTTTTGTACGGCCATCAGATAACTCTGAAGGCGGTAGAGGCATGGAAATACCGGGAGAAATAATAACCTGATCCTTCTTTAATATTATAAAATGGTTTACAGTGCGTATATCCTCAGGCGGACGCCTATTTAATATACTGCCAGATTCCCATGTTTCCTGGCTAATTTCATTGGCAAAGCGATCCAGTATCATCACTTGAGCACTTTCAATGGTTGCATAAATTTCTTTAGTAAAAAAATCTCGCAGAGTCATGGGCAGCAGAATACATAATAATATGGAAATGCATAATGTAATCACGGCAAAAACCAGCCAAATCTGCAAAGAAAGTGGGAGGTTCTTCATGACTTCACCAGCCGATACCCATACCCATATATGGTTTCTAGGCAAAGCTGAGGCATCTTTTTTCTGAGCCGCCGAACCAAATCATCGACAACACGATCAGAGCCGAAATAGTCGGTTCCCCATATATTTGTAAGTATTTGCTCCCTGGATATTGCAAGCCCTTGATTTTTAACGAAGTAAAGCAACAGGTCAAACTCTTTTGAGGTAAGGTCTATTACTTCCTCGTTCAGTTTCACCGTTCTACTTGCTTCATTGATTATATATGGGGAAATTGTATGTGTTTGAGCACTTGGACTATATATTCGCTCCAAAAGATTACGGCTTCGAATGACCAGTTCCCTGGGGAGAAATGGCTTGGCCAAATAATCGTCACTGCCTAGCTCTAAGCCAACTACTCTGTCTATATCAGCATCTCTTGCGGAAATAAAGATAATTGGCACTTGTGGTGAAACTGCTTTAATTTCCTGCAGCAGATGGTAGCCATCTATATCCGGAAGCATTATATCAAGTATCCACAAGTCAGGAGGATTTTCAATGGCCTGCTTAGCTTCATTGCCAGTTAAAAAAGATACTACTTGCCATCCTTCTTTTTGCAAATAAGAAGTTAATACCAAATTTAAATTTTTATCATCTTCTACTAAATATACACAGTAAGACATTGTTTTTCACCACCTCACGTAAATTATATCAAAAAGGACGTGTTATTTCATCGTCACGTCCTTTTCTACGTTTGTCATAATTCGGTAGGCACTTTAATAAGTGTCTGATAAAAATATGGAATCATTATCGAAGGTTTATGTGAAATTATAAAAAGAGCTACCGAGCCTGTAATGCACCATCAGATATACCTATTCTTTTTACTTCTAAGAATAAGCTTAACAATGATT
>JALHJR010000206.1:0-1184 GCA_022840405.1 Tepidanaerobacter acetatoxydans
GTTGTAATGGTGTTACTGGCGGCACCTAATTTGTCTACTTCCACTTTGTGGGCTTCAAACTCTTCCCCTCTTGCTTTATTAACAGCAAGCACTGGAATGACAATTTCCTGTAAGCTAGAGCCACCATGTACAAACTGCATACCCGCGCCACTCAATTTCAAGAGGTTAACAGATTTGGGCAACAAGACTTCAAGATCCCCAATCAGCCCTAGCTGGTCTGCGTTGAAGGCTTTTAATTTGTGTCCGGCATCATCAAGATCTTTTCCAATGGTGAAGCGGCGTTTCTTGAGGTAGATTTCTTTACCCATAATCTCTGCGCCGGTCAGATCTGCCTCATCAATTCTTTGATATCGATACAAAAAGCCATGATCAGACGTGACCAGAATTTTGGTAAAATTGGCATTTCGCAGAAGCTTGATATAATCTACCAGGTCATCGAGTGTGCTGGCTGCAGCTTCGACGGTATGATCTTCGGATTCGCGTTTGTCGCCGATCATGTCAATCTGGTTGTGGTACACATACACAACCTGATTGTCTCTGAACAGTGCCCGCCTCTCATCAGTACTCATCGTTTTGAGATCATTGGCTAATATCGCTTTTGCGCCGCCTTTGATAGCTTGTCCTAATAGTTTGTTGCGATTATCCAGTCCGGCAGAACTGACCCCATCAACCCAAACATTGCCATCAGCTTGAATGGCTAGCGTCTTGTGCGGCAACAAGGCTGCCATGCCAAGCGCAGTATAGCTGGGCAGCATGCCAGCCATCGAAGAGAGTCCCGTGGTGAAGCGGCCGGCTTTTTCGACCTTTCCCGCCAATTCCTCAGCCACCTCAAAACGCAGAGCATCTGAAATTAGCACCGCTACCTTGGTTCCGCCTTGAAGCAAAGCCGAAACTTGATCGTGGAAAAAATCACTTTGTATGTTGACCGGCAGCTTGTTCCAATTTAAAGTCTGATCAACGATCAGCTGCCAGTTGTTATTCTGCGGCAGGAGGTAATTGTTGCAATAGTGGGCTTCCACCAGCTCGTTCAATCTGCCAAAAAACATAGTTTTCTTGGATTGGCGCATTTGGAAGATATAGCCACGATATAGCTGGTCTATGCGGAACCACTCTTTGGTATATCTGGTAAACCCATCGACAAAGTCTTTGATCTGAAAATTTGCAGTTCTGATAAGTGATAACAA
>JALHJR010000207.1:0-1183 GCA_022840405.1 Tepidanaerobacter acetatoxydans
AACTGCAATATAGCTTATAGAAAGCGAATGATTTGTAATTCCGGTTTGACTTCGGGCATTTTTTCCAAGAGTAATCGCTTCTCTAAAGAGCTTGTTTGTGTATTTCCCGGTGGATTTACATTTTTTTGCAATTTCCCAGGCTTGTTTCACCTGAGATAAAATCTGATCTTCCCCCACCACCATTGATTCAAGACCGCAGGCAACTCGAAAAAGATGCTCTACTGCGCATATTCCATCAAGTGCGTAGATATATGGGGAAAGCCGGGCATCATCCAAAGCGAAAAAATCGCCAAAGAAGTTTGTAAGCACATCTGTTTTAGGCTCAGACGCAATCACGTAAATCTCACTTCGGTGGCAGGTTGATACTATAACTGCCTCAAGTATGCCATCAATTTCTTTAAGTTTTGCCAATGCTTCGCCTGTTCTTTTATCAAAGCACACTTTTTCTCTAAGCTCAATTGGAGCTTCTCGGCTGACACCTACCATTAAAAGCTGTTCAATTCCCATTGCTGTTTACACCAAACCTTTTTTTGAAATAAAATACTTTACACAAGAAATCTATTGCAAATTTCATAAATAACTTTATCCATGTCATTTACTGCATTGGGATAATCTACAGGCGGCCGCTCAATCAGCAGGATTGGAAGATTAAGCTTTGAAGCGGCTGTGATTTTTTCCGGTACACCGCCAATTGCTCCGCTGTCTTTTGTAACTACTACATCCGCCCTGTATTCCTTGAACATCTGAAAATTTATTTCCATACTAAAAGGCCCTTTTGCCGCTATGATATTTTCCGGAGTAAACCCCAAATCTTCGCATTTTTTTAGGACTTCACTCTTTGGCAGCACTCGTGCAATAAGATATTTACCTATGTGCATAAGCTTTGCAAACTTGTCTAGATTTTTACTGCCTGTGGTCAGGAAAATTCGCTGATATTTTTCTAAAACCTTTACGGCTTCGTCTATGTCTTTTACATGAATTATATTAGGATATTGGGTTTTGGAGCTTTCCCGTTCATAGCGAAGATACTCTATATTGCATTTGCAGGATACTGCTATGGCGGTTTCGCTTATATCTTTTGCATAAGGATGTGTTGCATCTACGATGAGTTCTATGTTGTTTTCTTTAATTATTTGTTCAAGACTATCCTTGTTTAAGGGACCTGTTCTGAATTCAATTCCCG
>JALHJR010000208.1:0-1182 GCA_022840405.1 Tepidanaerobacter acetatoxydans
TGGTGTGATTGCTGAAAAGGTGATGGGAGGTGCAATCCAGGCTATTCAGGCAACGATGGAAGTGCTCGACCATAATGCAATGGAAAAATGTATCAACTACATTGACAATGCAAGGCATACTTTCATTGTCGCTGTCGGTAATTCTGGCCCAATGGCAGAGGAACTTTATTATCAGTTGTTTAGGATCGGAGTTAATTGCACAATTATGACCGATGCATATCTCCAGATAATGCGCAGCGCATTACTCTCAAAAGAGGATGTAGTTTGCGTCATTTCTCAATCAGGAAGTTCTCAAATTCCGGTTCGTACGGCAAAAATTGCAAAAGAGAACGGTTGCAAGGTAATAGCAATAACAGGCGATGTTACATCGCCCTTAGCTGAAATTGCTGATAGTGTTTTAATCTCAGTTGCTCAGGAATTGAAGGCCGAAGCCATTAACTCTCGAATTGCACAATATTCAGTAATCTACGCAATCTATGTGAATTTGGCCCTGAAACATTTGGAAAGATCGATTGAAAATGAAAGGATAATCTGGGAAGCGGTAACAGCAACTGAGGGTTTATGAGAAGATTATTTAAGCGGAAAAGAGAGGGGCGTGCTCGTCATCGCGAGGAGCGCAGCGACGCGGCGATCTGCTTTTTTATCGAATCAACAAAACGAAAAGCAGACTCCACAAGGGACGCTTCGCAGTGCCGCGCCCCTTCCAGGGGTATTCAAGGATATGTCAGATTGCCAGCGGGGCTCGCGCTGACGGGCGGGCTGCGGCGCGCTGGTTTGGAGAGCGATGAGAACGGAAGACCAGGAATAGCAAAGGACCTGACAACGAATGGCGTCTTAATGAACGCAAACCGGCCTACTACGCGACCTAAAATAGTGTATTATTATAATTATGGAGGGTACCTGATGCATGGGAGATAATGGGCGCTTTTCTTTTAGGGGAATAATAAATATTCGCTTCATCCGAGTCTCACTGGTAGCTCTTCTTTTTGTCTTCTTCACCGGTATTATAGGAAGTTTACTGTTCAAATCTTATAATAATTCCCTGACCGTAGGATCCTTGGTGCTGTTCTTTATCATATTAATTATCATTATTATTATGATAACCAGGTCGTTCTACAAATCACCAAGAGTCAGGCAAAAAATGGCGCTTATTAAAGACCGCCAAACAAATGACGCCTTGAT
>JALHJR010000070.1:0-5772 GCA_022840405.1 Tepidanaerobacter acetatoxydans
ATTTATCTGGTGTTTATGGTTTCGATGTAAAATATAAAGGCATCAATTATGAAATTGCCTATACCATAAGTGAGATTGATGGTAAAAAAATTATTGTGCCTCTTGCTGGAACTCGTGCAAACTTTTATGAACAACTAAAGCGATATATTAAATAGCTCTCAAAAGAAGGCTATTTTTTCTATACCCCCTATGGAATTTTGCGAATTCTTACAGACCGTTTTAGCCTGTGTGAATATCAAGATGTAAAGCCTGACCCCTTATATGGCCTATAGTTGTTTGGTTAAAAAAAGAAGAACCAACCGGTTAAGGTTGGTCCTTCTTGTGTGTCATTCACTTAATAAGAATAAGTATATGAGTGAGTGCCTGACACCATTATTCATTATTAATATTGTAATTTTCTACATTTCTATATCAGGATTAATTAATTCTAACCATCTTTCACTTCCATCTTCTAACCTCTCGTAGATGTGGCTATTAATCGCCTCTTCAAAAGCCTCGTAATACCATTTATCTTCATATAAATCGTCATACTTTTTTCGATTTGGCAGCATGTTTTCCCTTCTTACTTTTCGCCCTAAAACTTTGTTTATTAAATTAACTACTTCTGCCCTTTTAATAAAATTATCCGGTTTAAAGGTGCCATCCGGGTAACCATTTATCCAGCCTTTTTCAACGGCTGAATCTATATATTTTTCTACCCAATGACCTTTTACATCTGCAAAAGCGCTGCTCTCTCTTTCTTCTAATTTATCAAATCGGGATACGATAGCAGCTAACTCAGCTCTTGTTATATACTTATTTGGTTTAAAAGTGTTATCAGGATAACCCAATATTATATTTCCTTTTGCCAGAGTTGATATATGCTTGTTGCACCAAATATTTGGCTCTACATCAGTAAAATTATTTTCATAGGATTTAATTGTTTCTCGATATTCCGGACCTAATAATCGGAAAAAAATCGCCGCAACTTCTCCCCTGGTTATATTATTTTCCGGTCGAACAGTATTATCTTCGTACCCTATAATATACGCAAAATGATCTTCTTTATTTAATTTAGGTTCAAGCTCAACTAAATTTGATTTTTTATGCCTTGATTTTTTAGAGCTGTGCGGTTCAGGTTTATTAGGCTCTGGTGGTTCAGGTTCGGATTCTTGAGGAAATTCATGTGCCCCTATATCTACAATTTCATTGCATATCTTGGGATTTCCCAATACATCATATACAATACCCTAGAGAACACAAGAGAACCGTCCCCTTGTGTTCCACCCTTGTGTTCTGTTCATCGGGCGGTGTCAGGCACCATTATCTTCCATTTCT
The DNA here is from genome assembly GCA_022840405.1 of Tepidanaerobacter acetatoxydans. Lineage (GTDB taxonomy): Bacteria > Bacillota > Thermosediminibacteria > Thermosediminibacterales > Tepidanaerobacteraceae > Tepidanaerobacter > Tepidanaerobacter acetatoxydans_A. The sequence goes on from JALHJR010000070.1 coordinate 1,318, forward strand.
CACATTTTTATCTCTGCTACAAGTATTTGAAGTTCTTCTGCAAGCATTGCTAAACTCCCACTTGCTGATGCTATCTCTTCCATAGAGGCTGCCTGTTCTTCTGTTGCTGCTGATACATTTTGTATGTTTTCTGCTATTCCTCTAGATTTGTTTTCTATAGAAGTTACAGAACCAACTACATCTTCTGTTCCTTCTGCTACTTGGTTTATGGCTTTGGATATGTTTTGTATTTGTTTGGATATTTCGTCTATGGAGTCTATGATTGCTATAAATGTTTCTTTTGTTTCGTCTATGGTTGCTAGTCCTTTGTCTACTTCTTCTTTGCTCATGTTCATGTTTTCATTTGCTTCGTCTATTATACTTTGATTTTTCTTTATTATTTCATATATGTCTTCTGTGGAGTTCTGTACTTCTCCTGCTAGTTTCCTTATCTCCTCTGCTACTACCGCAAATCCTCTCCCTGTTTCTCCTGCTCTTGCTGCTTCTATTGCTGCATTTAGTGCAAGTAAGTTGGTTTGTTCTGCGACATTTTGTATAACTTGAATTATGCTGTCCATCTCTTTGGAACTGTTGTCTACATCTACTAGGGATGTTTGTACTTTTCCGGTACTTTTGACTATATTGTTCATCTGGGATATGACATTTTCTATATTATGCCTTCCTTCATCAGAAATGCTTGATACTTCTTGACTTAAGTTGCTTATTTCTTCTGCGTTTGATGATATTTCTTGAATTTGAGCTGAGATTTCTTCTACTGCTGATACAACGTTTAATATATCCTTCTGCTGTTCTTCTGAGTCAGCAGCTATTTCGCTGGCTGATTCTGCTACACTGCCACTTGCTGCTGCTGCTTCTTCGGATACTGCTGTTAGTTCTTCCGAGGATGAAGCAACTTGTTCTGAGGATTCTTTTATTTTTTTTGCAAAATCTCTTAATGTGTTTATTATGGATTGGAAGGATAATGATATTTGACCAATTTCATCTTTTCTTTTTAGGTCTTTTTCATCTATATCCTCTGTCAAATCTAATTTTTCTATTCTGCTTGCTACTTCTACGGATTCTATAATAGGTTTAGATATAGAGTTACCCATCATAGTGGAAAGAATTATTGCAATTATAATTATTATTATACTAATCATTATTAGCCTATTTACTGATTTTTCAAAGGTTTTTAACATCTCAGCACTAGATATAGCTATTCCTACTTTCCAATTGGTTTCACCCATATCTTCTACAAAAAATACTCTTTCTTTTCCATCATAATCATTTATTCTATTTATTCTATTTTTTGTAGCTTTCTCTGTTTCCACTATGTTTTTTAGTTTCCCATCTAATATTTCATTTATGTTTACATAGCCTTTTTCCGGGTCAGGATTAAAGGCTTCATTTTTGTGAGTTATGATATTTCCTTCTCCATCTATTAAAAATCCATAGGAATCTTTTCCTAAATCACCTAAATCTATATTTGAAGTAACTCCTAGTATATAGGATAAATGTATATCTGAAGCTAAAACTCCTACTAGTTTGTTATTTTTTTCAAGAGCTCTAGATATAGTAATTGTAACATCTCCTGTTTTAGCGTCTATATAAGGAGAAGATATTACTACATCATCAGATCCTTTGGCATTTGTATACCAATCTCTTTCAGTAGGTTTATAATCATCTGGCGGTATCCAACCGCCTCCTGATATTAAAGAATCATCTGGCAATCCAACATAGTATTCATTGCCTTCATTGATTTCTCCTTGACCACTTAAATAACCATATACATAATCAAATTCAAAATTGTCATTGTATAAAAGAGCATCTGCTATTTCTTTTAAAGAATTTTTTTGCATGCTTAACCATTTATCCAATTCCTTTGCAGTAATTTTAGCTGAATTTCTTGCATTCTCTTCTATTTCATTTAGAAGCTCTCCTGCTAAAAATTTATAATTTATTAGTGTTGCTGAACAAATACTTACTATACATAAAATACATGTAAATAAAATTATTTTCGTTTTGATTTTCATATAAATTGCCTCCTCTATGGATTGCTTTGTTGTTTTCATGCAACTTACAAGTAAGCTAGCAGTTATGATAAGAATAACTATTAAAATTTTTGTCCAAACCAGATACCTCCTAAACTTTATTTTTTTTCCTAAAATCCGGGCGGTGTCAGGCACCTTTGCGAGGGGAGATATTTTTCTCCCCCGAGTTTGCTAATTAATTAACTTTCATAGGTAAATTATAACATATTTTTGATAAGATTTAATATTCAGCTTGCAATCGTAAATTTAATTTGTAGAAAGTTTTGAGGTTAAACGTGGGAAGATATGTGGCTGGCTGTAGAATTAAGATTCTTGAGCAAATCCGCGAACAGAAAAAAGACACCTTACAAGTATATCTACCTGTGAGGTGTCTGTATTTTTTAGCTCAAACCTCGCTGGTTACCGCGTCCATCCGTTTTCGACAAAATTCGGGCGGTGCCAGGCATCTTTGCGAGTGGGAGGCTTTTCTCCCTCCCTTAAGCTTGTTCCCTTTGTGTGGGTGAACAGGAATTTAACTAACAATTCACTATCTTAAAAGACGGTTTTAAATCATTATGATACTGATATCCTATTAAATCATCATGCTGTAATCTCCCTAAAAGTATACACGGGGCTATGCCTATCTTATGGGAATAATTTACTATCTGTGTTTTATCTGTATAATCATATCCTTCAATGAAATTTCTATACTGTTCTTCTGAAATTAAATAATTATTGGCTAATTCATTCGCTTCATCTTCTTCACTTTCATTATCAAAACTAATATGAAATTCATTGCTTGAGTGATTAATTAAATGAGCTAATTCATGGAAAAATGTAAACCAAAATACATCTGCCCTTTTCCCTCTTACGCTTAATGCAATTATCGCTTTATTATTCCTCCATATAGTTGCTCCGCATATATAAGTCTTGGGAAGATAGGGCACTAGAACTAAAGCTACGCCACATTCAGCGCATAGCCTTTTCATTTCCGGATAAAAGTCTGCGGCGTCTTTTAGTGTCAATTCTCTAAAGGTAGTAATTAGACTTTTTAACTTTCTTCTATTAAATTTCCTCACTTTCACATTTAAACCTTCTAGCTCTGCTTTTCTAAGCCATGCCAATACTCCAAAGTCAGATATTTCTCTTATTTGTTTATGTGTTCTAAAAGCCACAACATATGAAGGCTTTATTAAATATAACTCAGCAACACCAAAAAAGTTTCTGCAATTAAACACTTTTTCTATTCTATCATTGGTTTCTTTTACCCATCCAAATTCACTCATTTCCTTGTATGGTATCTCTTTTAAGATTTCTAAATCTCTATCTAATTTTGCTTGTTTTTCTAATCTAGCTTTATTCAACTGATAATTAGTTTCTAGGTTCATCCAAAATTGTGCACTAGGTCCTATAACTGCTTCTAACTTCAGGGCTGTATCGTAGGTGATGGGAGCATTACCATTAATAATATTACTTAAATGTTTCGGCGTTATATTTAACCTTGCTGATAATTGTTTTTGATTCATTCCTAAAAACTTCATATTTTCCTTTATAGTCTCTCCTGGCGGAATTGCAACAGTAGGCATAAAATCATTATTATCTTTTTTGTTTACCATGGTAATCCGTCACCTCCTTGTATATTATCATTCCCCCAAAGTCAATTTTTTATTAACCTATTAGGTTAATTTTTGATTGTTTTTAAAAATAACGGTGTAATGATAATATACTAGTAAATAACATATATTTCAAACAAAATGCTTTTTTCAGGCATAGAAAAAGCCCTAGAGATTTAATCCCCCAAGGACTTATCAAGAATGCTGTGTTTTTTACTCGAATAGCACAGAGGGACTGACCCCTTGTGTTGCGCTTTTTCTATTCGGGCAGTTTTTAGGACGCTGCCAAGCCTGTCGATGTTATTAAGTTCCATCAGTTCACCTCCAATAACAGTTTATAGTTCCTGTTTGGATAGTGAAGCGATTTGATGGAGCTATATTAGCAGGAGTTGTCAGTGCTTATTGACTAAAAAATGATACATTTATAAGTCTTATATAACTTTATGTAGACTCACCAAATAAAAAAACACAAGTTTGGCGGGTCTGTCATCATGCCTAAATGACCATAATGAAAATCCCACCAGACTTGAAGAACACAAAGTCGAGTAGACAGGCGCCTTTCAGTGACGTGCCCCTCGCAGAACCGGACAGCACAAAAGAACCGTCCCCGCGTGTTCCATGTGTTTTTACCCTTGTGTTTTTTCTAGGGGTATAGAAAAAATGGCCCTCTTTTGAGAGCTATTTAATATATCGCTTTAGTTGTTCATAAAAGTTTTCACGAGTTCCAGCAAGAAGCACAATAATTTTTTTACCATCAATCTCACTTATGGTATAGGCAATTTCATAATTGATGCCTTTATATTTTACATCGAAACCATAAACACCAGATAAAT
>JALHJR010000209.1:0-1174 GCA_022840405.1 Tepidanaerobacter acetatoxydans
TACGGCAGGGGTAGTAGCCGTTGGAGCACGCAAACCACTTATAGCGTACAATATTAATCTTGACACATCAGACATAAAAATTGCCGATAAAATTGCAAAGCTTATTCGTGAAAGAGGTGGAGGGCTAAAAAACGTAAGGGCTATCGGGGTAATGTTAGAAGATAGAAACCTGGCCCAGGTGTCAATTAACATGGTAGACTATGAAAAAACAGCCCTTTACAGAGCCTTTGAGATGGTAAAGATGGAGGCAAGACGCTATGGAGTCAATATAGTAGGTAGTGAGATAGTAGGCCTTACTCCCATGAAAGCCCTTATAGACGCAGCCGAATACTATTTGCAATTGGAAAATTTTGATTCTGATAAACAGATATTGGAGAATTATTTGTTACAGTAATTAATATATGATTCTACCGTAGAAAGTTAATTTTAGTCTAGAGATGTCAATATATTGTTTTAGATTTAATAAAGAAGCTATATTTAGAATCATATATAGATTGCGTGCGGTCAAAGACCGCCCCTAGCATAATGTAGTGTTGCAATATAAAGCTGTGATAAAGCAATAAGGGGCATTAAGCTTTTGCCCCTAATTTTTGATAAAAACGGAGGTGAAGTTTTGAAAGATACCAGACAACTTGTAATAAAAAATATTGGTATGCTTGCAACCCCGGAAGGGACAAGCTGTTTGAAAGGTGAGGAACAGGGAAATATAAAAATACTTGAAAATGCATTTATTGCAGCCTCCGAAGGCAGAATTACTGCCATAGGCAAAGATAAGGAACTTAAAGATTTTCCTATAAATGATGATACTGTTGTTATCGATGCCGAAGGCTGCCTTGCAACTCCAGGTCTTGTAGACCCACATACACACCTGGTTTTTGGAGGGTGGAGGCAAAAAGAGCTTTCATTAAAGCTAAAGGGTGCCGGCTACCTTGATATATTGAGCATGGGAGGAGGCATACTAAGCACCGTAGAGCATACGCGTAAGGCAAGTTTTGAAGAGCTGGTGCAAAAAGGCAAAAAATCTCTTGATATAATGTTAAGTTATGGAACAACCACCTGCGAAGCAAAAAGCGGATATGGTTTAAATGTAAAAGATGAGATTAAGTCCTTAAATGTAATTAAAGAGCTAAATAAATTACATGCAGTTGACTTAGTTCCTACATTTATGGGGGCA
>JALHJR010000210.1:0-1165 GCA_022840405.1 Tepidanaerobacter acetatoxydans
CAGGAAAAAATCAGCCCTTATCTCATCGATGTTCTGAAAAAGAACGATTACACCCCCTTCACATACCAGCTTGACGCGGTCCGTCAAGCATTAGCCGTCATCAAAGATAATAACGGCGTCATCATTGCTGATGTGGTCGGATTGGGCAAAACTATCATCGCCTGTTCTGTAGCTTTAGCCCTGCGCAGACGTGGCCTGGTGATATGCCCGCCAGGCTTAATGGGAGATAAAAACAAAAAGAGCGGCTGGCGTATGTACCTAGAACAGTTCGGCCTCCATGATTGGGAAGTGCGTTCTCTCGGAGACCTGGAAGCTACTGCGGAATATATTCAGGATAAGGACGATTTCGAAGTGGTCATTGTAGATGAAGTCCATCGCTTCAGAAATCAAGATACGCGCGACTATGAACAGCTCAAAAACATATGCCGTAATAAGATTGTCATCCTGCTCACCGCCACACCCTTCAACAATCGTCCTGCGGACATCCTCTCGCTGCTCAAACTCTTCATCACCCCTAAAAAATCCTCTATTACTTTGGCAGAAAATCTCGTCGGGATGTTCCGAACCTACAAAACGACTTTTGATCAGCTCTCCTACATCAGCCGTTATCATAAATCCAGCGACCCCAGGAAACGTTCCAAGGTCCAAGCTAATTATGCCGCCCTGTTCGGTGAAGACCAAATTGATCTTGCAAAAGTGCGAGAACGCACGCACATTCTCGCCAACGAAATCCGCGATGTCATCCAGCCTGTCACCATCCGCCGTAACCGTCTGGACCTGAAAAATAATCCCTTTTATAAAGATGAAGTTAAGAACCTCTCGGTGATCGCAGATCCGCAGGAATGGTTCTATGAACTCACACCCGAGCAATCCAAATTTTATGACCTGATCCTGACGAAATACTTCGGCTCGGAAGAGGAAGGCGGGCAATTCATTGGCGCGATATACCGTCCATTCAAATATGAGACGGCTCAGGAAGAAGATAAGTTTTCTGAACGGGAAAATTTCGAATTTGTTCAACAGCACGAATTGTACGAATTTATGCGCCGCTTGTTGGTAAAACGCTTCGAAAGCTCTTTCGGTTCTTTCGAGCAAAGCATACGCCGCTTTCAACGCATCACTGAAAACGCGCTTACGTTTATTAAAAAGACTAACAAATTCATCC
>JALHJR010000211.1:0-1164 GCA_022840405.1 Tepidanaerobacter acetatoxydans
GTGTTCCCCATGCGTGTGGGGATGAACCGCGATCGCCCGGACCACCGTGTGGCCGGAACTCCCGGGAGCAGATGAGTATGTGGTGAAGGGAGAGACGATCCAGCACGTTATCGCCGAGTATGGCCGGGCTCCAGGATCAAAGATGCCGCCGCCGGAGCCAATCGACCGATGGGCACGGGAGGCCGGGCTTACCCCGCGCGAAGGGGAGACGTGGGACGACATGATCCTCAACATCCGCCGACACATCGCCGTCCACGGCCTCAAGGGGTTTGCCCCGGCTCAACTCGCTGCCGACATAGTCGCGCCGACCCTGGAGCGCAACATCCAGGCCCGGTTCCGCGAACTGGAAAAGTAACACGAACATCACCGCAAATGCGCGGGAGAACTGAAAATGAACTCAAATGAGGGTTCTCATGACAACGACCGAAATCTCTTCTCGTAGCCTGAGCACCGCGATCATCCGGGACCTGTTCCGGGACGGCCTGCGGGCCGCGATCGCCACCGGTGACATCTCCGATCCCTCGTCCGCCAGGCGAAACGGTGCAGCACCGATGGTGCTGACAGAGTTCCCCGATCAGGGGTTGCTCTACCCTCACATTATCGTGAGCGAGGGTTCTGATGTCGGCGACCGACCGGATAGCCGTGCCGACCTCTGGCAACACACATATGCTGTCGGCATCGAGATCCACGCCAAATCCTCCACACAGATGTTCCGGATCCGGGACGAGGTCCGGGCATGGGTCGAGAGGAACGTCGACACACTCAATACGGCCGGGTTCACCGATCCGCAGATATCACCAGGTATTCCGATGACCTGGGACCAGGGCGAGGAGATCCGACGCTGGAAGTTCATCGTCAAGGGAACTGTATACACTACCCCGGGAGGGGAGGATTAACATGGTCAGAAAATTACAGGCAAGCAAAGGTATGGTAGCGTGGGGCGCAGAAGCAACCCCCTACACGAAAGCAACGGAAGTAAAGACTCCATTCGGGCTGATTACGAGCGCGATCGATTGGCCGGTCGCGAACCCGAAGACCCCGAAGGGCACCGCAGGGCATCGGCGTGGGCCGTTTCTATACAGCGCAGACGAGTACGATCTCGCGTTCTCGATCCCGTTCGAGGTCCTCAATGCCGACGTGCCGTTCCAGTGTGCCCTCGGCAAG
>JALHJR010000019.1:0-3564 GCA_022840405.1 Tepidanaerobacter acetatoxydans
CGTGGAGAGATGGCTGAGCTGGTCGAAGGCGCGCGACTGGAAATCGCGTAACCGTGCTAAAACGCGGTTCGAGGGTTCGAATCCCTCTCTCTCCGCCATATATGAAAACAAACAAGGGTTACAGGAAGCAGGCCTGTAGCCTTTTTGAATGTATAAATTTGCAGCTTGCTTTAAGCTATTAAATATAGTAAAATAAATGGGTAACAGATTGCTTAAAAGTTTGCCGTGCTAGATGGGGAGGCAGCGGTGCCCTGTACCCACAATCCGCTACAGTGGGGTCGAATTCCCTCTAGAGGTCTTTTCCCTGTGGGGTCTGGCTTTGACAAGTGGTGACGATGACCGGGTCCTGCGCAATGAAAACTTTCGAACCCCGTCAGGTCCGGGAGGAAGCAGCGGTAAGGAAGCCCTTTCATGTGCCGCAGGGGAGCCTGGTCGGAGCTAACTGTCATTGTAACGCTCGGAGGGATGGATCGACGGAGGGTGCACGGCATATAGATTTTAGCCGCCGATATTATCGGCGGCTTTTAAAATAAATGCATGACTTTCATTTTAAGTATTTAGGAGAGATTTTCATGTCTTATGTAGCCCTTTATAGAAAATACCGTCCGCAGAATTTTGATGAAATAGTCGGCCAAAAGGCTATTGTTACAACTTTAAAAAATCAATTAAAAAGTGGTAAAATTGCACATGCCTATCTTTTCTGCGGCATGAGGGGAACAGGTAAAACCAGTACTGCCCGGGTTTTTGCAAAAGCTCTTAATTGTGAAAAGGGACCAACTGAAAATCCGTGTAATACATGCACATCCTGTAAAGCGATAACAAGCGGCAATATGATGGATGTCATAGAAATGGATGCTGCATCAAACCGAGGGATTGATGATATTCGAGATCTCAGGGAGAAAGTAAATTTTGCTCCTTCAGAAGGTCGATATAAAATATACATTATTGATGAAGTCCACATGCTTACTACTGAAGCTTTTAATGCCCTCCTAAAAACCCTTGAAGAACCGCCTAAATATGTAATTTTTATTCTTGCAACCACCGAACCTGACAAGCTTCCGCCGACAATTCTGTCAAGATGCATGAGATTTGATTTCAAACGAATTACCACATCTGAGATTGCTGAGCGGTTAAAAAAAGTTGCACAAGATTCCGGAATTGATATAGATAATAAAGCACTACTACAAATAGCAGCTCATTCACAAGGGTCGGTCAGGGATGCCTTGAGCCTTCTTGACAAGGCTGAGGCTTTTGGCAAAGGAAAGCTTACTTATGAGGATATACTGGTACTGCTTGGTGCAGTAAGCAACGAGGTGTTTTATGATGTTTCTGCTGCGGTTATAAAAGGCAGCAGCACTGACTTATTGAATGTCGTAGATGAAGTAGCAAAACAGGGTAAAGACCTTTTTAGATTTATGGATGACCTTTTAGAACATTTCAGGAATTTGCTCATGGTTTCTATTGGCGCAGACAGGAGCCTTATTGACGTCATTGATGAGGATTATGCAAAACTCCAGGAGATTTCCAAAGGATATACAAGAGAAAAGCTGTTATCTATCATAAATGTATTGAAAGATGCTGCAAATGATGTAAAATGGTCTTTGCAGCCTCGGATTATATTAGAAGCAGCTTTGGTAAAACTTACACTTCCGGCATTTTGGGAAAAAGAAGAAGGATACATTGCAAGAATACAGCAATTAGAGAGGCAAGTGGCGGCTTTAGAGGAACAATTACAAAATGCGGTAAAGATTGGTTGCGATAACACAAATCAATCTATTTCGAAATCACATGATGCGGCATCTGGCAAAAATACCTTACCGACAGATATCCTAGTAAGCAATAGCCGTGATTTAACTCAGAAGATAAAAAAGTCCAAGGATAAAAGCGAATCCGTTGAATCTGTTAAAATCGATGAAAGCGATAATGAAAGGGCAGATGATTCGAAGATTTTGCTTAGACTTCAAGAGGCTTGGCCGAATGTGCTGGAAAGCTTAGGTTCCAAACGAAAAATGACGCTTTACTCATCTATCAAGGCAGGCGGGATAAGACCTGCTAAAATCGAGAATAATAAATTGTATCTCATAAATGACAGTGATGCTGTTTATGAGGAAATAATTCTAACTGAAAAGCATACTATAGAAGAGATTATAAAACAGATTACAGATATAGATGTGACAGTGAAAGGGTTTATAGTTGAGCAAGATAATGAACTACCTGAGCTTAGTGCATCTGAAGAATTATCCGCTGCTTTAGATGAAAACGATTCTGTGGCATATGAGCCTAAAGCCGAAAGTGAAGAAATTTCCGGCGAAGAGTATGGCAAAAGAGTTATTGAGTTTCTTGGTGAAGATATTGTTACCTTTAAAGATTAACAAAAAAAATTAAGGAGGAAGAAGCTTTGAAAAATATGGGAAACATGAATAAACTTATGAAACAGGTTCAAAAGATGCAGCAGGATATGGCAAAACTTCAAGATGAGCTTCAGGAAAGAACAGTTGAAGCCACTGCAGGTGGTGGAGTGGTTAAAGTTGTAGCCAGCGGGAAAAAACAGATTGTAAGCATCGAGATAAGCCCAGAAGTCGTGGATCCTGACGATGTAGAGATGCTGCAGGACCTTGTAATGGCAGCGACCAACGAAGCACTGCAGAAAGCTGAAGATATGGTAGCTGAAGAAATGGGCAAGCTTACCGGCGGGCTAAATATGCCGGGCCTTTTTTAGGTGGGGATTAAATGGCTTATTATGCAGAGCCGCTGGATCGCCTAATCGGCGAACTTTCCCGCCTGCCGGGTATAGGCCCTAAAACAGCCCAGCGTTTAGCCTTCTATATTCTAAAAATCTCCAAAGATCGTGTGGAAAGTCTGGCAGATGCTATTTTACAAGCTAAAGAATTAATTACCTACTGTTCGATTTGCGGAAATTTTACTGATGTGGACCCGTGCAGTATATGTCAAACGCCATACCGGGATAAAAATACAATTATGGTAGTGGAGGATCCTAAAGACATAGTAGCTATGGAAAAGACCAGAGATTATAAAGGTCTTTACCATGTGCTCCACGGTGCCATATCTCCCTTGGAAGGTATAGGCCCCGATGACATCAAGATTAAAGAACTATTGGCAAGGATAACACCGGAAATAAAAGAAGTTATCCTTGCTACAAATCCCAACGTGGAGGGTGAAGCTACCGCCATGTACCTGGCCAAGTTGCTCAAACCCCTTGACGTAAAGGTTACCCGCATAGCTTACGGAATCCCCATGGGCGGAGACCTAGAATATGCCGACGAAGTAACACTGACAAAAGCCCTGGAAGGCCGTCAGAAGATTTAAGATGTCAGGGAATGTTGTATATATAAAATAAACTCCTATCATTTTGCAAATTATCGATAGGAAGAAAATAAAGTTCTTGCAGGAAACATGGTTTATTAGGGCAAAGGAAAGCCCTGTAGGCCATGTTTTTTGTTTAGAAGTTTTAAGGGATAAGGAACAAGGAATAAGGCTAAAAGCCAGAAAAATCAATGGATTAGAAGATTGAATGGAAAAGAAAATGGAATGAAAAATGGGTAA
>JALHJR010000019.1:3598-41190 GCA_022840405.1 Tepidanaerobacter acetatoxydans
TTCCCCCTTAACCCTCAATCCTAAAAGCACTTTATTTTCATTTTTTGCCCTAAAAATTGAGGAATGAAAGGACTTTAGGAAGTAAGGAATAAGGAAAAAAGGAATTAAATGGGAAATTGGAAGAGAATAACAAGCCAGTATTTTCAAGGGTTTGAGGGGGATTTGTGAAAGGAGTTTATTTGAAAAAGGAAAGAAGTTTATTTGGGTTACATATAGTTAGGATTAAGGAAAAAGGGGTAAGGAAAATAGGAAATATTTTGGGCTTAAAATAGGGGTTAATTAGTTGTTTCAAAAATAAAATAAAGTAGTATTATCTAAAGGGATAAAGGATAAAGGAAAGTATTGAGAATATTGGCTTTCATGTATTTTTAGGCTTTAAGGGAAAAGGGAAATAAAGGAATTTTATGAAAGGACATTATTTACTTTTTAGATATAACATAGGGCTTTTTTTCTGTTTCCAAAAATCATATGGATAAAAATTCTTAGAAACAGAAAAGTTGTTTCATAAGCGGTAAAGTTCTATCAAAATGAAAATAAAGTCCTTATATTAAGATTTTATTCACATTTCTTGATGCAAGAATGGGGATAAAGTATACAAAATGAAAGTAAAATGGGGATAAAAGGGTAAAGGAATAAGGACATTATTTGCTTTCTATAAGAACTTGACGTATTTTTTCTGTTTCACAAATTGCAATTGATGATTTGGGAAAATGAAAAAAGTATATTTAATGACGATAAAGTTCTTTTATTAAGAAAATAAAGTCGTGATATTGAAAAGTACAAGGAAGAAGGGAAAACATTGGAAATACGAGATTTGATATAGGTTTAAAGTATAAGGAGATTGGTAATAGTAGGGAGTTAATGCAAGGACTTTATTTGCATTTACTATAGAACATACTCTGCTTTTTTTGTTTCTAAAAATAATATAACGATAATTCTAAAAAAAGAGAAACAAAATTATAACTGATAAAGTTCTATCAAAATAAAAATAAAGTTGTATTATTTATAAGAGTGCAGAAAAATATTGCGTACTTGTAGAATAAGACGAAGTAATATACCACATAGTAAATTTTTTACTTCGGAACATTCTTATTATGTGCACTAATAGGAGGATTTTCATGTTCGAATACATAAAATTGAAAAGGACAATGTGTTTTGGGACTTGCCCCGTTTATAGTGTAACAATGGATAATGAGGGCAATGTAAATTATTATGGGGAAATGTTTGTATATAAGAGCGGGGAACATCATTGGAAGATATCAGGGGAAAAAGTAAATCAGTTAAATGACTTGATTGAGGATTTTGGGTTTAAGTCTTTCATATATAAGCCAGGGGATGAGTTCATTACCGACCAGCCTTCTTGTATTACCACAATAAAATATTCAGATGGAGAAACTAAAGAAATTAACCACTATTACGGACATGTTTTGATAGATGATAGCCTGATAGAATTTGAAAAGAATATAGAGAGAATAATAGGTACTAAAAAATATGTAAATCCCAGATTATACATATATCAGATGGAAGAGAAAATTCCAGAGTCGCCAATTAAGTATATAGTTGTTTCTAATTCAGAAAAAGAAGCCATAGATTTAGTAGAAAAAGATTGTTTCAGGCAGGAATTGATTGAATGGCGGGTGCAGAAGATAGGGATTGCTGCAGATAATTATTACGGACCTGCAATAATTATGAAAGGCGTTTAATTGCTGATAATAATAGATTAAAGGGAACTCAATACGGGTTCCCTGTTCATTGCTCAGGGTTTGCGAATAATATCAAAATCACAGATAGTAATAGAATGGGCGTCATAATCAATGAGCCCATCTTTTTTCATTTTATTGAGTTCACGAGAAAGAGAAGTTCTTTGAATCCCTAACCTTTCGGCTAATTCCTTCTTTGTCATATTAAGTTTTATTTCTTTACTCTTTTGAGTGTAATACTCATAGTTTAAGAATTCAATAATAGATTCCCTTATAGATTTCATGGAGATTGACTTAATTTTGCTTGTTAAGATAGCAGTTTTATCTGATATACAGGTTAAAAACTTAACTAAAAAATCCTGGCTAGTCTGACAAAGTTGCAATACAAAATCTTTAGGGATATGTAAAATTTCAGTATCTGATTTTGCTATCACACTCATGGGATAATAAGGATACTTTGAAAACAATAGGTTGCCACCTATGTTATCTCCGATTTTAAATTCTGCAACAGTTAACACATTTCCCTTTTCATCAATCTTTTGAACAAATACCTGGCCTTTTAAAACAATATCCCAGTAATTGCATTTCTCACTTTCAAAATGGATAATGCTGCCTTTGTTGTATTTAGAGATAATATAATTATGCGTTTTAAAAAGATTAAGCAGTTCTTTAGCAGAAAATTCGTCAAATAACCCTGTTAGTTTTAAAATGTCCAGATAGTCTTTTATGTTCATAAATATCACCTTTTTTAAAATTAGTTACCGTGGTAACTGTATGCCGCTGTGATTTATTATAATATAGATTCATACATAATGAAAGGAGAGTTTTTATGCTGGAGAAAAAATATTTGTACAGTATAACAGATGAAAAAATAATTGAAAGGATTGTGGATGATGAAAATATTCACCTGAATCATATGGTTCTTACAAAGGGAACTAATCTTCCTGAACATTATTCTAATTCCAATATCTATATGATAATTGTACGGGGAAAAATGACTTTGCAGTTAAATGAACAAGAACCACATCATTACACCAAGGGAGATATTATTAATATTACATATAAAACTAAAATGAATGTTCATAATCAGGATGAAGAAGTATTGGAATTCTTTGTGGTAAAGTCGCCTAATCCTAAGAACTACAAAGAGAAGGAGTGATGAGGGGTGGACGTTTTTACAGTATCGTTATGGGGAATAACAGGGGCTGCGTTTATCGCATCCCTTGTTAAAAACAAGCAAAAGACATTTAATTCTATGAAAATGGCAAGAAGTATGATGAAAAATATGATTGGAGAGATTGCAGGTATATTATTTCTTATAGGATTGATTTTGACTTTCATACCGCCTGAAGTTATAAAAAATGTTTTGGGAGAATCCAATGTGTTTATTTCAACAGTTATTTCTGCCTTAGTAGGCAGTATTACATTGATTCCAGCCTTTGTAGCATTTCCTCTGGTAGGTTCTTTTGTAGATGCAGGTGCAAGCATTATCCCTGCCGTTGCATTCTTAACTACTTTAACAATGGTTGGAGTAGTGACATTTCCATTGGAAAAACAAGAATTTGGTTTGAAATTTGCTGCTATCCGTAATGCTCTTAGTTTTGTGTTTGCACTTATAATAGCACTTACGATGGGAGTGATTATGTAAAATGATTGAAATAATTAAAAAGAACAAACTACTGACAGCAGTATCTCTGGCATATGTTTTTCTATTTATGGCAATGCCCGATAAGGCTTATTTATCTGTCAAAAACAGCATGTATTATATTATAGAAATGCTTGAAATTATGCCTGTGATTTTTATACTTACATCAATAATTGAAGCATGGGTTCCTAAAGAAGTAATCATGAATGGATTTGGGGAGAAAGCAGGAATAAAGGGGAGTATATTCTCATTCTTATTGGGCAGTTTTTCAGCAGGACCTATTTATGCAGCATTCCCAATCTGCAAAATGCTTTTAAAGAAAGGTGCCAGCATCGCAAATGTAGTTATTATATTAAGTGCATGGGCAGTAATAAAAGTACCCATGCTTGCCAATGAAGCAAAATTCTTAGGACCGAATTTTATGGGGCTAAGATGGATATTGACAGTAATATCCATACTGATAATGTCATATCTAATGACTGTATTTGTAAAAAAAGAAGATATTCCTGTTCAGGAAGAGCGTGACCTTGGCAAAGTAACTGGTATTAATATTAAAGAAAAATATTGTATTGGATGTGGACTGTGTGAAAAATTAATGCCTCATTATTTTAAGGTGGTGGATAAGAAAGCAAAATGGAAAGAGTCTAAACTTAATGAGACACAGATAAATGAATTGAAAGCGATAATAGATAAATGTCCTGTTAAGGCCATAGACTTAAAATGATATTCTTACTGTATACCCAAAAAACTTGTGTCATGAATAAAAAGTATTGTTAAGAATCATGGTGAAAATAGGGTAGAAACCTTATGGGAGCCATGATTTTTGTTTAGCATGAGTAGTTTTAAGGAGAGATGGGATAAGGGTATGAGGGGGAGTTTTGACATGTTTTTTTTGGTTACATCAGAGCATATATGTTATATTTATATTAAGATATTTAGATAAATAAAAATTAATGCTTAATGATAATAGAATATTGTTTTACTATTGCAGAATATAGAGAAATGATAAAATAGAAGTGCATAAATACATGTAAAAGGAGCCGTGAGAGTATGAAAATTCTTCAGTTGAAAATAACATTAAAAGACGTAAAGCCTCCTGTCTGGAGAAGGGCATTGGTTAGAGACGATATTACGTTTTATAAACTCCACAGGATAATCCAGCATGCGATGGGATGGTTTGAATCCCACCTTTATGAGTTTAGGCTGGGAGAAATGATTATTGGGGAAAAAGATGATGACTGGGACTTTTACGACAGATATGAAGTTAAAAGTGCAAAAAGAATAAAGTTAAGCAGCATGAACTTTGCACCAAAGGATAAATTCAGATATGTTTACGATTTTGGTGATAATTGGAGACATGACATTGTTGTTGAGAAGGTGCTTGACCCGGAAGAAGGCGTTAAATATCCAGTATGTATCGGTGGTAAAAGAAACTGTCCTCCTGAAGATGTAGGGGGACCGTGGGGATATGAAGATTTCCTTGAAGCAATCCAAGACCCGCAGCATCCAGAGCATGAATCCATGCTTGAATGGGTGGGGGGTTCTTTCGACCCTGAAGAATTCAGCATAGATGAAGTCAATGATATGTTGAAGATGATAAAGTAAAAGCATATATATTTTATCGGACTTTGTATGGAGGAGATAAGGTGATAAAAGAGGGGGAAAAATAATATGTCAGACAACATTAATAAAGTAGTTGTTATTTATAAATCAAAATATGGCAGCGCACAACGCTATGCACAGTGGATTGCAGATGAAGTCAAGGCGGATTTATTTGAAAGGTCTAAAATTACACTAAATGACATACTCAAATATGATACAATTGTTTATGGCGGTTCACTGTATGCTGCTGGTATTTTGGGTATCTCGCTCATAAAAAAGAACTTTGACAAATTAAAAGATAAAAAAGTGATAGTGTTTTCTGTAGGTGCGTCTCCTGCACATCCTGAAGCAATAAACGATATTATAAACAATAATTTTACCGAAGAAATGAAGGGGAAAGTGCATTTCTTCCACTTGCGGGGTGGCTTCAATTATAAGAAGTTAAATCCAATTGATAAGATTTTAATGTATCTTTTAAAGAAGAAAATTGAGCATAAAAAACCTGATGAACTTACTGACGATGAAAAAGGAATGCTTGCATGCTATAAACATCCTGCTGACTGGACAAATAAAAAATCAATAAATCCGATTATTGAATCAATAAAAAGCAGAATTAAATAACAGTTATATACAACAGAAATGAGAATTATAATAAAAATTGGTATAATAGAGAGGTAATGATAAAATGATAAATGAAAAAATAAATAACTGCTGTTGCTGTAAGGGAAAAGAGTCACTTAATAAAATAGAAAATGACAATACATGTCCTGTGTGTAAAGCATCAGGAGTAAAAGTAAAAAATATTACAGTCAGGCATTTGGTAGTTGATACCCTTGCAGAATTTGTCGGAGATATGGATTATTATATATGCATGAATGAAGAATGTAATATTGTTTATTATAATCCAGAATCAGGCGTTAAGTTTGAAAAGCAGCAAGTGAAAGTGCCTATATGGTTTAAAAAAGATGCCAATCCTAAATACGCCTGTTACTGCAGCAAGGTTACAGAGGAACAGGTAATAGATGCTGTAATAAAACATGGTGCAAAAACAATTAAGGATATTATAGAAATTACAGGAGCGATGAAAAACAGCCAATGTCAAAAAAATAACCCCTTAGGGAAATGCTGTCACAAAATAATTCAGGAGGCTATAGATAAGGGGTTATCCATGAAATAAGATGCAATTCCGTTTTGTACTATATTTTAATACTATATACCGTAAATCGGGGGATTATCATGTTTGAATACATAAAATTGCAAAGAACAATGTGTTTTGGGACTTGTCCTGTCTATAGTGTTATGGTAGATAATGAGGGTAATGTAAATTATAGTGGAGAAATGTTTGTATATAAGAGCGGAGAGCATCATTGGCAGATACCAATGAAAAAAGTAGAACAATTAAATGGCTTGATTGAGGATTTTGGGTTTAAGTCTTTTATATATGAACCAGGGAATGAGTTCATTACCGACCAGTCTTCTTGTATTACCACAATAAAATATTTAGATGGAGAAAGTAAAGAAATTAATCACTATTACGGACATGTTTTGATAGATGATAGCCTGACAGCATTTGAAAATAAGATAGAGAGAATAATAGGCACTAAAAAATATGTAAATCCAAAATTGTACATATACCTAGTTGAAGAAAAAATTTCAGAGTCATCAATCAGATACATGGTTATTTCTGCTTCGGAAAAAGAAGCAATATCTTTAGCGGAAAAGGAATGTACTAGACAAGAAGCATTAAAATGGAAAGCCATGAAGATTGGTGTTGCTATAGATGATTATTATGAACCGTTAATACTTATGAGAGATTTTAAAGTACGTAATGGGAATTTATAGGCAGATATGAAAATTAGGAGAAAAATATGTTATAATATAAAGAGGCATATAAAAGCCAAAGTGCGCCAACACATTGACTTTAGGAATGTTTTTAACTAAATAGGGCTATTAGGATTGTTTAAAATGCTTTGGAGATTTAGCGGTATTTCCAAGGCATTTTTTCTTAACAGTAAGTTAAGTCTTATTCATTAAAAAATTTCTTCTAAGTGAATCTTGAGTCCATCAAAAATTTGAGATGTTGCACAATCATTGCCTTTGTAAATAGCAGCCTGTTTATACTCATCTTCTTCTAATATATACACTTCAATAGTTTTAAGTTTTGGATTTACTATCCAATATTCTTTTACTCCAAAATCCATATAAATAATGTATTTTTTAATCCTGTCATGGTTTTCATTTGATGGGGAAATTATTTCAATAATTAAAGCAGGTGCGCCATAATATGAGTTTTCCCTTAATCCTGTCTTATCACAGATTACCATAAGGTCGGGTTGAACTTTGACATTCAAGGATTTTTCTTTATTTATTAACCATAAATCTAATGGGGCAATAAATGCTTCACAGGGTTTGCTCCTAAAATAATTCCTGAATTCTGCTGCAATATTTAATAAAACCCGCTGGTGTTCTACTGATGGAGATGGAAGATAGATAACTTCACCATTAAAGTATTCAAATCTATTTTCTCCTTTATCCATTTCTAAAAACTCTTCAAGGCTTACCATTTTCGTTTCAGGAGTCACATCTTCACTTCCTTTCCAATAATATTTTACGCTATTCTATAGGGATGGTACAAGGGGTTAAAGGATTGAAGGTTAAAGGGTTTAGGAATAAGTAAAGACATTTTAATTTTACCAATTAGTATTAAGGTTCAGCAGCATCAGATTCATTATCTAAGTTAGATTTTAGACTTTTTATGTATCCATACAGCATTTTTATTAGTTCCAGAAATTTCTCATCTAAAATCTTGAATTGTTCTTTACTTATATAGTTGTTCTGATATGCTGTTAACAGATGGTTTCTCGTTTCACCACAACTGCCAAGGGCAGCATTGGCATGAAATAATTCCCGTTTGATAAACAGTTGTGTATTTCCCTCTGCAATGTTTGCAGAGATGCTGCGACTGCTTCTAATGATTTGGTCGACCAGCCGATACTGCTCATGATTTGGAAACCCTTTAACCAATTTTCCTATCTCATGCTCAAGACTATTTGCCTTCTGCCAAACCTTAAGCGTCCTAAAATCCTTTATTACTACACATACACTCATAAAGTTCATCCTTTCAAATTTGATTTTCCACATTATACAGATTATTAGGGGTAAGTCAAATTTTAATAGAAAAATTTTTGTAAAGTTAATTGCTTAAAGGTAAAAGGGTTAAGGCGTTGTGATAAAAGTTAATATAGCATATACTTGTTCCTTAACCCAATAAACCTTATCCCTAATATACCCTAACATGGTTTTTGTCGCATTAAAATCTATATGGATGCAGTAGTTTCAGGGGGTTAAGGGATTTTACTAAATACATATATAATAAGAAAAGGTATAAGGGGAAAGGGAAAAGGATTTGGAAAAAGTGAAAAAACACTTGAAAATGTATTTGATGATTTAATATAAAATAATCGCCTATTAATAAAAAGGTATTTTACTAAATCAGTATTGAATACCTCCGTTACAATATATTTGTATGCTTACCTAATTTGATAGGTGAGCAATTTTTTTATTATAGAAATACTTGAAATTATAAAAAATGATTAAATATAAAGAATTATAACGAACTTAAAATATATATTGAAGAATGGAGGAATTTGTATGAACAATAGGATTTTATTAGGTTTAGACAATGGTAACAAATGCATAAAAACAAGTGAAGGTTACATCAGTGAGGCGGGATTCATAAAATCTAATAATGAACCAATATCAACAAGCAACTTGTTAATTTATGAAGGTAAGTTTTACAGTATCGGGAGCAGCAGATTAAGTGTTCAAATGGATAAGACAGTCAATCAGGATGCTTTTATCTTGTCGTTGCCTGCAATTGCAGATGCGATAAATAAAGCACAAGTAGAAGGTGAAGTGGATGTAATCCTGGGCGTAGGGCTCCCGATAGTCAATTATGGAACTCTTAAGAAAAAGTTTCGGGAATATTTTTTAAGGCGGGATATAAAGTTTAATTTTAACAAAAAGGATTATGCAATTAATATAGTTGATTGCCGTACTTATCCTCAAGGGTATTCCGCACTAATAACGGTGTTTAACAGTTACAGAAATCTTCTATGCAATGTTATCGATATTGGTGGATATACAATTGATTTTTTC
This sequence comes from Tepidanaerobacter acetatoxydans, assembly GCA_022840405.1. GTDB lineage: Bacteria > Bacillota > Thermosediminibacteria > Thermosediminibacterales > Tepidanaerobacteraceae > Tepidanaerobacter > Tepidanaerobacter acetatoxydans_A. Next base: position 12,704 of record JALHJR010000019.1, read on the forward strand.
AGAGTAGAAAATGGAATCATAGATGTTTCAGCATGCTATTCGCTTCCCAACGGAATCATCACATTAATTGCCAATATACAGCAGGAACTTCTTAAAACAAATATCAGACTTACGGAAACTCAGATACAGGAGATTATCACAGGAAAAGAACCTGTTCTTTTCGAGGCGGATATTAAGGAAGTGATTAAAGTGATGTCAGAAGAATATGTAGAAAATTTATTAGCGAAAATCCAGGAATATGGATTTGAGTTTCGCAATCCTACTATTTTCACAGGAGGAGGGAGTATGACGCTTAAAACATATATTGAAGAATCTAGTAAAATAAAATATGTAGATTTTCTTGACCAGTTTGCAAATGCTATGGGTTATAAGATTTTGCTGGAGCAAGAACTAAGAAGGTGATTTTATGGCTATAAAAAGAATTAATTTATCTTTTTCTTTAGATAGGAAAGATGATTTAGAAGTATTTAACATACTATCAAAGCAGAAATATAAGACAGATTATGTCATTAAGGCGGTGTTAAGTTATATAAGGGAAAGGGATAAGGGCCTAGATAAAGAAACAATTAAACAGGCTGTAAAAGAAGCAATAGAAGAATATGGAGGAATTATTACAGGGAATAGTAGAAATGATGATTTTACTAAAGCGCAATTACCTAACGAAATATTTGATATGTTTAATAATCTATAAGTGTTAGCCTTTAGATTAATCCTTATTCCATATTATCTTTACTCTTTAATATTTTCTTTATGTATAGTTCTTGAACGAACTGGAAGAAGTAGTCAGGAACTTTAAGGAACTAAAACATTAAAAGTAGTGAAATAAAGTGGCAATGCCCTTTACAAATATTATTAAATATGATATTTTTGATTTTGGCATTCTGGGAAAGTAGTTGGTAAATATGGAGTAGAATAGGAGAAGTAATTGCTTTGCTGCAATGTACTTCTCCTATTCTACTTTAATTTAAAATTATTTTCCATATTGAATATTAAAGTAGTGGCTAAAATCGATTTTAGAATCGTAACTCTTATTAGAAATATAATAAGAATGGATTATTAGAAACCAATCTTTTTGCGTTAGAAACAGAGCAATTCGATAGATATTACATACTTTGGCTAGGGATAAGGGATTAGAAATGATTTTAAGGGATTATGGACTCAAAAGCGTTTCTAAAATCAAATAAGTGATTTCATTCAAAATATAGGTCTAAAAGGTCAAGTGGCTTGGAATTTATAATTGTATAGATTAATAAAAGTATTATTCTTCTTATCCATTATCTTATAAGAAATCCATAGAAAAAAGGCTTTCCAGGGATAAACTGAAAAGCCATGTGGTATTTTTAAGACAGCCATTCATCTAGATAATTAATCATTTGGCTTATATTTGGATATCTTACTTTAAATTTTTCAGGAGTAAGTTCAGTAATAGTATACGAAAGTTTATTTAACAACTTATTTAATTCCTCCAATAAGTCTCTTCCTTCATTGCAGTTATATTGATATATAGTTTCAAGAACATCTAGATAATATTCAGCATCTTTATATTCTCGTGTGTTTTTGCCAAAAACTTGCTCTATAGTCGATAATAATGTACTGATTTCTTGTTTAAGGTGCCGGCTATTCATAACAACACCTCCGGTTTTTTATAGATGAAAATAATTTGTATATTGATAGAAATATTTTTTTAGCATTATATATAAGTAATCTTCATCCAGTTTATATTTATCCGCACATTGAATCCAGACGGGGTTTGCAGATATTTTAAGGAGAGATTTGGCAAGGTAGAATTCAACAGCCTTATCATCAGATAAATTTTCTTTTTTCATTTTTTCATTTAAACATTTGACTGCATATCTTGCTATTCCAGCAACAGTGTTTTCAAGTTTTTGGGAGTATGGTGTGTAGTTTAAAGTACTCTCCAAAGAAATTACATTAAATTTGGGAACATTAACTGTTAACATTGTACATCACCTCCGCTGATTGTTTTATGCATATTATTGAAAGAATCATTTAAAAATCAAGTGTTTTTTAGAACTAAAAAGAACTTTTTATATTTTATATGCCTATTTAACCTTGGTCAGGTAGATAAAGGTAAGAACAATAAAAAACCTTCTTGTATTTCAGGATATTATTGTTCATACCTTTTGCCTTAACATAGAAATCAGTTCTTCTTTAACAATAATGTATTTGAAAGTATTTATATTTAATTTGCTGTTAATTTCTTTATTTGCTTTAACATAAACAAGACTATATTTTTGTAAAATGTCTGGAAGTATGCGTCTAAACTCAAAATCTTTGGTATGCTTTTTGATGCTGACTCCGTTTACTACAATAGATTGATTTATTACCATGTCCTTTGTACAGTAACCGACCTGATGGACTTGTTGTAGAATAAAATTTTCAATAGATTCTTGTATTAAATAGTTTTTGGTTGAGGGTTTAATATGCACATGATAAACTTGGTCTGCAAATTCCTGGCCGAATACATTTTCAATGTAGGTTCTGCTCATACCTTTGATAGAAAAGCGGCATTCAATTAAGGTTTTAGCCCGTTTCTCTGCGACATCAAGAATTAAAGCATAGTCTGGTATGGTATAAAAGCAGATACCCTGCTCCTTATTCTTTTTAGAGATTTCTTTGGCTGTTTTAACAATCTTATCATCTATACGGTTATATGGAACTTTTATTAACAATCCAAGTACACAAAGAAGATTGATGTATTTATTTGTTCTATCAAGCGTTTTATGGGTCTTCTTTGCTAAATAACGGTTAGAGAAAAAGAACAGGGCTTCACCGTCTACTTTAAAAAGATTGCTAATAATATTATCCTGGGCAATAGACAGGATAGTTTGTAGATATGGAAAGGCATACCTAAGTATTCGGTTCAGGTAAGGATATTTTTCTGTATTCTTCTTTAGACTCTGAATAATATTAATGTTTTTATGATATTTTTCTTTTTGCTTCTGCGCCCAGCCAATGTCCAAAAATGATACAGAAAGATTATAGTATTCAATAAGATGTTTTATGGCATCTGATGTACTGCAATTCTTCCGCATCATTACAATATCAATAATATCCATACCTTTATTGGTATTGCATAAACAGTTAGAGGAATAGCAGAAGTATTTATAACTATTAGCCTTTAAATTGATTTGGGCACTTGGATGCTTATCATCGTGAAATATACATTTGAAATTCTGGTTTAATTCACAATTAATACCTAAGTAATGCCTCATATCAATACTTCTCAATGTAGTGATAATATCCTTATAACCTAATGATACCTTCTGATGCTGGATAGTATTAGGTATACTTCCCATTTGATTACCAATTTTACCTGTTGTAGGCTTAGTGACCTTTTTCCCATGTTTTTTAACAGTAATACTATTTTCCAAGTCAGCAATGTTAATATCTATAGCCTCTGCAAGTTCTTTTTGTGTATATCTTCTGCTTATATCAAAATGTATGCATTTCACTAAAAATGGCTCATTGGGGTCCTTAAGGTGATAATAGTTCGGTATTCTTAAAACCCGTTCAATAGATTTTGCACTTGTGTCCACATGTTCTGGGTAATTCTCATATTGTCTAAAATAATTCATAAGTTCTACCTGCAGTGGTGTGAAAATAAGCAAATCCTTTTTACTCTGCTGGTCAATAAGCCAGTATATATGGAATCCGTTTTTGGTTTCGACAATGATGTTAGGAGGTAGTGCAAAATTTTTCAGGGTCTTTAAGCACTCAATTTTATAGTTCTCAATCTCGGCAGCAGTCCTATATTCATAAACTGTCTTTTTTCCTTCTTTGATTATTTTGCCATTACCATCATACTTAGATATTTTCCCATAATCAAAATCTAGAAAATGAGCATTTATTCTTGTAATGGTTTCTTGTTTTGTACCACCGCTGTTTACAACAAAATATACGGCATACCCTTTTCTTTGGTAACGCTGAAAAACTTCCTGCAAAAAAGGATATTCATCATTATCCTTGTCCGTAAGTATGCAATCTTCACTTTTGACAATCCCCTTTTGTTCCTGAATGAGTCTAAAGAATGTTCTTTCCCCCTCGTTCTTAAAGGCTCTTAAAAAATTATAATCTGTAATGTTTAGTGTTGTACGGGTATGCAGGTCAATTTGGGCGAAAATATCCATTTTAACTCCTCCTTAAGAGGAGTCACTAAACTTGATATTTTCCGCTAAATAAAAGTTTTCACGTAATAATTAAATTTCCCGTTACAATTGCTGTTGTTCCCCGTAATGTTAGTAACTCCGTAGATTTTTCGGTATTATAATGACGGGAATGATGATATGCAAATTATTACGTAGATTTTTTTTATAATATTTTAGATATTATACTTTCAACAAGTAGTAAAAGCGTTCTATTTCAATGTTCTCATGAAAATATTAAAAGGTATGAACAATAATATCCTGAATATAATACCTCCTTTTATTGTTCATACCTTTTAGTAGAATTGTGATTTATTATGGGATATTAGATTTACAATAAAAAACAGACAAAGCAATATAAAAACTTGAAATATTATTAAAGTGCTTTGTATCATACCTCAGATAATTCTTTATGGAGGTATGTGAGACATGGGTATAAAGGTTTTAAAGGTTTCAGGAACTAGTAATGTTAGCGTTGTTGCAGATGTAGCAATTGAAGAGATAAAGCAAAATATGGTAGTGAATATAGACTGCATAGGCGTAAAGGCTGGTTACCAAACGGTGAAGGTTTTAATTGAAGTAACAGACAAATTAGTAAAAATGGGTTATAAATTCAATCTAAGACCTTACTATGTAAAAGTAGATACACTTACACAAGAATATGATACTATCCCTAAAACTGCTATTCGCTGGACTATAATCGGAAAGCAAAAATAATATAAATTCTTGAATTTACAACTGAGACGTGGTAATATATGGATATACTGCCGAAAGGGACACACTTCTCTTATACTGCATAACGCAGAGGAGAGGTGTGTTTTTTTATGCTTTGATAAATATAGGTAAATGAAGTCAAACAAGGTGAGTAAATGAGGACTGATACAAGGTAAAGGTGCACGAAAAGGAAAAAGAAACTGTTAGATTTACAAAAATAAGGGTATATATTATAATGTTCTTTATTAGAATAAAAATTATTTTTCTAGCCCTAATAGCCAACCAGGGCTGACTTTGAGGACTTCGCACAGGGCAAGTAACTCATAGTCAGTTACAATGCGTTTTTGTTGTTCGATTTTAGAAATACTGGCTCTGTCTATATACACGGCCAAGGTTTCCAGTTTAGCGGATAACTGTTGTTGGGTTAGATTATTTCTTAACCTTGCAATTTTTACTCTGGAACCTGTAATATTGCGTTCTTCGGAATCCAGTATTAACTTCATAATTACACCACCTTATGTTCTTTATTGGAACAGTTGTATTTTATCCGAAGTTATGCAATAATATGTTCTAATAAAGAACAAACAGAAAATTTGGAGGCTAATTATTATGTGTAAGGAAGATAAAAATAAAGAGATAATTTGCATCGTATTAAATAAAAGATATGATATTCAATATGCCAGTATAGACAATCAAAATGCCATAGAATGTCTTGAAAAACTGGAGGTTTTACATAGATTGTCTGATGATTTGCCTGTTGAATATAATTTGAAGGATTATCATGTCACTATTGATGAGGTTAATATTACTGGCAATATGTACTATGTAATTACTGCTGTATTAAGACATCCTAAGTGTGAAAACTGTAGAAAAGCATTGACAGACGCAGTTACAGGACTATATAACCGTAACTATTGGGAACAGATTATCAGTGGTACAACCTTTCAGCCTAGAACCCAAAACTTTTCCCTAATACTCATTGATGTGGATAATCTAAAAGAAATAAATGATACATATGGACATACAGCAGGTGATAAGGCTATCGAGATTGTAGGACAGGCGATTAAAAATAGTATAAGAAAGGAGGATGCAGGGCTAAGGTACGGAGGCGATGAATTTATAATTTTACTTTTTAATCAGGATAAAAAGGCTGCTTATAGAGTAATAGAAAGAATAAGAAGAGAGATTAATAAATTAGCAGCAGGGCAAGGGATGAATATTCAAATTAGTGCAGGAGCAGCCTATTATGATTGTTTACGAAACATGGGGGACATAATAAAAATGGCAGATAGAGATTTGTACAAAGAGAAAAGAGTAAAAAAATCTAAAGAAAAACAGAACAGTGAAAAATTGAAGCATTTGCTTCGGGAAATAGAAAAATTAAGAGATGAGTTGAATAAAAAAGTTACCCAGGAGGGCAAAGGAATAAACAATGAAGAGACGTTGAAACTAAGCCAGAAACTGGATGAACTTATTACAAGGTACTTAAAAGATGAATAGCAGGGATAAATAGAAATTAGGTATATAAGGGATAAGGAATAAGGGGTAAGGTGTGGGAGAGAATCCTGCACTTTTTATTTTGCAAACTTTCTTTACATGTAGTCAGACATTTTTATTTGGGAGGGAAGGCCTATGGAATTAATTATAAGGTTGATATTTAATGCATGATTATATTTTTGTCGCATAAAAATTTACCAAACTCCTAAATCCATAAGCCTTTACCCTGACTCATTAATATACATATTATGATTAGTTTTAAAGAAGGGTAAAGGATAACGGGTTAAGGATTTAAAGATAAAAATAAACTTGACATGGAAAACTATTTATTATTAGAATGCTTTTTATCTAATAATGGTTTAATCATAGTATCGTTCTCCTTTTTAAGTAACTGTCTACTAATAAAAGTAGGCAGTTTTTTTATTGCCAACTAAAGGCAAGATGGGTGCAAGGTATAAGAAATTTAGTCCTTTGACAAATCGATATTGTCAATTTTACATATTTTTACATGTGTTATGCTCAATTATAGAGGGGCAAGGTTTAAAAACTCAAATTTCTTGTATGTTAAACTATCAATAGAGGGGTGAAAATGCTTATAAAAATAACCAAAAATTGTATGTGCTATGCTTAATAATGTAGGGGTTAAATGGTTCAAATACAAATTAGAAATTTTGACCCCCCTCTGGTTTTAGAAATATATTTTGTTTAATTACAACATTGAGTATAAGGGAGGTGGTTTTATGGTAAGCATTAGAGCACCCTCTAAAGAAAAAAAGAGGCATTTTGCCGAATGCCCCTGTGATATTAAAAAATAAAAAAATCCGTTGATTAATATTATATCAAAATTAAGGAGAGATGAAACATGAAAAAGATAATAAATCGTAAAGTTTATAATACAGAAACAGCGGAGTTAATAGGTGAGTATTGGAATGGATGCTCAATAGATGATTACAATTATAAATTAGAAAAATTATATGTAACTAAAAAGGGAAATATGTTCCTTTTCCGCACTACAGGTGCTTGGTTAACTAAAGATATTATTCCTTTAGAACCAGAAGAAGCATATGAATGGCTTGAAAGATACGACTGCAATGAGGCAATTGAGAAGTATTTTGCTGACAAAATAGAAGAAGCGTAATAAATAGATTTTAAAATGGGTAGAGGACGTTCCGTTGGAAATGGATAGGGTGCTCCGCTATATTGCCGGGGAACGGAGCACTTATAGCATAATAAAAATGAAATATGATTTTACTTTATAAAAAAGAGGAGAGATGAAGTATGAGAAAATTAGAAATGGCAATTAAAAATCAACATAAAAAATCAATAGAGAATAAAGCAAGTAAAAGGTTAATTAGAATTAACTATCTCTTAGCAGAAGGTGGCAGAGAAGTAGAATTGTATAGTATTGTCAGAAAAGGCATGCTTCAGAGTATTCAAGTTGAGGCGGACCAGGATGAGATTGTACTTTTAGAAGAATGTAAATATGATGAAGACTGTTACAATATTGGCTTTTATTGTATAAAAGAATTTATGAATCCAGAAGGCAAATTCGAAGTTACCGGCATACCAACAGAATATTACTGTTATGATGAAGAATGTGGATGCTGTACAGGAAATCTAGTCATTAAATTCTTTAGTAGGCCTATGATATTTGAAGAATTATTAGAATGGGAAAGAAACAGACAAATAAAACTAAAACGAGACAAAGAAAAAATATTACAAAGTTATTTTTCGCAGAAGATTGAATGGAACAAAGAAATGGTAAATTGGGTAAAAGAATATGGAAGTAACAGTTTAAAGAACCTTTCAATTACAACAAGTCAGGCAGATATTTTATACGTATATGAAAGGGTTCAGAGAGAACTCCCAGGTTTTGAAATTATTCCAAACGAATGGCTTGAATATAAGGTTGTTAATGCAGAAATAAGTAACATTCCAAATGCTAAGACAATCGAAGCAGAGATTCAAAAATATAGAAAGCAAGGATATAATGCAGCAATTAAAAACTTAATAGATGATACAGAAGATAAGATGATTTCTGCAATATTAATTAAAAATTACCTAGAGAGATATACGCTAATGAAGCGTATAGGCGAATTTGTTAAATTGAATTAATTTTTCTATCAAAGAATAGAAGGAGGCAATTGATAAAATGCTTCCTTCTACAAAATAAAATATGTATTTATAAAAATTACTCTCAATAAATTATAACAGAAAACGGAAAGAGAATAAAGGCTCATAAAACAATAGGAAACTATACTTTCAAATAAAAAAATATCCCAAAGTTAACTTGCAAATATTGTTAGGAGGAAATACTATGAATTCAAAAAAGAATAAAATATCAATTAGCGAACTATCAGATGATATGGTATTAAAAATAATCCACGAAGAGTTTATGAAAATTAAACCTAAACATTATAAAGAATTCTATGAAAAGAGTTGCTTACCTTCAATTCCAACTATTCAAAAAAGGTTTGGTATGAAGTATAGTGATGTTTTAATTAAGGCAGGAATTCCAGTTGAGTTACTTAATACACCGAAATCTAACGAATACTATATTCAAATATTAAAACAATTAGCAGAAAAACTAGGTCACACGCCTTCTATGAGCGAAATCAAGAGAGAAGGTCAGGACCCATCAATATATGTAAATCGTTTCGGTTCATATAATAAAGCACTTAAAATAGCAGGCTTACCAATAAATGAAAGCAATTTTATTAAAAAAGATATTGATAAAAGAAAAATTATTAGGGATTATAAGCAATTAAGCGAGAGATTGGGCAGACCCGCAACACAGAAAGACTTCAATAAATACATGCCATATTCATCAACTGTGGTTACATCAAGGTTTGGAAGTTTTGTTAAGTTAAGAGAAGAAGCAGGCTTTCCTATAGATAAAAGAGGAACAGGTAGAAGGGTTTACTATAAAGAAATTATTCTAAAAAGGCTTGTGAAAGATTATATAGAAAATTTTGGACCACTATCTATGAAGCAATTAAATCAAAGACCAGAATATCCGAGTAACAGTACATTAAAAAGATTATTTTCAACTACTAAGATGTCAAATATTTGGAAAGAAGTAGAGAAAGAAGTCAGAAGAACTAAAGGTAATTGGACTAATAATAGAAGTCAAAACAAGCAAATAGTTGATGCAGGTATAAGAGGAGAAAAAAATATCGCTCACAATTTAGGGTTTTTGGACAGTAGTCGATTTATTGTTTACAACGATATTACCGTATATAGTGAAGACTATAAATTGTCACAGCAGATTGACCATCTTGTTATTGGACCTGGTGGTGTTATTAGCATTGAAACTAAGAGCCTTAAAGGTGAGATTATCGTAAGGGATAATGAAACATGGGAACAGCGTAAAAAAGATACTTTGAATACAATAAACAACCCCACTCAACAAGTAATGAGGCATGAATATATCTTGAAACGCATACTTCCCCAAGACATCCCTATTACAAGCATTATAGCAATGGGCAATTATCGTACAAAAGTAAAAAAACAAGAGTTATGTGCTTATCCAATAGTAAATGCCAATGCAATATTGCCATTCATAGATGAACATAGCAGTAAAGCAGTTTTAACAGAAAAACAGATTCAGCGTGTGAATAAAATTTTGATTAAACATATGATTCAAAATCGACAAAATACAGAGTGTGTTTCATGAACAAGGAACAAACATAATTAGTATAATTCTTGGGACAAATGAATGTCGTAAAGAAGATTACAAAAAAAGTGCATGCCTGAGTGGTATGTGCTTTTTTATTGAAAGTTAGACATATAAAGGGTTTTAATTTTAATTGTAGAATAAATAAAATAGGGTAAATGGTGATAAGTATGAGGGATGATAGGATGATAAATGATAACTACTATGTATATAAAAAAGAAGTAGACTGGTCGGTGCTGCAGCAGGGCGTGAGTATACCCGTAACTAAACAGACAATTTTTCAAAATGCTATAAATAAGTTCTTGCCAAGAGGCAAGTCTACAGACATTTATCTGGTGCTGGAAGGAAAGACTTATTAAAACTAACAAACCAAAAGAGTCAAAAGAGATATATTCATTATGAATAGTGTATTACCATTTAATAGGTTATCTCTATATTAATCTACTTAAGATTTAACAAAATTTATAAATTTACCTGAAGACGAATGAAAATTATGATATAATAATGACTAATAATGACGATATTTGTTAATGAGGGGTGATGTGTTTGTATAAAGATATTTTGAATAAAATCCATAATATTGCAAATAAAACTGATATAAAAGATGGTTCTACTTTAGCGGATATTTTAGCGAAGCGTTTAGTAATATATAAACTTGGCGAAATGCAAATGTGGTGGAATAGCAATATTTTTACTAATGAAGGTTTATTATATATGAAAAGTATGTTTCCTAATTCTTATCATATAAATATGATACTTACAGCAATGAGAACAGCAAGAAAGGTAGAAAGTACCTATCTGAATAGTAAAGAGAATATTTCATTTTGCAGTTTAACTGATGAATTAGAGGACAACCTTGAGAAAATATTATGTTTGTTATGTGACATGAATAATAAGGTTATGAAAGACATCATAAATGACTTAATTTCTATTGATATTCCATTACAATTATATGAAATATTTGATGAACTAGAAGAAAAAAAACCTGAAAAAATAGAGTCCCCGACTATATGCTTTGGAAATATTAAATATGATTTGTTATTTTACAATAACCAAATAAATTTTAAAGAATTAAACGATGTTTTACAGCCATTACTTTGGGGATACAAAAATTCGGAGCAGAAGTCATTAAATATAGGATACTATAACGTTACATAGGAGTTGAACATGATGTTACCAATTGTTAAACGATATAATTCTAATATAAGGGCTGTTGGAACAAAAATTCCAGAGACAATAGAGTTTTTAAAACTATATTCTCAAAACTTTGATACTAATTATGTAAAAACAAGAATAGTTGATGAAAATGTATTTAATATAGGAAATTTAAGGACTATAAAGAATCTGTTTTCTACATTAAAATCACGTTATGCACTAAATAACGAATATTATAAAGTGAAAAATCTTACAGATGTTGTTTGCTCAGACTTAAACACAGAAATTATAAAAAGCATTATATTTTTATATTTTGCTCAATATGAATATGCTGTTTTTGAAGTAATGACAGAGTGCATTTTTCCACTAAAACAGCATAGATTTAATAAATTAAATGGAAGTACAATTTTGAGTTTTTTTGAAGAAAAAAAAGAAGAACATCCCGAATATTGCTCATGGTCGAAAAACAGTTGTGAAACATTTGCTAGTATGATGCTCACATCAGCAAGAGATTTTGGTTTTTTGGAGAAAAAGAATAATAAAGAATATATAATATCTAATCGGCTTTTACCATTGAAAACGGTAGGATATTTACTTTATTATATCAAAGAATTTGAAGAAGATGTTGTAAATTCATTATATCTAAAATTGTATTTAATTACACGAGAAGAACTTATATTTTACCTAAATGAATTAAGCAAAGAAGGATTTTTGGAATATAGGGTAATCAAAGATAATGTAGACATAATATTTAACTATAAGTCATTAGACGAATTCATAAAAGTAATTATAAGTAGGTGATGACTTTGGGAATAAATGATAAAATTAACTTATTTATACAGTCTATAGAACGAATAAAATTACCTGATAGTAGAGGAGCAAGGCTTTTTTGCCTAACTATAAATGATGACCAGCAGGCTTTTTATGTGGAAATAGATAATATTATTAAAGGACTTAATGGGAATGGTGAAAATATAGATAATATAAATATCAGTAAATTACTCATTAAATCTCTTGAAGATGATAACATGTTATCGGGTATAGAAGAAATTGAAAAAAATTCTCCTGAATTTATCGAACAACAATACAGAATACTGGAGAAATATTTTATTGATAAAATTCGTAAAAGGGTAGTATCTAGTTTAGCAGATATAGTTGTACTATCAAAAGTAGAATTTACGTATCCATATATAACTAATGCATTTAGGATAATGATGGAGTTTGAGAACGAGTATGATAAAGCCATATTACTTATACTTCCTGGCGAGAAAAAAGCAGAAAATCTATATAGATATTTGAATAAAATTGATATATCAAGTCCCAGTTTTAGAATAAAAGATATAATGGATTTTAGGAGGAACTAACATGGAGTTATTAAGAAATATATTTGATTCAGATGTAATGGAAAAAACTATTAACTCGGTTATAAAAGTTAATGACAATAAAGATATCATAACAGAAATACAGGAATATGTAGTTACCAATGAGATAGAAGAACATTACAAAAGGTTTTTTGATGCATATTTTAACAATAGTGCACCAGACACCTGTATTTGGATTTCAGGTTTTTTTGGAAGTGGTAAGTCGCATTTTATGAAGATACTTGGCTATTTACTTCAAAATCAGAACTATCAAGGAATTGATGTAGTAAAAGCGATTGCTAATAAAATCAAGAATAATGCTTTACTTGCTGCGGATTTAAAAAATAAACTTACGAAACAGAATAATAAAGTGATTATATTTTCTATGACAGACGTTTCTTCTCATGATAAAAGTTTACTGGAATCAATATATTCACAGATTATGGTATCGTTTGGATATTCTGAAAGCATTGAACTTGCAAAGTATGAATTGACCATGACATTAGAAGGTAAATACGAAGAGTTTAAGCAGATGGTTTTAGAAGAAGAAGGAGAAGAATGGGAGAAGTTTAGAGATTTAAAATTAAATAATAGAAATAGAGTGTTAAATAGTATTATACCCAAATTATATCCAGAAGTATATAAAGATGAATTTAAACTTTCTGATGTATTTATGGATATAAGTGTTACTTCTGATAAAATAGCAGAACTTATAAAGACCTTAGTGGGCTTGTATCCAAAATATGATAATATCATTCTGATGATAGACGAAATGGGTCAATACATAGGAAACGATGAAGAAAAAATGTTATATCTGCAAGGTATTGCAGAAAGTATTGATAAAGTGCGAAAAGAATTAGTAAGAAAAGGAGTCTGGTTTATAGTTACTTCACAGCAGAAATTACAAGATATGATAGAGGATTTTGACGCAAATTCTAAAAGAAAATTCAATAGATTAAGCCATAGATTTTCCACTAGAATAGATTTGAGGTCAGAAGACATAGACAGGGTAATAAAAGATAGGGTATTACGTAAGAAACAGAATTATGCTGATAAATTGATAGAATACTACAACAATAACGGTGGTGCAATTGCAGCAAATCTAAAAATTGAAAATACCAGAAATATATATATTGGTTCTCAAGACAATTTTGTCGAATCTTATCCTTTTTTGAACTATCATTTTTATATAGCAAGAGATTTGCTTCAGGAAATGATGGGACCCGATAAAAAACATGTTAATTACGGCGAAAGGAATATGATTAGATTAACCCAAAATGTTTTAAAAAATAGTATGAAAGAAATGCCTTTAGGAAGTTTCGTATCTCTTGATTTTATATTCGATGCTGTAAAACAGGATATCGAAAATGAAACCAGACTTGATATAGAAAGAAAAATACCAGAAGTATTTGAAGGATGCGAAAACCAGGAACTCTATGTAAGAGTAGCCAAGGCTCTATTTGTATTAGGTCACGTAAAGTATATTGGTAATAATATTAAAAATATTTCAGCATGTTTAACTAATAATCCACTTTCACCAATCAATGAAAATGATGTTAAGAATGTTTTGAATGAATTAATAGAAAAAGGATTCGTAGGTAAAGTAAATGAGGGCGGTTATAAGTTATTGTCAGTAAAAGAGAAAAAAATTGAAGAGAAAATTAAAGATGTATCAGTTAGAAAGTCCGATATAGATAGGAAAAGACGTGATATAATAGAAGATTTACTTAAGGAAGTCAAGGCAGGTATAAGACATAAGGGTTCAAAGTTTGATATAAATCTTACTATCGATGGAGAAGAAAAATCAAAAGGTGGATTCATAGGTCTAGAAGTACATACATCATATGAAGGTCAGATATTTATTGCTATTGATAATAATGAAAAAGTTGTTAAATGGTATACTACAGAACAGACAGAAATTAACAATATGATAACAAGGATGTTGAAATTAAGTAAAGCCATTAGTGAATTGGAAGACGACTCTCTTGAGGCTATAACTATAAAAAGGGAAAAACAAATTGAGTTAGATGGGTTAAAGAGAGATATTCCCAATAAAATAGAAGATTCGTTGATGGAAGGAAAAATATATTATTGTGGGTTTGATTATAAACCTAAAGATTATGGAAATCTTGTTAAGAATGCTGCAGAAAAGTTTATCATAGAAGAAATTATACCTAAAGTATTCAATAGGTTCGAAGATGGGGCTATTAATATACAACCAGCAGATTATAAAAAATATATTCAGGATGTAATCTTGGTAGATAGGCCTAAAGGCTCATACCCTGACTTGCGTGATTTAGGAATAATGGAGGATAGAACCATAAAATTAAGTGGTGCTGTGTACGATACACTCTATAATTATATTTTAAGTAAAGATAAGTGGAAGGAGATTATTATTGGTAGCACTATACTTGCAGACTTTATAAAACCCCCTTATGGCTGGTCTCAGAACGTATTACGTCTTGTACTTGCTGCCATGCTTCGTTTAGGTAAAATTGAAATTCATTCAGAAGGGGTAAGATACGATAATTATAGTCAATCAAAAGTAAAGGATATATTCCTTAAGGATTCATTATTTAAAGACGTAAAAATTATACCAGTAGTTGAAGCAGATGCTACAGCAAGATTGATTGCAAAAAATAGACTTGCGACAATATTCGGCAAATATGCTATAGACACTATTGAAGATTTATCTAGAAAGATAAAAGAGGTATGTGAAGAAGAAATAAATAAAATCAATACAATAAAAAATCAGGTTAGACATATAGAGTTTCCTGAAACAGTTATTAAAATATTAATAGAGAAATCAAAGGTCTATGAAAAAATAAATCTTTCAGGAGATAATCAAAGGATAACTGATTTTGTTAAGATTTCTGAAGATGATATGCAAAAAATGTTTGTAATGGTTAAGTCTATTTCTGAATTTATTAATACAAAAATTGATGAGTACAAAGAGGTTAGAGAAGAAATAAACATAATTAAACGATTTAATGTATACCTAAATGGTGATGTGAGGTTAGGTTTTGAAAACAATTATAATGATATCACTACAAAAATTAGCGGGGAATCTATTATAGAGGATTGGCAAAATATCTATGAGCAGTATCTAAAACTTAAGGGAATAGTCAACAACCTGTATATTAGTAATCATAATGAATGTAATAGTGACTATGAAAAAGCAATAAAAGATATAACAGAAAAATATAAAAACGACGTGCCAAATGAAAAGTTGGAAGAATATCTAAAACCATTAACAAATAAAATATGCCATGATATAGACAGGGCAGAAAACTATAGGTGCAAGGAATGTAAACGAGACATACATGCTTTAAAAAGTGATATTGAAATCCTAGAAACCCTAAAGTCGGGTATAATGGCAAAGATAAATAATTATATAAATCCTCCAAAACCCCCTATAAATCCACCGATGCCTCCAAAGAAAAATGAGGTAGAAATAGCACAAGTAATTTATGATACTCAAAAAAGAGTGATAAAGGATGAGACAGATATGGAGGAATTCTTAAAAGAAATAAAACAGAAGATACAAAAACAGTTGAGAGAAGGAAAGCAGATACTTATAAAATAAGGGGTGCTACGGATGAGTCTAAAAGATATAGATATAGGAATAAAAAAGATTAAATCAATGCTTATATCAGATTTGGAAAGACAATTAAAACTTTTAGGTATAGGCTATGATAAAATATATAGCCATGAAGAAATAAATGATGTTTTCGATATAAATAGAAAATATAAAAGGAAGCAAGTTCTTGATGTACTTATAAACGAATGTGAAGAAAGTGAGATAGGCTTATTATTAAGTGATGCAAAAATAAGAGAAAAAAATATAAGAAAGTTTATTAGAGAGTGCGCTTTTGATTTATTGAATAAAATATGTGCCATAAGACTTCTTGAAGAAAGAAACATGATTGCACCAACTATTAAAAAATTTAAGGAGTATGGGAATAAATCTGAGGTGCAGAAAAACTTAGGCCAGGTATCATACAGTTTGTTAGATAGAGACCCTTATGATGGGTTGAGATATGCCATTGAATCAACCTTAAGAGAACTTTCTACTCAAATAAAAGTATTATTTGAGGTTAATAGTGAGCATAGTCTTTTGTTTCCAGACCCAAAAACTTTAAAAGAAATCATAAATGTTTTACTTGATGAAATTCCAGAAGAAGATTGGAGACGGGATGATTTTATTGGATGGACCTATCAATACTTTGTAGAAGATGAAAAAGAGGAGATTGAACAAGCGGGCACACCCGAAGAAATAGCAGCCAAAACACAAGTGTATACTTATGACTGGATTGTAAAGTATATAGTGGACAATACACTTGGAGCATATTGGAATGAAATAAAATCAGGGGAAAGGCCTAAACAAAGTGTAGAAACAATAAAGTTGGTAGACCCTTCGTGTGGAAGTGGCTCTTTTCTTGTTTATGCATTTGATAAATTTTATGAAATATATAAAGAAGAGGGAAAAGTATCGGAAGAAGATATCCCTAACTTCATTATTAGTAAAAACCTTTATGGGTTAGATATAGACGAAAGAGCAGTACAACTATCAGCATTAAACCTTTATATTAAAGCAAAAGAAAGAAATAGGAACATACAGATTGATAAATTTAATATTATTTGCACAGATAGTAGAATTAAACAAGAAGTAAATATAGATAAATATTTACTTTCATTATCGTTAGACCCTAAATTACGAGAAGTAATAAAGAATATTGTTCATCAGGCATTTAATTATATGAAAGAAAATAATATTCTTGGCAGCCTTATGAAAATTGAAGAGGTGGTAAACCCAATTATTGACGACTATATTGATGGTAGAAGAAGATTGTCCATAAGGGAAGTACAAGCCAAAAAGGAAAGACTTAAAGCAAATGCAGAACAAATGAGTCTTTTTTCTCCAGGAATAGAGCAGTTATCGTTGGATACTATAGATGAAATTAGATATTTTGAATCAAGGGAAGAATTTGTTGATTATTTGAGGCAAAAAATTTTGGACTGTGTTGACTATGTGGTTACAAAAATAAATAAAGATAATGATATAAACAGTAGAATGTTTGCAAAGGATTTGAATAGAGGAAGCAATTTTATAGGAGCAATGATGCAGAAATATGAGATTGTTGTAGGGAATCCGCCATATCTGCATAATCGCAAGATGGGAGAAAATTTAAGAAGTCGGTTAAATAAAAAATATGAGTTAACTAAAACAGATTTATACTCGGCATTTATAGAAAAATCATTTATTTTAAATAGGAGAAATGGTTATACGGGACTTCTTACCCCAGATACGTATTTAAATTTGTGGGCATATTCGTCATTAAGAAATCTAATAATCGATAGTTTTAATTTAAAGATATTCATTCATCTGGGAAAAGTATTTAATAATGTTGTAGTAAGTCTTGGTATTTCTATATTTTATAATTCCAATGAAATAGTTGAGTCATTGTTTATTGACGTAACTAGTATTGATAATAAGAAAAGTGCTATTTATAATGATGACATTAACAAATATATAAGTAAAGTAAACTTAAAAATGTTTAAGAAAATAGGAAATTCCCAGTTTATATATTTTGTACCAAATGAAATTTTAGATACACTCATAAATGATAATAAACTAGTGCCAGAATATGCTTTGTGTAAACCAGGAATAAAAACAGCAGATAATTATAGGTTTGTATACATGTACTGGGAAGTAAAGCGAAAGTCAGAAATATGGAAGCCATATTTAAAAGGAGGGTCAGAAGAATATTTTAATGATGTAAATTATTTGATTGATTGGAGTAGTGAGGCAAAGAGTTTCTATAAGGAAAATAAAAATTCACGTATAAGAGAAGCAGATTTTAGGTTTAAAGAAGGAATTACTTATAGTGTTATAGGTGGTAAAAATTTTAGTGCACGTTTTATGAAGAGCGATAGTTTATATGATGTAGTTAGTCCAGCAATATTTCCCAAAAGCACATCAATAAAATATTTGCTTGGATTTTTAAACTCAAAATTGTGTAAGTGTTTACTTTGGGCATTAAATCCAACAATATCATTTACTATGAATGATATTGAAAATATACCATTTAAAGTTATTAAAGATAGTCAAATTGTTGAGGATTTAGTGAATTTTATAATGCTAAATAAGATGTTGATTTATAGTAAAAAAGTTAATTCATATATTTTTCAGAACTATTTCGATGCAGAAGTATTGATTGATAAAAAATATTTATTAAAGAATTATCTTGAAACTATCTTTATTGAGGAATGTAGTTATATTATTGATGAGATTTTCCTACACGAATATGGCTATAATCTACAAACTATTGACTTTATAAAATCAAATTTTGGTAGAAGCATAGTTAGTTTACCTATTATAAAGAACTATTATTATAATTCGGACTATTATAATATTACAAAATGTAAAAACTTAGATAGGATTTTATCAGAAAATGAGACTATTGAAGGAATTATTAAAAGTTGTGAAAGAGCAATTAATTATATAATTAATTATTATAGTTCTAAAACAGATTTTGAAGCATTTAAATCATTGAAACCTTCATTTGTAGATTATACAGAAGATGAAATTATGGAAATAGTAAATAAAATAAGAAGTTTATGTGCAAAAAAGGGCCCTACTATAATTAGTATTTCAGAAGAAGTTAAAATACATCCTCGTTCTGTACTTGCTATAATGGAAAAGTATAATTTAGTTATTGAGGAAGACCTAAAGGAAACAGTAAAAAGATATCTTCAAACTCTTGCAAGAAAAGCATTTGATGAAGATAAAGACGGCATTGTTCTTTTACCAGAGATGCTCGAGAAGATACATGATGAACTATCAAAAACATTTAAAGATAGAGCATCATCAGTTGAAACAGAAATCAATAATATTATAGGGAAAGATATAGAAAAATGGCTAAGGGATGAATTCGCAATAGATTATGTAAACAATACTGGATATGATAAGAAAACAGATAAGTACAAAGAAATTAAAAACCCATGGGAACCACTAATATGGAAAGGACAATCGCCTAAGAAGAACTTTACTGTTTTTGTATGGCGATACAAGATTACTCCTGATACTGAACTAAAGATTAGAAGCCAGTATCTTGAAAATGAAATAGAATCTTATAAGATGAGAATAAAAGATATTGATAGTAAACTAGTAACAGCGGATGAAAAAGAAAAGAAGATACTTGAAAAAGAGAGAGATGAAATTCTAAGTATAGTATATGACTTGAATGATTATCATAAGTGGATTAAGGAGAATGGAATAAAAATAAGGGGTATGTGGTTTAACTTAGAGTAAAATGAGGTGGTTGCTGTGAAAGAATATATTGAAAAATTGATAGAAAATGCATTTAGAAACAGCAATATTGTTATATGGAAGGACCAGGAAAGATATTTTGAAGAATTCTTTAAAGGTTTTGTTATGAAAGGGGTCACCAATATTACTTATAACAATAGTATTACACAGTTAAAAACAACAGTAGAAAAAGAAGACCCATTCATATTAAATAAATATCTTATTTATGTAGCAGTAGAGGATTTTGATTCTGATTATGAATATTTTGGTAAGACAGTTGCTGTGAATTTATTTGACATACTCAATTTGAGATTTGGCATCAAGTACAGTAGAGATTTATATTGTTTTGTTAATGATTATAAAGGATATATTGCAACAAACTTTGAAAAGTTAAAGGAGTATCATAATGGTACTCCAGTAGATGTAAATGGTTTAAAAGAACTTGTTATTAAAGCAATTTTTGAATTGAATCATTTTAATATGGACGATTTAATTATTAAATTGATGTTTGCACCAAATAGAGTTAAACTTTTTGAAATGATAAAAAGACCTACGCTTATTTCTTTTTTTTATAAACAATTAGAGGAAAACTATGGCATAAAACTTCAAGTAGATTCTGAACAAGAATTTGTAGATAAAATTTCTTTTGCTATGCTTGTTAATGCATATTATTATCAGGCTGATGGAAAAGAAATGAGTTCATATGAGTCATTCATAGTTTCAGACGAAGTTAAGAGAGAAAGAATTTTTAATTTTGTAGACAATGTTTGGAGAAACAATGATAAATATAAGGAACAATATGTTTATTATTCTAATAAATACCAGAACCAATTTATAGAGACATTACCATCAATATCAGTAAAAGAAAGTATTCATATTAATGAATATAAATCTGATATTTTTATTGCTGTCGATGAAAAGTTGTATGACGAAGTGAAAAGAAATATTAAGGAAGTAATATATAGTGAGGGCGATACTAAATTATTAGATAAAGTTTATGCTACCATAAAAAATAGACAAGGTACTTTTTGGTCAAAAAATGAACTGTTTACAAAATGGACAAGCATAGGCTATCTTATTGATTTTCTTTACCAGTACCTAGATTTCAGCATCCAGTATAAGAATAAAACATACATAAAAGTAGAAGATTTAATTAAAGATTACACTCAGCATCTATATAAAATTGATTATAACTATAGAAGATTTAGAGAAGTTTCAATGGAAATCGACATTGAAGGCTCACTTATAAACAAGATAAATCAAATGTACAATATTTTTCTTGATGATATTAACTATAAATATAGTTTATTAATAGAAAAATTAGATAAATACAATATTGAAGGTATTGCAAATCAACAAATTGTGTGGGATGACTTTGTAAAACAACAAGGAAAGAAATGTATTATATTTGTCGATGCCTTAAATTATGAGTTAGGGAAAGAACTAAAAGAAAAATTGAGCCAATTTGAAACCAAAAATACTATAATGGTAAGTTTTTTACCTTCTATAACAGAAGTAGGTATGGCAAGACTTATCATGCATCGTAATGAAAAACTTATATTAAAAAGTGAAAATAATGGCATATCAATTACAACGGATGAATATGAGAAAAATTTGAGTTATAGAGACAACCGTAAGGAAAAAATGCTCCAAGATATTCCTGATTTAGACTTTAAAGAAATTTCGGACATATTAATGCAAAGTACAGATAACTTAAAGGATAATATAGTGATATTTTCAAGAGATATAGATAATATTGGAGAATCTGGGGTAACCTTTGCAATAGAAATTTTTAGAAATAATGTAAGAGATATTATACGAGTAGTAAACATCTTATCAAGTAAAGGTTATACAATATTTATTTCATCAGACCACGGTTTCTTATATTCAGTAGGAAATAAACCTATAAAGTCATCACAAGGCGATTATATTAAACTTTCATTGAGATATGGAATAGGAAATAACATTCAAAGTGAGCACATTGTAAAACGCAGTAATTGGGCTAGTATTGAAAGTGATTATAATTTTATTTTTGCAAGAGGAATTGCAGAGTTTAGTATTAAAGGAGGAAACGAAGAATTTGCTCATGGAGGAATTTCTTTACAAGAGAACATAATACCATATATAAAAATTAAGCCTATAGTTCAAGAAATGCAAGATATGATAAAATACAAATTTTTAGTTCCTGAAAAAATTAGAAGCAAGATTATAAGAATAAATATTGAATGTGACAAAGAAAATACAGAGTTGGAACTTGAGGTATCTCTTGAGGGAGATAAATATAATGAAAAGAAAAACTTTTCAGTTCAATTAGAAAATGGCTGTGCAGAAATTAAATACAGATTATATGAAAAACTTCCACCTAATAATAAATTCGTTACGGTAAAAATATTTGACGTGGAATCAAAAATTAAATTGCATGAAAGTAAAGCATATGTAGACTTAATTGATGATAAAAAACTATTTTAGATAGTAGGTGATAAGGATGCTGGACGCTTTGGATAAATTAGTACTTGAATGTTTTGAGGGGCGGGTTGTAAGAAAAGATTTAGTGAGGAAACTAAAAGTAGGATATAATGTTCCATCCTATGTACTTGAATATTTGCTAGGAAGATATTGTGGCATATATGATGAAGATGAAATATCACTAGGTATGCAATCGGTTAAAGATATATTAGAAAAGCATTTTGTTTCACCTGATGAAAGTGAGAAAATAAAGGCAATTATACGAGAACAAGGAATATACAGGATTATTGACAAAATTTCAGTCAAATTAGATGATAGAAAAGATAGATACTGGGCAGAACTCATAAATATGGGTCTTAAAGAAGTAAATATTTCAGATGAACTTGTAAAGGCAAATGATAAGTTGTTAGGCAGTGGCATGTGGGCAATTCTTGATATAGAGTATGATACTGAAATGTATGGAAAAGGTGGAACAAGGCCTTTTGTAATAAAAGAAATAATTCCTATACAAATGGCTTCCTTGGATATACAAGAAATTAAGAATGGAAGAGCAAAATTCAGCATAGAAGAATGGATGGATTTTGTTTTACGAAGTATTGGATATGAACCTAACGAAATGAAAAATGAGAGAGTAAAATTATTATTTATTTCGAGATTAATACCTTTATGTGAAGCAAATTTCAATTTAATTGAACTTGGACCAAGAGGAACGGGTAAATCCTATGTATATAGAGAAGTATCTCCATATTCAATACTTGTATCAGGAGGAAAAACGACAGTTGCAAATTTATTTTATAACATGAGTTCAAGACAAATAGGATTGGTAGGCTATTGGGATACTGTTGCGTTTGATGAAGTTGGAGGAATGAAATTTGGTAATTCTGATGCTGTACAGATTATGAAAGATTATATGGAGTCAGGAAGTTTTTCTAGAGGTAAAGAGGAAATAGGGGCTTCAGGTAGCATGGTATTTATCGGTAATATAGATGGTAATATTGAAAGAATTAGCGAAATATCTCATCTATTTGCTCCGCTTGTTCCTGAAATGAGAGATGATACAGCATTTCAAGATAGGATACATTTTTATTTACCCGGTTGGGAAATACCGAAAATGTATCCTGAACTTTTTACTTCACATATTGGTTTAATTGCAGATTATTTTAGCGAATTTTTAAAAGAGATGCGAAAGGTATCATATACTGATGCCATAGATAAATATTTTAGATTTGGAAAAAGTTTAAATCAAAGAGATGCTAAGGCAGTAAGAAAAACTGTTTCTGGTTTAATAAAAATACTTCATCCAGATGGTCTTTATTCAAAAGATGATATCGAGAACTATGTTGCATTTGCTATGGAAATGAGAAGAAGAGTTAAAGAACAGATGAAGAAAATTGGAGGGTTAGAATTTTGGGCAACTTCATTTTCTTATATAGATATTGAAAATGGACAAGAGAAATTTGTTACTCTAAAAGAAAAGTCGGGGGGAAGAGTAATACCTGAGACTAATTTGTCTCCAGGAGAAGTGTATACAGTTGGAATAGACTTAGATACACGTAAGCCATCAGTATTTAAAATAGAAGTTCAAACTACTATGGGGTCTGGAATATTATTTACAGGTAATATGTCAAGAGCAATGAAAGATGCAGCAAACAATGCAAGAACATACATAATGACCCACGCAAAAACTCTTGGGGTAGAGAAGGCAATAAATGAATGTAAACTTCATATTAATGCGATTAATCTAATGCAGTCAAAGGAAGGCAGCGAAACAGGTATGGCTTTTTTCATAGCAATAATGAGTGCTTTGACTGGTAAGTATGTTAAGAAACAAATTGTAGTTTTAGGAGAAATGTCAAACAAAGGTACTGTAAGTCCAGTAAGTAATTTAATAGAAGCACTTCAAGTATCTTTAGATGCAGGAGCAAAAACTATACTTGTTCCAATGGATAATTTAAAGGAAATTGCTGGGGCACCCCAGGACTTAATGGCCTCTATAACCCCAGATTTCTATCAAAATCCTGAAACTGCTATGTATAAGAGTTTAGTATTAGAATAATATTAAATATTACGCTTCATATTAATTGGTGAGTTTACTGACCCTATAGATAATAACCAGGGGGAAAGGAAGCAACTTATTTGCGATAAAGAAGAAAGTAGTGATTGCAAAAATAGGCTGCCGTCTACCAGCCCAGCAAATGCGATACGATTCAAAGATAAGTTAGAAGACCAGTGGAAGGTTATTTTACCGTATTTAGGACTTATTGATAATAGCCAGTAATAATTTATAATAATAGAACATTGGGCTTGAATCAAGATTCTTGATTACTGTGAAAGGGCATACATTTTCATAAGGAATAAGGTTTAAGGAGTAAAGGGTAAAAGGGGATACAAGGCAATATTTAATCAAAAATATATATTGTGCTTACTAATAGTATAACGTAAAATATAAGTATACAGATTGAGAGCATACTCTCTTACACAGCCAGCAGATGCTGGAATAAGTAAAGAGGGTATGCTTTTTTATTATTATTTAGGAGGAAGAAAATGCTTACTATTAATGACTTTATCAATAAAATAATTTTGGATTTAAATAAGTATTTTTCAGAGGTTAGTTTAGACGGCAATTATATGCTAGTAAAGTCTGGTCCTGCGAGTATGTCTATACCTATTAGTTCTATGTATAGGGAATATCAGGAAGTTAAGGATTATAAGAAAACTTTAAAATTATATGTTGGCATTATTAATGATATTCTAAATCAATATAAGTTTAAGATTGATTACAAGAGTGTGTATCCATTCCTTAAAAGCAGGGATTTTGGGAAAGGGGAAAATGATATTCAATTTTACAGGGAACAGGCTTTTACAGATATAGACATACTTTATGTTTCAGACATGGGGGAAACTTTTAGGTTTATTTTGCAAACTGATGATGTGGACTTTTACAAAATGAAAATGGCAGCATGGGAAAACTTGAATAAGATGGCCAATCCATTAGTAAAGTTGGATAAGACACTTGATATATTTTGTCCGAAGTATTCTACAGACTATAACTCGACATTGTTGTTAAGTACCGCACTACAGAATCAAATACACAAAAAAATAGGGAAGGATTATCTTTTCGCAATTCCTTCTTCAACTACATTAATTGTGGCCAGATACCGTCCTGAATATATAAAAATTATAGAGTCACTGATTATGATAGATAAAGACCCGAATGTGATTTCGGATAAAGCGTATCAGTATAAGGACGGGAAGTTTGATATTGCAGTCGATTAAAAAGGATATTAAGTAATAATAGGAATAAGGGTTAAGTATAGTTTTAGAGGAAATCACAAGGATTTATTCCAATTTGATTTAGTGATAGTAAATTCATATAATATAATAAGATATGTAATATGTGGAAAAGGAGATATGGTAATATGAATAAGGTAATAATTGAATGTGCCGAATTGGTTGATAAATATGAATTAAATAGAGATAGCATCCTGAAACAGTTACAGTCTATGGAAATAGATAAAGGAATAGAGGATTTTATTATTGCATACAATGATGACTTTCGGTATACTTTGATTGGTGAAATCAAGAGCAAACAGGTAGTTTTAACTAATATTGAAAAGGCTATCGCTTTTGAAAAGATGGATAATACGGATTTATACGAATTTATAAAAAAGGGACAAGGGAAATAGGAAAATTAGGACAAAAGAAAAGGCTTTGGGGATAAGGTGTATATCCTACAAAGCCTTATTTTATTAGCATTTGGGTATCTCAAATTTTACTTTTTCAATGAAAATCCTTATGGTTGGGATATTGTTCATCAGGAGTTGATATTTATCTGGTTCTATTTCATGCTGAATCTGATTTATGTACTGTTCAATTGTTTGAAGGTAAGAAAGGGATAAGGAATCATAGGTAACAGGGTTAAGAAAATGAAGGGTTAAGGCCTCAATCGCTTCGCCTATTTCCCCTGAAACCTTATCCCCCAAAATGCCCTTTGCAACCTGCTTCAGGTAATTTAGTTCCAGTCTGAAAACTTCTAAATTTATCATTATGACCACTCCTTCAGAAAATTTGAAACATTTTATTCACAGGTGCATAGAAAGTCAAATTAGTAGAGCCAAAAGTTTTAATCAGGGGAAAGGAATATGGGTTAAGATAAATTTGGTAGTTTATTAATAACAGTTACAATATGATTTGTTTTCTTTATCTATATGTGCTACAATAATTTTAGAAAAACAGACGGAGAGCACATTCTCTTTATACAGCCAGGTTTATACTGGCAATAATTAAGGAGAATGTGCTTTTTTATTTTTAAAAGAAAATTTGAGGCAATAAAATCAAGGTTAGAGGTGACGGATATGAGAGTAACTTTTCAGGAAGAGAGTTTTAATGAAAAAAGTTTTAATAGGACATTTCAAGGGATATCATTCAAGGAGATTAATTTAGAATTAGAAAAGGTTAAAGAAATAGTGGAAGTAGAAAGGATAGAGAATTATAAACTACCATTATTGATGTTTTTACTTGAGGATGATACATTGCTTCACATGGAAATCATGAATGATGAAATAAAACCCGACCTCCAGAGCATGTTTACTTATGACATGAGCATAATTTTAAGGTGTGGATTACAGGTAAGGACAGTAATTCTGAATTTTGGAAGCGGGCAAGATGGCAAAATGGTGAGAAATTTTGGCTCAATGCATTATGAGGTTCAAGTAGTAGATTTATCAAGTGTTGATGGAGAAAAAACATATAAGGAACTCAGCCAGAAAATTAGTTCAGGTTGTTTGCTTAATGAGAGAGATAAATTGAATCTGGTATTTCTGGCATTTATGCAGCATTCGATATCTTTCAGTAAAGCGCTTAGGAAAGTTTTGCTTTTAATAGAGACTATAAAGGATGAAGAAGAACGGATGGCTTATGTAGCAGTGATATCAGAAATTATATCAAGGTCTACAGGTAAACAAGGGGTTAAGGTTTTGAAGGAATGGCTGATGGATAGTGAGGTGGGAGTAAGGATTAAGGATGAAGGGAAGAAGGAAGGAATGCGGGACTCATTGCTAGTAATTCTTTTACATAAGTTTGATTCCTTACCTGACTATATTAACCATGCAATTATGAACCAACAAGATGAAAGCATATTAATGGATTGGCTTGGAAAGGCTACAGGCATCAATACCATAGATGAACTTGAGAAAATGATATTTAACATAGAATAAAGAAATTTCTATTAGATTCTATTGGTTCTAAAAGCCATATTACTCCTGTTCTCCTTTGATACCTTCTATCCTGAACGCTATAAATTATATATGTATATTAGTTAAGTTGGAAAAAGGCTTAAGATGTAAGGATTATGGGTAATTTTCATGCGACAAAATTTTATCAGAATTATTACAAATTAACGTTATTTTTAATTTTGGACCTGACAAGTATCTCTATGTGCGCTACTATATTGGAAGAAAGGAGTTGATTATTAATGAAAAAGAAATTAATTATATATAATATTGCAGTACCTACAGCAATTGGATATGCAACATTTTTTCTTCTATTTTACTTATATCAGAAACTATTCTTCGAGTATAGATGGTTTGCGATAATACCTTTTACTATAGTAACGGCATTTTTTATAAAAGACAATATAAGAGAGTGGAAGGTAATAAAACAGCAGGTATAGAGAATTAAAGCAAGGGAATATAGGGGTAAGGAGATAAGGTCAAACTTGCTACTTACCCCTAAATACTTTACATATGGTAAAGAAAGTATGAAAGCAGGTTATAAGTTATGAAATATGTAATAATTAGTCTTTTAGTCTGCATTACGATTGTAACCATTGTTTCAATAATAGGCATAGGCATTATGAAAAGAAAATAGAGAGTAGATATAGATAGCGAAAACAGGCAAATGATGCCTGTTTTTTAGTCTGAAACTAAAGATAAATTTGTTTCTAATAATCTGATATAGCATTAATACTTTCTTCCAAATCCTCCTGTCTCACTTTAAGATAAATAGCGCTGCTTTCTATACTTTCATGTCCTAACAACAACTCGGTCTGGTCCCCTATCTCTGGACAATATCTTTGTATTTCTCATAAAATCGTACTTTTGCATTAACTTTAATAATTGTTTAAAGCTTAAAGATTATGC
>JALHJR010000212.1:0-1146 GCA_022840405.1 Tepidanaerobacter acetatoxydans
ATAATGTCTTATAAAACGAAAATCTTATTTCTTTCTGTAGAGGGATAAGCGACCGGATTAAGACCAAAGCTTAAACCGTTTTTGTATTTCATCAACTAAAGGCTTATTATTTTGAAAAATAAAATTTGTAGCAACGAGTTGTTTTAATTTGTGAGCGGCTTCTTTTTCTGATAAAATATTCGCTTCCACAAGCTTATCAAAAATCCAAATCATTCCGTGATATTCAATGTCTTTGTTCTTTGCACAATTACGTACTGTTTTATCACTGCTTAATACACAGGCATTTATTTTATTGGCAATATGCAATACAGATTTATCTGTTTCGGATAAAGATTTGGGGTAGGACTCTGAATGGATTTGTAAAAAATCTTCTTCTATGAGATTATGGACAATAAGTTTGTTGACGGATTGATAAGCTTTTAGAACTTGTTGCTGTTCAGAATACAATTCAAAATAAACTGAAGACGTTGTATGTATCTCAATTTCAAGTTGGAAGAATGAAGCTACAAGACCTAAATCATAGAGATCTATAAAAATACAAGCATCCGTAACAGCTATTTTTAATTTCATTATTACGACAGGTATTTAGAAACTGTTTAAATTTCTTACGAAAGACGTAAATAAAAGATCTTCGCCTTCAAAAAGTTTCTTGGCATTTTCAGTATTAGCACTAAAACATAGGTTGATGTTCCTTTTTAAATTCTGCTAAGGACTTGTTGGATAAAGATGCTGCTTTGGACATTGAAATCTGGTCCTCAATTAAAGCCCTGAACAAAAGCTGTTCAAAGCGGTTGCTCTCTTCAACTCCTTGATATTCTATAGGCTCATCTATTTTCCAATTTTGTTGTTTAATCAAAAAGAAAAATTGTTGAGTATAATAGTCATTTATAATACCACAAGCCTTAGCTCTCATTACTATTGCTTGCATTGAAATTCCATATTGCTTTTTGATGTTTCCTAATTCTAAAGTAGAAAGTTTACTACGATGATTTCCTAACTCTGCTTTGATAGCATCTTCGGGTAATAACATCGCTCCTGCAAATTCATGACATAAAGTTTCCTTTTGTTTTTCTGTAACATCCCCAAACACTAAAAGTAAATGAGCCAATTCATGAAAAAGAGTAAACCTTATTCTGTCAGGCTTAT
>JALHJR010000020.1:0-37282 GCA_022840405.1 Tepidanaerobacter acetatoxydans
AGGGTTTGAAGGTTTTTGTATTTTAGTTTTTGCCGATTGTTTTTAGAATTCTTTAGGTTTTAATTTACTAATATTACCAGGTTTCTGGGTACTAATCATTGAGTATTATTCAAAAAAAGAGGTGGAATACGAATCCGTGAATTCATATTTGAAAGAAATTGAAGAATTGCTTAATACATTAAGAAGCGAAAGACATCAGCATTCCCAGCACATTCAAACCATACAGGCCATGATATACACAGAAGAATATGGGGAACTTAAAAAATATGTCAATGGTATAGCCGGAAATTATCGAAACACCAGCGAATTACTGCGCTTAGGAGACTTGGGGTTAACCGCTGTTTTAAATATCAAAATGGAAACCGCTAAAAGAAATAATATAAATTTTTATGTAAAATCAAATGGAAATAAAATAAGAAGCCTCAAAATGAGTTCATGGGAACTAAGCACAGTTATAGGCAATGTATTGGACAACGCGATAGAAGCCGTTATGGAAAAAACCGGTGAGCGAAATATAAATCTTGAGCTGCAGGAGGATGAAGAAAATTACATCTTTAAGATTTCAAATAACGGCGTGACGATTAAAGAATCTGATATGTATAAAATTTATGATGCCGGTTTTAGTACAAAACATAAAGACGCAAGAGGTTTTGGCCTTTATGTAGTAAAAAAGATAATAGATAAATACTGCGGCAAAATCTCTTTGTCAATATATGACGGTTTAACAACCTTTACTATATATCTTCCAAAAAAGGGCGGTGAAATTGGTGCTTCGGAGTTGTTCTCAAAAGTTGTCACAAATAATAATTTCAGAACTGGGATATGAAAAATATGATAAAGAAATATTGGAATATGGATTTGAAATTATGCTGGGTATGACCTTTAAATTTTTTTCAATCCTTACTGTTTCTTTGGTTTTACATACCCTCCCTGAAACAATGTTAAGTCTTTTTGCCTTTGCTTCAATCAGAAATTTTGCCGGAGGTGCTCATCTTAAAACCTATGCATCATGCTATGCAACAGGTGTTTGTATGTTCGCTTTAAATGGTTTGATAATTAAATATATATCTTTTGACACAAATCACCTTATAATTGTAAGTGATATTTTTTTAATTATAAGCCTTTTCATCACTTTAAAATGGGTACCTGCAGGAACAGAAAAAAAGGTTGTCTCGGATTTATGCACCAGACAAAAACTTAAAGGAATCACAATAATAATATTAGGTGTATTATTTATTCTTACTCATATGTTTTACTTTATTGGCAATTACAATCTGTTAAAGGCTATTTTCCTTGGAGTAGTAGAAGGAATGCTGTTGGTTACCCCGTTGGGTTATAAAATACTAAGGGTTTCATATCACTGAGTTTTAGAAAGGTAAGGGTTGATGCATGGCAAATATACTTGTTTGTGAAGATGAAAAAAATACTTTGGCTATGATTTGCAAGCTCTTAAAGGGGAACTCTCTTGTTGAAGAAATTTTCCCTGCATCTTGCGGAAATGAAGCAGTTGAAATTATAAAAAAACAGTCTCCTCATATCTTGCTTTTAGACATCGACTTGCCCGATATTGATGGGATTGAAGTTGCCAAAATCGCTAACACTTTCGACTCTGATACTTCCATAGTCTTTATTACGGGATATCCTGATTATGCCCATGAATCGTTTATAGTTCATCCATATGATTACATACTAAAGCCTATCGACATTGAAAGATTCAATCAAACTATCAACAATCTCATAGTTAAACGTGAATCCAGCATGTTAGACAACAAACTAAAAACCGCTGAAATATTTCCTGTTAGAATTAAAAACAAAATACTCTTTTTGAACATAAAAGATATCATATTTATTGAAAAAAATGGCAAAGACACCACCATACACACCAGAAAAGGTCCATTTATGTGTAATGAAAACCTTAAGGACATCGAATCTGAATTAAACAGCCATTTTTACAGAACACATAAATCTTATATCGTAAACATCGGTATGGTTGAATGTATAGAGAGCTTAGGCGACTCATATGAAATAAGTTTTTACGGCTATGACAAGAAGGCTTATATGAGTAAAGGAAAATATCTGTTTATCAAAGACAAAATATCTGTGTAAAATTTATAATCATATTCCGCCATTCATGCCTAATATTCTGCCGATTACATTGCGAAAACTGCCAGTTGTGCAAGTTTAGCAGGAAATTCGTTTCTTTTGAAGAATATTACAATTGTTAGAATAATAACAAAAATCTTCGGGAGGTGGAAAAATGTTTAAAAGGTTTAAAACACAAATTCTCTCTTCCCTAGCATCCTTTGTAGCCGTAGTAGCTTTTTCAGGCGTTTCTGCAACGAGCATGTGGATACTTTATGAGCCTGATATTCCAAAGGCTCTAAAGGACAAATGATAGCCCAAAGCTTAAAAGCCTTGCCAATTTACACTACTCCCTAGTTTTAAGGGCAAATCATACAATTGTATGATTTGCCCTCTTTTTTTAATAAATAGTTAGCTTCTAACCCGGCAAAAATAGACATCAATTAAAAGCTGATTCTACTGTAGAAAGTCAGTTTTGCCGTAAAAATATGAATTCAATGTTTTTTGTACTGAAATCAAACTTTTGATGTATAATAAAAGCACATATATGGTTTTAAAGCGAAAGGAGTAAAAACTATGAAGATAACCGTATTGGGCGGTGCCGGTGATATGGGCAGCCGTGCCGTAAGAGATTTGGCAAAAAGCGAAGAGGTTACGGAACTTGTTATCGCAGATATTAATATAGCTGCTGCCAAAAAGCTGGCAGATGTGCTTGGTGAAAAGGTCAAAGCTGTCTACATAGATGCTAATCGACCGGAAACCCTGATTTCAGCAATGCAGGGTAAAGACGTGGTTGCAAGTGCCATGGGCCCCTTTTATAAATTTGAAAAGGTTGCGGTAGAAGCTGCTATTTCATCCAATGTTAACTATGTCAGCATTTGTGATGATTATGATGCGGCAGAGAGTATTTTAACTTTGGATGAAAAGGCTAAAAATGCAAATTTAAGCATTTTAACCGGTTTAGGTTGGACTCCCGGTATCAGTAACATCCTTGCTCGAAAGGGTGCCGATGAATTAGATGAAGTTGAGGAAATCAATATATACTGGGCAGGCAGTGCTTCTGATGCTACAGGACTTGCTGTTACCCTTCATACCATTCACATATTTACCGGTAAGGTAACAAGTTTTATTGATGGTAAAAAGATAGAAATTCCTGCCGGCAGCGGCAAAGAAAAAGTTGAGTTTCTGGAGCCGTTGGGCTTTGTCGATATGTATCATTTAGGTCATCCGGAACCGGTAACACTGCCACTGTATTTAGAAGGAGTAAAAACCGTCACACTAAAAGGCGGTCTTAAGGAAAGTTACCTTAATAAACTTGCTATTGTTATTTCCAGATTAGGTTTGACAAATACCCCAAGCAAAAAACAGTTTGTAGGTAATGTTATAAAAACTGTGCTGCCTATTCTTGAAAAAATCCAAAAACCGGCTGTCCCTCTGTCAGGCATTCGAGTAGACGTAAAGGGATATTTAAACGGTAAAAGACAGCACTTGGTGTACCAAGCAGTTGATCATATGAGCAATCTTACCGGTGTACCCCTTGCCATCGGTGCTATGATGATAGCAAGGGGTGAGATAACCCGAAAAGGTGTCTTTGCTCCGGAAGCAGCAGTAAATCCTGATAGATTTATAAAAGAATTGGCTGAGCGAAACATCAAAGTTGTGCAAACTAAAGGAGTTTCATAAATTGGAGGTGCAAATATGAGAATTGCCATATTAAGTGACACTCACGGGAGTTTGGATGCTTTTAACAAGGCTTTGCAAGTTGCCAAGCCTTACGACTACATCATTCACGCAGGGGATATACTGTACCATGGGCCCAGAAATCCGCTGCCGGCAGGATATAATCCTCAGGAACTTGCCAAAGCCATAAATTCCATAGACATGCCCTTTATCGCTGCCGCCGGCAACTGTGATGCTCCGATTGACCAAGTAATGCTCGCAATTCCCATCCAATCCCCCTATGCCCTATTAGTCTTAGAAAAATATAAAATCATGGTTACACATGGCCATGAAACTACGGAAGATGAATTGATTTTGCTTGCTAAAAAATGGAGGATTGATATAATCATAACCGGCCACACACATGTAAAAAACCTGGTAAAAAAGCAAGGGCTTATCCTCTTAAACCCCGGTTCCTGTGCACTTCCCAAGGATGACATACCATCTATGGCTGTTTTCGAAGATTCCTATATATCTCTTCTTGACATCGAAACCGGCAATATAATCAAAAGTATAGCCCTTTAATAAAACCGTAAAATCTTATCTGTTATTTACAACCTTTTTTATCCCAAGTTTCCGGTATTACTGCCCGAGCACCGCCGATTAATTTGGGGCGGTACCGGGCTGCTGTTAAGTGTGCTTGTCCTATTTTGTCGATACTGAGTCTTACCGGAACAGCTACATGCTTTATGTGCATTCCTATCAATGTATCTCCTATATCAAGACCAAAGTGACCCTTTACATACTCCACTACTACCGGATGCTGCATATTTGCATAAACCGTAGTGGCAAAGGAACCTCCTGCATGCATTACCGGCACCACCGTTACTATTTCTAAATTGTATTGTTCGGCAACTTCTGCCTCGACAACCAACGCTCGGTTTAGATGCTCGCAGCACTGAGCTGCCAGTCTTATGTCGTACTTGGGTATGACATTTGCTATTCCCCTTACTACAGCTTCTGCAACTTCCATACTGGAAGCCTTTCCTATCCTTCCTCCCATAACCTCACTGGTGCTGCAGCCTATCACCAGAAGTTGACCGGCTTTTACCGGTGCTATAGCAAATAATTCCTCAATTGCTTTTGAAACATCACTGCTAATTAATTCTAAGTCCATTTTTTACCTCCTATTGCAATAAATAAAATAGACATTTTAAAATTAACTTTCATAAGCTCGCAATTACAATTATAGCATATCGAATACAGTTTTTATAACAGCATTACTTAAAATTATAAAAGCCTTTCTAAATACTTGTTGATTTTTACTCTATTATAACCTTATAATTATAATTATAGACATTTTTTTATTATATCTATAAGGAGAATAATATGCCTATTGTAATTCATGGCACTTGGATACCGAATACTGATGAATCATTTATTAATATGGGAAGTTTCTTTCTATGGTTTGAAACTCGCAGTATCGACACTGACTACCCCGATATATTTCATAATCCGAAAAAGCTCTTTCCATATGCATACCCGACAAAAAACATTAATGAACTTATTAAGAAACTTGGCTTACCTATAAATAATGCCTATAAAAAGACCGTTACAAGCTTTCTTCTTCCTACTTATCACGGCGAGCCTATTTCTTCTTTAGCGATAAAGAAATATGCAGAAAGAGAAACGGAAATAACTTTAAGCGATTGGTCCGTTCCCGGCATCGCACTTAATATTGATGAAGCTTTTTTAACCCTTTCGTCGTTCTTAGATTTTATAGGAGACCCGGAAGAACTTATATTGGGCAGTGATTTAATTTACTGGGCATCCGTCACCTCTTATGTAAAAAGCCTTGTCAAATCGGAACAATTTTTACCGGACATTGTTAAAAGCACTTCGGGTAATTACTATGCATTATGGAAGTTTGCAGGGGACCCTGTGGCTTACGAAAAGAGTCTGTCAAACTTTTCAAGCAGCATGCCGGGTATAGCGGGAAGTACTTCTTTAGGCTTTAATGCACATAGCCTTACTGAACATTTTATAGCTGTAACCCTCGATTACCTTATCAGAAATTTAAAAACTTCAAAAATCATAGATATAATTCTACGGGCTTTCCCTGAACATGTTGAATCCGAATTCATACATGCTCTTCTTAACAGCAAAATGCAGCCTATAAATTTTCATGATGATTTTAAACCATTTTATAAGAAATTTAAAAAATGGCTGACTTATCATCAAACTGCCTATGATATGCCTTTCCGATTATGCTTTAAGCTGGAAGAGCCCAAAGACCATGACGGCAACTGGGTTATCCGTTTTCTGCTGCAAGGTAGGAACGACCCAAGTCTTATAGTTCCCACCGATGAAATTTGGCAAAGAGGTGCACAAAATAGCACACTCTTTAAACTATGCAAAAATCCTCGAGAAATTTTACTGGCAAGTCTTGGAAAGGCATCTGAAATCTATCCGCCGCTTCTTAAAAGCTTGGAAAAAGATGCACCTTCCCAATGGGAATTGACGTCTGCTGAGGCTTATGATTTCTTAAAACATGGTGCAGGAACATTAGAGGAAAACGGCTACGGAATTTTAGTTCCTAATTGGTGGAAAAAAGATCGGGCCGAAAAAAAGGTAAATGTTAAACTTAAATTAGGCTCCAAAGAAGACCATATTCCATCAATGAGCACAGGTCTAATGGGCATAGATGCTCTGATAGATTATGATATCGCTCTTGCTATAGGCGATAAGGAGATATCCGTTGAGGAGTGGCAGCGATTAGTTGATATAAAAGTTCCACTTGTTAATATAAATGGACAGTGGATTGAAGTTCGAAAAGATGAGATAGATAATATTTTAAATATATGGTCACAAAGAAAAAAACAAAATCACGGTAAACTGCGGTTGTCTGACGCCATAAATTTATCCAACGCTGCTGTTGAGGAAGAATCTATAGGGCAGATAGAAACACATGGCTGGTTTTCCGATCTTATGAAAAAACTGGAAGAACCCGACAGTTTTAATGTACAGGAGCAGCCGCAAAGCTTTTACGGTAAGCTAAGAGATTACCAAAAACGCGGCATGTCTTGGATGATGTACTTAGAAAAATGGGGCCTCAGCGGTTGTCTAGCTGATGACATGGGGCTCGGCAAAACTATCCAAATTTTGGCACTGCTCCTAAAGGAAAAAGAGGAGGAAACGGCAGGCATCCCCACACTCCTGGTGTGCCCTACTTCAGTAGTCAGAAACTGGCAACGTGAAGCCTATAAGTTTGCCCCAACTTTATCTTTAATGATACATTACGGTCAAGATCGGCTTAAGGAAAAGGATTTTAAAAAGCAAGCTCTTGCCTCCGACCTGGTAATAACAAGTTTTGGCCTTGCACGCCGAGATATCAAGGAACTTCAAAGCATTAACTGGAAAAGGGTTGTCGTAGACGAAGCCCAAAATATAAAAAACCCAACAAGTAAACAGACAAAAGCCATAAAATCAATAAAGGCCCAAACAAGAATTGCACTTACAGGAACACCTGTAGAAAATCGTTTGGCTGAATTGTGGTCAATTATGGATTTTTTAAACCCAGGCTATCTTGGCAACTTTAATTCCTTTAGGACAAAATTTGAACTGCCTATACAGAAATACAATGAAAAAGAACCGTTGGAAAAATTGCAGAAATTGGTAAAGCCCTTTATCCTTAGGCGGGTCAAAACCGATCCTCTTATTATAAAAGATTTGCCGGAAAAGCAGGAAACTAAGGTCTACTGCCCTTTGACACGGGAACAGGCCAGCCTTTATGAAGCTGTGGTAAAGAATACCTTGGAAAAGCTTGATGATGCTGAAGGAATCGAAAGAAGGGGTCTAATACTTACGACACTTATGAAGCTTAAACAGATATGCAACCATCCGACCCATTTTTTGCATGATCAAAGTAAATTAGACGGACGGTCAGGTAAACTTATCAGGCTTTCAGAAATGTTGTATGAAGCACTTCTTGAAGGCGACTCGGCCTTAGTCTTTACACAGTTTAAGGAAATGGGAGAACTGTTGAGAATTTATCTAGATAAAATCTTTGATGCAGAAGTAATGTTTTTACATGGAGGTGTGCCTATAACAGCTAGGGATGATATGGTGCAGCGCTTTCAAAAAAGTAAGGAGCCAAAAATATTTATCCTTTCACTGAAGGCAGGTGGAGTTGGCTTAAATTTAACAAAGGCCAATCATGTCTTTCACTTTGACCGATGGTGGAACCCGGCAGTGGAAAATCAGGCAACAGACCGAGCCTTTCGCATCGGACAAAAGAAGAATGTACAGGTATATAAGTATATATGCCAAGGAACTTTGGAAGAACGGATTGACGAACTTATTGTTAAAAAGCAAAAGCTGGCAGACTATATAATAGGCAGTGATGAAGCGTGGCTCACAGAAATGGATAACGAGCAAATAGCAGACCTCATTACGCTGAGTCGCAAATCGGCTTTAGAATAGGAGAAGATGTTATGGCTAAAGGAAATTCATTTTCAAATACATGGTGGGGCAGGCATTGGATTAGTATCTTAGAATCCTTTGGCTGGGCTAATCGCTTAGAGCGCGGAAGACGCTATGCCAGAAACGGCAGTGTGCTTGAGTTTCATATCGAGTCGGGCAAGATAACGGCAAAAGTTCAAGGCTCGCGATCTACGCCATACAAGGTTACCATTAAAGTTGCAAAATTAACAAAAAAAGAGTGGCAGGCTGTCCTCAAACACCTTAGCACAAAGGCATTATATGCTGCAAAACTTCTTTCCGGAGATATGCCGGAAGATATAGCAGCTATTTTTCAGGAAGTGGGAATAAGTCTGTTGCCAGCGGACGATAGCGAAATTGACGCAAGATGTTCATGCCCTGATTTTGCCGTGCCGTGCAAGCATATTGCAGCAGTTCACTATATTGTAGCCGAAGAGCTTGACAAAGACCCTTTCTTGGTCTTTAAACTCAGAGGTATGGAAAAAGAGGATGTCTTAAACCGTCTGTTAAAATTCGATGATAGAAAAAGAAAATCCCGGAATGATAGCAATAACATCCCGGCCCAGGCCAAACCTTCCACATCACTATTTTCCGGGACAACTGCATCTGCCTTTGCAAAAGAAAATATTACTGCCACCGCCTTTTCTTTAGAAGGTTTTTGGAGTGGAAAACCTCTGCCTGTATCCAGCCCTCCTGCGGTTCCTTCTATCCATGCAACTGCTTTTGCCGACACAGAAAACGCCTTTTGGAGCAAAGACTTTCCCCTTGCCCAAATTATGCAGGCAATATATAGAGGAAGTGGGAAGATGTAAAAAATAATTAAAATCTTACATCATATACTAAATTGACCGATAATGATTTTGGTAGATGATATCGACTCATATACACCAGAATTCGGCTTACGTGTCAATTGTGGCAAATTCATAGGTTTTTTACTTTTGCCTGTTATATCCTTTAATCATCTTTCTACTATCACCGAAACACCATCGGGAATTACAGTAATTTTTGCATCATTTCCTTTGAGTTTAAGTGCCTGCTTTATAGCATCTTCAACTGTATAGGCATGAATCATGTGGCAGTCCTCAATCATTTTGGGGTCGCACATATCTGTTACAAATATAACTGTATGCTTGTCAAGAATCCTTGATAAAATTTGAAATTCCCATTGATCAGGTGCCGTATCTTCCGGAGGCACCTTTGCTAATCTATCTAAAATTTCCCTGGGGCTTTTTGCATTTTTCATGTTGTTATAAAAAGACTCTCCACCATGGCCGTCGTTACATGCAGCAACCATTATGATTACTCCATTCTCACGACACGCTGCCTCTGCTGCAGTCATTCCTTTTACGGATTGATAAAGGTTTTGGTCCAAGGGATACCCTCCGTTTGTTGAAATGACAATATCTGCAGGCTTTGCCTTTACACTTGAAAGTTGTTTTACAAATTTACATCCTTCCTCATGCGCTAAAACGCTATCACCGCTAAAAGCATTTATGATTTTTTTATCTTTATCTATTACAACATTTAATATGAAGGCAAGATTGGCTGCTTTTGCTGCAAATAGCATGTCTTCATGTATTGGATTATTTTCCAAGTTTCCTGTTCTCGCATAAGGGCTTGCAATAAATTTTGCACAATGATTTTCCATGACAGATGTTGCACCTGCCACGCCCGGAAGAATGCTCTTTCTTCCCCCTGAAAACCCAGCAAAAAAATGCGGTTCAATAAAACCCTCAGATATAACTAATTCTGATTCGCAAACCATTTTGTTTAAATATAGTTTTCCACCTGACGGCAGAACACCAACATATTCTAGCTGATCTTTATCAAAAGCCATATGGTTTATAATAGTTTCTGTTTTAACTATTTCTTCCCCAAATTTATCTATCATTTCTTCTTTTGTTGTCGGCCTGTGAAAACCTGTTGCAATCATAATTTTTATATCTATATCCGGATTTGCCCTTCTGATTCTATCTAATAATATAGGCATTGTAATTTTGCTCGGCACGGGTCGTGTATGGTCGCTTGTTATTATTAAAACCTCTTTCTTTCCTTTTACTAATTCTTCTAAATGTGGACTTCCTATAGGATTGTCAAGAGCAGCTTCAACTATCTCTTCCTGGGATAAGGATGGCTTATATTCGTCAGCCTTTGAAGTCAGCATCCCTGAAAAATTTTCGTCAGGTATATCGACCTTTAAAAAAGTTTTGTGATATGGGAGCCTTACCTTCATTTCAAAATCCTCCTATCAAATTATTATTCAGCAGTATAGGTATAATGGTATGGTGGTCTTACCATTAAATAAATAATATCATAATATTATATAAAATCAAAGTATAGTTATATATTTAACAATTTTGTATCTATGTTCAAAGTGTAATAAAAGGGGGTTGACACCTACTGTTACACTTATTTTCTGTAAATCGTTTACACTCTTTTAACTACTACAATAAGTGCATGAGTATGGTTAGCCCCCCTTATTTAATTAATGTATTTTTTAACATCTTCCAAACTTTCATATCCAAAAATACCATCTATTATAACTTCTAAAGTTACTAAGTCTAATTTTGATATTCGGACCCTGATTTCTTCTGGCAAAGACCCAAATTTTTTAGTTAATAATTTTATTGCGGTTTTAATAAGAGTTTATCAGCTAAAGTTATCACGACCTCACTCCCTTTCGGATAAATATTGTCGATTTTCTTGATCATGATATAAACTATTAACCATTGTAACAAGCTTTCCATATCCGTCCCAGAAGCAGATATATAGCACGTAGCTCTAAAATTTTAGTATCGAACCATGAAATCGATATATTCTTCCATCTTAAACTCTTTAGCCAAAATTCGGACATAATTTAATATGTCCTTTGCACTTAAATTGATTTCCACATACAAGTCCTCCGTTAATTCTTCTCCTCTCCTAACGCCATTAATATCTCTAGAAAGTAGTTTTTTAAACTGAAACCAAATTTTCTTTTTTTACATTTATTTGATTATCAACAGGAAGCGGCCAAATATCATTAGCAATTTCAACCGGTTTGAGCTTTAACTTATATTTGTGATCTGCAAATTTGTTGATTATATAAGTTTTATAAATTTTTTCTCCACTCCTCTCTCTTATTCTATTATCTCACTCAGATTACTACGGCCTTTCAAAAGTTATAATTTTTTGGTTATAAAAATATACCCCTTGCAGTAAACAGTTTTTTATTTCAACTGTCTACTACAAGGGGAAGATGTCAGTCGCAATCCCTTTCAGTTTTAGAAGATACTTTGAACTTTATCCATAAGCCGCTTTACTCTTTCAGAATCTACAGGATTCTCAAATACGCCATCTTTTTTTAAATAGGTACCTACAAATGCGGCATCTGCAATAGAAAATATCTCTTCTACGGTATCTGGGTTCACACCCGTATTTGCAAAAATAACTGCTTGGGGAAATGCCTCTCTCACGCGACTCATAAGCTGCACATCTGATTTTTGCCCTGCAACAGGTCCGGCAACACACAAAGCATCCGGATGATCGAGAAAATAGCAGGCCTTCATAGCTTCAACAGGATCTCTGCCGCCAATATCGGCAGCGGACTCAGGCACTACATAATAAACCATCTTCAAATCATCTCTACCAACATTGTGTCGAAGGCGGACAGCTGCACCGCCTTTGGCATTGACAATTCCAAAATTGCTGGAATAAGCACCTGTAAATGTCCCTCGAATAAATTTCGCGCCGGTAGCTGCTGCTAACGCAACACTTGCCATAGGATCGCTAATAACATTGCAACCGAAAGGTATTTTAATATCTCTTTTAAGTTCACCTATAAGCTCTGCCATAGCCACTACAGTTTCAATATTCACTTCAAGCATATAAGGCATACTAAACTCATTAGAAAAATGTATCGCATCAATGCCGCCTTC
The DNA here is from genome assembly GCA_022840405.1 of Tepidanaerobacter acetatoxydans. Taxonomy (GTDB): domain Bacteria; phylum Bacillota; class Thermosediminibacteria; order Thermosediminibacterales; family Tepidanaerobacteraceae; genus Tepidanaerobacter; species Tepidanaerobacter acetatoxydans_A. Next base: position 12,159 of record JALHJR010000020.1, read on the forward strand.
CTGCAGTGAAATGACATCCTTTCGTGCAGCTTCATATACCTTTTCCATACCGCCATCCGCATCATATAGCGGATCTCCTGGCAACGCCTTAAAGTGGCAAAGTCCCACTATCGCCTTTTCTGTACCTATTATTTCTTTTAACCAAGACATCCTATAACCTCCATTCTATGCTAAAGCCAATCGATTTCATTTACAAAATACCTATCGCTGCTCCTACAATTCCAATTACAACCATGGAAAGCATTATTTGAGTAACCGGTTTATTCTTTTGCAGCAATGTAAATACTACAGCTACACCGCAAAGACTTAATAAATTAGGCATGATTTGATCCAATAGCGCCTGAATCTGGACCTGTGTTTCTCCGAAGGAAAGCACCAGTGGTGTAGTGATGTTTACATGAGTAGCTACCATCGAGCCTGCAATAGTCATACCAAGAATACACATTGAATTAGTTATTTTCCTCATAATTGATTTATCGCTAATCTTGCTGAAAGCATTCCGTCCCAGCTTATATCCTTGGAAGAAAGTAGTATATCCTACTCCCAGTAAATATGCGGTATACAGTATAAGGAATAGAAACGGTCCAAACAAATTGCCCTTTAGGGCAAGGTCGATTCCGATTGCAAGAAACATTGTTTTTGCAAGTCCTTGTGTAATCGTATCACCTATACCCGCTAATGGGCCCATAAGTCCCGTCTTGACTGCATTTATTGTTTCATCGGAAATATCTGCACCGTTCGCACGTTCTTCTTCCATAGATGCTATTATGCCGGGAATTAAAGCACCCCAGTTATTTTCTGTATTAAAGAAAGACATATGTCTAGTTAGACCAGCGGCCAAATCTTCTTTATTTGGATATAACCTTTTCAAAATAGGCGTCATTGCATGGCAAAAACCCAAAGACATCAGGCGCTCGAAGTTTAGACAGGTCTCGCTGGTAATCTCCCAAATTGCAAAACTCTTTAACAAGTCTGACCTTCTAAGCCTTATTCCATCCTTTTTTTCAGTTTTTACTGTTCCCATAACTAAGCCGCCTCCTCATTCTTTTTATTCATATGCCAATATAACATAGCAAAAGATGCACCCAATAGGGCAATGGCTATGATATCTAACTTCAGGTAGCTGGAAAAGATAAAACCGATTAGAAAAAATGGCACAAATTTTGCGTTGAAAATAGATTTCAGAAGCAGCGCAATACCAAGAGCAGGAAGTAATTTACCAACAGCTTGAAGCCCTGTAAGAACAAATTCCGGAAGTATATCAAGAAATTGCTGAAAATACTCTGCTCCAAAATACACTGCCAAAAATGCAGGAACAGCATATACTAATAAATTTATAAATTGCGGGCAGATAGTATTATAGAAGAAAATCTTTCTTGTATTGCCCTCCGCCGCTGCCTTATCTGCTTTATGTACCCAAATAGAATTTACAGTCATACGAGCATTACGAGCAAGTAGACCTAAAAAGCCAAGGGATACTGCAATCGTTATACCCATTTCCGGAGGCTGATTGGTTAGCATGGTAAGTGCAGTCGCCACACAGCCCGCAATAGCATAATCAGAAGCCGGAACTCCTCCTACAATAATTTGTCCCATATAAACCAACTGAATATTTGCACCAATAATCATTCCAGCTCTTGCATCACCTAAAATCAATCCAACAATAGTACCTCCTAAAAGAGGAGCACATGAATAAAAAGACCAACATAAAACTTCTACAACAACGCCGCCGCAAAACCACGTTAGCAAGCCGATTAAAAGTGCTTTGACAAACATATTATCACCCCTAAATTTAATCTTTTATTTTACAATTGCACAATTAAAGTAAATTTAAAGCCATTTATCGAAGTGCCGACAACTTAACTCGCTTATCTGTAGGAGTTGCTTGGAAATAAACATTAATGCCCCTGCCCTCTAATTCTTTTAAAATAGCAACTTCTTCATCACTTGCAGAAATGTTTTTGTAAAGAGCTTTCCGATATTGATTGGCGCCCATACCGCCGACATTTAACTCTTTCAAATCTAGCCCTTCATCAAAAAGCGTTCGAGCAGTTTCTGGCGTTTTTACTAATATTAAAGTGTTTTTTTCATCGGCTTCATACGCCTTCAACTTTTCTCCAATCCCATCATTCGCTGCAATAACCAGCTCAATCCCCGATGGGGCAACCATCTGCAGAACACCAATCAGAAAATCGTCCTTTGCCACACCATCATCAACAATTAACACTCGTCTTGCCTGGTATTGTTTAATCCATGCAGTTACAACCTGACCGTGAATTAAACGATCATCAATTCTTATGAATTTAATACCCATACTACATCACCTCCCTATGTCTTTTTAAAATATCTTCTTTTGTTTGAATACCAAAAGTCCCAACTTTCTTAGCTTGTGCACATAATTCCTCAACACTCATCACATCTTTTTGCGAAAGAACCTCTATCAGCATAGGCAAATTTACTCCGGTAACAAGTGAAACATTAGATTTATCTAATGTGCTGATAATGCTGTTAAATGGCGTTCCTGCTATTAAATCCAGCATAATAAGCACATCGCATTCCGGTTCACGTAAGATTTCATCAACTAAATCTTTCCTGTATTGATCAATATCCATACCTGGCTGCAATCCTAATACATAGACATTATCAGCCTTACCCATAATCATCTGCGATGTTTCAACCAATGATTCAGCCAAATTGCCATGCGTTGCAACAATTATCTTATTATTAAACATCATCTTTGCCCTCCTTTCTTTTTTACCTGCAATTAATAAGAGCAATTTATATGCCAAGCATCTATCGCAATAGCTTAAAAGAAGTAATTATTTTTAGAGTCTAATAACTGACTGCATTACCGGCTATTAACCGCTCACTATTAATAAAAAAACATCATATCTGTCACAACAATAGGAGTGGGTTGTGACAGATATGATGTTTTTTGTGACACATAAAACTTTATTCTGTAGTATTTGCTCGAGTGTAAAAGAAACTCTTCCACCTGTATAACTTTCTACATCGAAATATAGATTAAGTCAAAGCAAAATATCTATTAAATATGCTATCTCACTTTTTGGAACTTTGATATTAAAGTAACTCTCTAAATTAGAGATAGAATCTATAACGGCTTCATACAAATTACTATGCTGTAATCGATATTCTTCAGCATTTTCGTGGCTTAAAGGCGCTTTTCCGAGCACTAGCCGTTCTATCATGAAAGCAATGTGCACCGTCAACTGAACTAATTTTACCTGGTCTAGCTGCCGATTTAAATTGCAGCTCAAATTATCAAGAGAAACTTGTATGATATCCACAGCCTTTTTAGGGTCAATTGCCACCATGGTTTCCATTAAGCTTTCCAAAGAAATATACCGTGCCATCTTCTTAAAAACTATTTGCTTACTGACTTGGCTGCTATCATCACATACGATATTAAATATCCGCTCAATTCCATTATGCTGAAGTAAATCCGTAAGGGATACAAATGGCACATCTGCCAGTTCGCTGGTGTCAAAAGTTCCAACAACAACATCCGGCGGTTCTTCTGCCTGTTCTTCTGCCTTATTATATGTTTCCATAAAGCTTGTGTATTCTAACGCAATGATGTTACATGGTGTAGATAGCAAAGGATTTATTGACCTTTCCAACATTTCTTTAATCTTTTGTGCTGTGCCTATTCCTGTAATACAGACTGTCCAGATTACTCTTTGCTTACTTCTATGTTCTGCTGGCAAAAATTCCGTCCGTATCGTATTCTTGAATTTTTCCGTATCATTTACAATACTCTTTAGGTTAGTATCGCCAAAAGACAGTTTTCGAGCAACATCTAAGACCATGAGTAAATTGAATCCTGAAACAGAGGCAATTTCAATTTTTTTCCCAAAATAGAGCCACAACTTTTGAGACAAATCAACTAAAGATCCCATATCAACCATAAGCAGCGCGCCTTTTAATGGTCTTTGGCTGTTTAGTAGGCCGACCAGCTGATTATAGATCTGCTCAGAATTCATATCAAGCGGCATATCAATAGCCAGCACCAACTCATCTCCTAAAAGCCTATTTGCTGTTTTTGCTATAGATGATGCTGTAGATTCCCCATGGCATAGAAGTATAACTTGATAGCTTCTGCTAATATCTCGAGTCTTATTTGGAACTGCAGTAATAATGAACATTGCCATGAACGCGGCTTCGTCTTCAGAGTATCTTAGTTTATAAGCAGCACAAACATTTCGAACATATCGGCCTGCAATTTCAAATTCCTTTAGATTAGACTCTTTAATTCGCTTTAGATTCGGGTTATAAATTGTTTTACCTTCAGCCGAACGGTCAATAAATGCTTTTGTATGCAAGGCAATACCTAAAAGCACATCATCATTTATATGAAAATTTAAGTTTTCTGAAGCTTCATTAACAAAGTGTCGAGCAAGATCCAATATGTTTTGCGGTACAATCTTGCTCATATCTAGCTTCAGTTCAACCCCTTTGCGAGATTGATTTAGTATTTTTGCAAAATGCCTATCAATTTCCTTGTAAATTCTGTTGTTTGCTTCTGCAACTGAAATATTGCTGTCTAACAGTCTTTGATACTTTGTTGAAAGATCATCATAAAAATCAGTGTCCTTATATTCATCCGGCACTTCCAGAAATTCCTTATCAATAGTGGCGACAAGCGGCTGGTTTACACCATGCGCGCCAAGACCAATATAAATATTTAGAATATCGCGATTATAACGGCTTGAATCAAAAAAATCAGCTAACGGCTCATCTATATGAAGACTATTGGAATGATTTTCCAAGGATTTTACAAAAGCTCTGGAGCAAAGGATTTGAATATTGCCCTTTAGTTCACCAATATTGCCGTCTAACTCAGTAAAAAGCAGTCGATTTACTACTTCCTTATCCACAAAAATACGTTTTCCAACACGTGATGCTTCCTCTTGGAAAAACAATTTTATCAGCGAATATCGGTCGGAAAGGCTACGTTTCTCAAGCGGCGGCAGTTCTACAACAATTGGAATCCGTCGTAAAAATGTCCTTAACATTATGTCCTTTTGACTGTCTGTAGTAGCGCAGATGATCCGCAAATTGCAGGGATGTTCTTCAGTGGTTTCTCCAAGCCTGCGGTAAACCCTTTTATCCATAAGAGTAAAAAGCATCTCTTGACCTTCAGGTGGCAAATTATGCACCTCATCTAGAAAAAGATATCCGCCTTCAGCCTTTGCAACTAGCCCTTCCTTTGCAGTTTCAGCTCCGGTAAAGCTTCCACGGACATGACCAAACAACTGACTGGTAAGTAGTTGAGGATTTTCTGCATAATCGGCACAGTTAAATGATATAAAAGGAGCGCAAGGTGCAATCACACCCATCTTTGCCGCATAGCGATACATAACGTGAGCAAAATAAGATTTGCCAACACCGGTTTTACCGATAATTAAGGTGCTCAATCCGTTGGGAGGATACATAATAGCCGCCTTTGCCTGTTCCACCTGCGTAATAATACTGGTACAGCCGGGCAAAAGATTATAAAACATATCCCTGTTTTTATCCGCTGATTTATGGGACATTTCTTTACAATTCTCGTACTCATCTGGGATACTGTTTTGCTTATGAATTCGTTGATACGTTTCAGTATCTAAAAACCTTACTGGCCTGCCACTCTGTTTAACCACAAGTCCTTCCTTTACCAACCGATTTAATTCATGGCTTACAGTATTTCTGCGGATACCTAGATGCTCGCTCAGTTGCGTAGCTGAGAAACCGGCCATTTGCTTTTCTGTTGTTGAAATAGACTTGCCAAGCTCTTTTAATTTATTGTAAATTTTATCTTTTCTCAGCATGTTTTACAGTTCTCACCTCTTAAGTATTTGAGCAAAGGTCAGGCCTCACTTTTGTCCAGTTTCAGACCTAGATTATCAAAAATTTCCTTGAGGCCTGCTTTTTCAATTTGACATTTAATATTAGTTTCGTTATAAATTTCCTTTAAAAATTCAGCCTGTTCGTTTAAGCCCTTTGATTCAAGGTATGAAATGTATTCATCAAAAAACTCATCGGTAATTAGTTGTTCTATAGATTTCAGCACAATTGGACTATCATCAATAGCTTGTGGTAAATTCTCTAGGAATTTTTTCATTGATGTTAAAATAATCTCTTCAATTGCTAATAGGTGTGCTTCTGTTGGGAGTAAGAAGAATTCGGCTACCTTTGCGAGTTTCTCTTGTAAGTCTTTATCTTTAGATTTTTCCATTGTTTCAATCAATGTTCTTGTAATACATCCATATGATTCGGTAATTATGACCTCTTGCTTTAAAAATTCAGGCCCTACGTCCATGAGCATATCCATAAAATTTAATTCTTTATTTATATCGGCATATGGTAAATTTTGAATAAACATCTGAGTTATTGCTGAAGTAAGCTTTAGGAAAAAGCCATAGATTAGAAAAAACTGGAACTTGAAATCTATTTCGCTTTTTAAAATAAATTCCAGATCGTCTTTAACATTCTCTAACATATGCACGCCAAAATAATCTTCGAATACCGGATATTCTCTAAATAGTTCGTGGATTTCTGCAATATCTACTTGACGAGCAGTTTCATCCTCTTCTTTTATAATTTGTTCAAATTTTTTACCTGCTTCGCTTATATCCTCAATGCTTACTTGAAGAATTAACTCAAAAAAACTTTGATATGTTTCGTCTATTATACCCATAAATATCCAATGAAGAATCTTTTCAAGTTCATCATCTGTAAAATGATTATTGCGAATTAAATACGCTAGTGCAAAAAGATTTTCTTCCATAGAAAAATTATCAGCTATTTGGCTTAAGAGCATGTCTACCTGTTCTGAATCATCAAGCTCCATATGTGCTAAAATACTTCCTGGTAATCGAAAAATCTTCAAGTTTTCATTTTCTCTAAGCATATCAACAATATCGTTATTAAGTTTTAAAAAACTATCTTCGGAAAACTCTTCTTGTGCACTCCATACTTGGGCAATAATATTTGATAATTTTTCCACATCAACAGCTTCAGCTTTTGCTTCGTCAAATTTAACTCCAAACATTACACTTATTACCCTTATAAGGTCCTTTGCATATGCAGTAATCCTGAAATCATCGCTTAATTTTCTCATTAACTCTGTTTCGATTTTTTCAACTGCGGGCAAGCAGCACTTTTTATATTTCTTATCACTTCCACAAATACATTCTTCATTTCGCTGAATATCAAACACATCGGACATTTGTCAAACCTCCATATCATTGAAGAATTTCACTTAAATCGCGTTTATGACTTCATTCTATCACACAAAGTTATTTACCGTCTATATTTGTATATTAAATACATGTGTTTAAAGCTGTAGTCAAACTAAAAAAAGCCACAGATTTCAAAAACCTGCGGCCCCTTATTTACACTTTTACTTTATACTTTCTACCGCTGACTTCAGGCGTTTTACTGCTTCATTTACATATGTTCTTGGACAGGCTATGTTGGCTCTCTGAAATCCTTCACCACCATGGCCAAACCAATATCCACTTTCAAAAGCAAGTTTTGCCTTATTTATAATAAAGTCATTCAGTTGATGAGCATCAAATCCCAGTTCCCTGCAATCCAGCCACACCAGATATGTTCCCTCGGGTTTTACGACCTTTATCTGTGGGACATCTCTTTCTATACCTTCCGTAAATGTCCTTAAATTTCCATCCAAATACTCCAAAAGCTGGTCAAGCCATTCCTCTCCGTGCGTATAGGCAGCTTCAAGAGCTACCAATCCAAAGGCATTATTTCTGAGCAGTTGCAGTCTTTTTATAAAATTTCTGTATATATCATAATAAGTTGTATTAGGAATTATTATGGTTGAGGTTTGAAGTCCCGCCAAGTTAAAGGTTTTGCTGGGAGCTGTACATGTAATAGAACTTAGAGCAAATTCTTCCGATATCGATGCAAAAGGTATATGCTTTACTCCGGGGTATAAGATATCATGGTGTATTTCATCAGATACTACCAAAATATTATTATCAATACATATCCTTCCCAGTCTTATCAACTCATCCTTCGTCCATACACGGCCTACAGGATTATGCGGGCTGCATAAAAACATGAGTTTAATACGCCGGTCCTTGACTTTTTCTTCCAAATCGTCAAAATCCATTGTATAACGTCCATCCTTATAAATCAACGGATTATTTACAATTCTACGGCCGTTATCTTCAATAACCCTGAAAAATGGATAGTAAACCGGCTGCTGAACCAATACCTTATCTCCCGGATATGTAAAAGCATTAATAATAAAGCTTAACGCCGGCACTACTCCAGGAGTATATATCATCCACTCGGTTTTCGCATCCCAATTGTGCCGTTTTTTCATCCATCTGGCCACTGATTCAAAATAAGATTCCGGTCTTGACGTGTATCCATAGATTCCCTGTTTTGCTCTCTCAACTAGTGCATCTACAACAGGCTGTGGGCTCATAAAATCCATGTCGGCCACCCACATGGGCAGCAAATCATCTCGGCCAAACATTTTTTTTAGTTCATCCCATTTGGAAGAATAATTACCGCTTCGTTCGATAACAGTATCAAAATCATACTTTAGCATAATATCCTCCCCCTATTATAAACAATTGCTATCCAATTTTTTCAATTATAGCCCTTAAAAATGCCGGCAAATCATTGGGATTCCTTGATGTTATTAAATTTCCATCTACGACTACCTCTGCATCTACATATTCCGCACCCGCATTTACAATGTCATCCTTTATTGAGAAAAATCCAGTTAATCTTTTACCCTTTAAATTACAGCAAGAAGCCATCATCCAAGGTCCATGGCAAATAGCGGCTATCGGCTTACCAAGTTTGTCCATTTCCCTTACAAAATTCAATGTATCTTCGTTCCTGCGCATATGGTCTGGAGAGTAGCCTCCCGGTATTACAACAGCATCATAATCCTTGGCCTTTACTTCCTTGGAAGAATGAGTGCTTTTTTCCGTAAATGTGCTCTTCCCCACATATGCCTTGTCTTTCTCCGAACCCACTAAATGCACCTCATACCCCGCCTCTTTAAGCCGAAAATAAGGATACATTAACTCCTTTTCATCAAAAAAATTCTCTATCAGTATAGCAACCTTTTTCACTTAAATCACCTCCTTGGACAAGTTTCCCCGAACATTATTGTATATATACTTTGACATCTCTTAAGAAATTCCTCTATTATATTTTAAATCCTTAAAAATAAGAAGAAAACTTTCTCATGCTGCAGGCTGGGCATTTAAGACAAAAATAAATGCCGCATTTAGAGCGGCACAAATTGCGTTATATTTAGCTTTAATTAGTCTTCACACAAACTTGAAAGTATTTTTTGAATGTCTTTTTTAGCTTTTGCAATCTTTTCTTTTACAACCTTATCTTCAAAAAGATATTTCTTTAACATATATCATCGCCTCCATTGATAACAATTTTCAATCTCGATTAAATTATAATATGAAAATCATTCTCAGTCAAGACGAAAAGTAGAAATTTGTGTGCATCTTTGCAGGTATATACATTATTTTATATATTCCCTGTTTTTTCTAAGATTCTATATAGCACAGCTGCTGCCTCGGCCCTTGTAGCATTGTTTTTGGGCCTAAAGGTGTTATCTTTGTAGCCTTTTACTATATCAAGCTTTACGGCATCTGCTACTGTATCCCTTGCCCATTCACTTATTATATTATTATCACTAAAGATAGTATTTACATCACCGTATTTTCCTTTATAAGGTTCCTCTTCAATTCCCAGCGTTCTTATCAACAATGCTGCAAATTCTGCTCTCGTAATCTTTCCATTTGGTAAAAAGGCCGCTTCATCTTTACCTTTTATTATGTGCCTTGCCACAAGTACATTTATTGCATCATATGCCCAATCATCTTGTGCAAACCAGGTAAAACACATATAATTAATTATATAAGCAGTAAATGTATTAAAAGGAGAATAAATATGTCTTCTCTATGGTGGATTCTTGAATCAATAAATAATGAGAAGTTTCCCTACAGGCTCAGCATAAAAATGGGTGATAAAACAAAACTGTGTCTTAGAGTTCAGAGCAAGTGGCCTGGAGCCGGAACTCAGATTTTTTGTTTAAGAGAATCGGAAGATTATTTAGATTCTATTGAGGAAATAGAACGTGTACCGGTGGTAAACTTGAGCCGATATGGAAAACGGCTTTCGGTAGTTCTGGATCGAGCAACCAATAAAAGATGTGAATTTTTATTTTTAAAAAAGAAGTATAAACAAAAAGAAGGCGAATATGAGCAGATATTTTGGAGAACCCAGCAGGGATTGAGGGAGAGAAAGCCAAAGGTTCGGCTTACAGCTCAAGGTAATGTACAGATTCATGTCTTAATAGATACAAATGAAAAATACCCTTGGAAATTTAATGACTGCACTGTAGAGAGAAAAGCTCTTGATGCCGGAGATTACGCCCTTTTAAGACAAGATGGAATTGCAGCCGTGGTAGAACGAAAGACCTTTGAAAACTTAAGAAGCGATTTGAGTAATCTCCCTATATTTCACCAAAAGCTTGGGGAGATAGAGGCTTATGCCCACTCTGCATTGGTAGTGGAGGCCAATTACTCTGACTTTCTAAACCCCGATAAACTAACAGTATACACGCCTTCTTTTATAGCTAAAGCTCTTGCGGAGCTTTCCGCTCTACATCCTAAAACCAATATCATCTTTGCCGGCAACAGAAAACTGGCCAATGAATGGACTCTTAGGTTTTTTGAAGCTATTGAGTCCCATGAAAATGACGTATTCCCCGACAAAGCAGCCGAACAGGCGGCAAGCTACGAACCGTCTCCCAACTTTAGAGGCGGCATGTATTATGATATAAGGAAAGAAATTTTAGATGGCTTTGCAAAGGATTTTACCATATCCGAAATCAGGGAAAGGTTTCCCAATGCAGGTGACTCAACTATAAGAAGGGTCTTACGAGAACTAAAAGAAAAAGGCAATATCGAGTGTACAGGCAGAGGGAGAAATAGTCGGTGGATAAAAAAAGAAAAATAGAACCATCCCTGAGCATTCTCTAAACATCCTTTAGACATTCCAAAAAGCTTTTGCCGTTTTCAGGCATGCCCAAGTCAAAGTAATCGGCAATGGTGGCGGCTATGTCGGAAAGGGTTTCTCTTTCTTTTAAATCAACGGCCTTTAATTGTTTTCCGCATACCAATAGCAGAGTCTTTTCTCTGGTATGATGACTATGCCCAATGGTAGGATCATTGCCGTGATCTCCGGTTATTATCAATATATCTTCCTTGCCCATGCCTCGAATAATACTGCCTAAATACCTGTCCGCCAACATGAGTTTCTGAGCATATCTCTTATAATCCTGGGAGTGCCCTGCAAGATCGGTTTCTTGGACATTTGCCGCTATTAAGCCACTGTGCTGCAGCTTCATTTGTTCCAGTATGAGTTCCATTACTCCTTCGGTTTCTACTTTGGGATAATAATTTGCACCTTCGCACTCGATCACATCGGCTACTTTGCCTATAAGAGAAACCTGATATCCGCTTTTATGCATTATAGAAGGTATCTGAACCTCGGGGTTTACACCATATCCCAGATGTCTTACCATATAGCCACTTTTGTATACTCCTGATTTCGGGCAATCAATGCCAATGATATTATTTTGTTTGATCTCTGCAGCATTTAAAATATCTTCAACTGTAATACCTCTACCTCCCAGTACTATAACCCTGCCTACTTCAACATTTTCTCTGACTATCCTGCCGATAGCAAGTTCATCTTGAAAGGAAATATAATCAAGAGGTGCCGTCACATTATAGTTTTGTCCCGGATCTGCTTCAATGTTGTCTGCTATGGTCACTAGGTCATTTACTAATAGAAATGGGGGTTTTAAATTAGGCCTTGTAACTCTGTATCCCTTTTTTAATAAAGCATGTTCCACTTTATCTATATAGTAAACAAAAGGCTTTTCTACCGGCTTTTTTGGTTTACTGCCCATTATCTCCTGGTGTCCTTGATAGGTATCAGCTCCGAAGTGAGCCAATTTGCTTTTCCCGTAGCTTGCCAATGGATTTTTAACCGGTTTAATCTTCTTGGTATCTACAAGATAACCGGCTCCTAAAGTTTCAAGGGTTGATATTGTAAAATCATCGTTGGATTCAGCCACATGTTTTAAAGTATTGGCACCTTTATCTTGTGGCCTTACTTTTGATACATCGTCCATTTCTCCAACACCCAGACTGTCTATAACTAAAAGAATCGCTCTTTTCACTTACTTATCTCATCTCCCAGAGAATTGAATACTCCCAACAACTTTGGATTTCCGCTTTGTATACCCTTAACAACTGCAACCTTCGACCTAGTAACAAAAATTTGGGTTCTAAAGGAATATATTGCCGTATCACCTACATGAAGGTTGTACCCATCGGTAATTACCGCAGAATAATAATCTATAGACTCAGGCGGAAGTTCTTCCACATCTAATAAAAGTTTTTGATCGGGGATATATGCCTTTTTCATTTTAGACCTCGGATAAAATCCTCCTCCGAATACATATGCCCTATTACCATCTACATGAGAAACTTCCGTGACATAGACTATGGCAGATTTTTCAGGTTCTAAAGCTTTTACATGAAGAGGGGTAGTTCCGGTAAAAGCATGACCAGGCTCGCCGCAGGTTACTCCAAGCTCTTTTAGCAGTGGAATTGATGAAACACAAGTAGCACTAGGGCCATTTATTTGAGTAATTTTAAATCCTAGATTTTTAAGACGCTCTGCCGCATCTATAAGCGTGTATATGTTGTGTGTAGGCTCAATCTTTTCTGATATCTCATCGTATAAAAAACAGGGAAAGGAGGTGACGCCTATAACATTCACATTATCAAGTTTCTTAATATCTTTGGCTGTGTTTTCTAAGGCATCCATCTTTATTCCTCCTTCTTGTCCGGGATAGAAGCAGTCATCATCGTCTACAACCCGCAAAAGTATATTCTGCACCGTCCTAATTTCTCGGGCAGCATCAGATACCTCTTTGACTTTATCTAGGCTAAAGCATGTTATAACTTCGGGTTTCATGGAAAGTGCTTCTTTTATGAACATTTTAGGTATTTGAACTAAGTGGCCCAAATGCCCTATTTTAACTCCATGATTAAAAAGTACCCGGGCTTCATCCATATCCACTGCAACTGCTTTTTTTATACCTGCATTCATTATTGCTTTAGCAATTACGGGATTTCTACCAAACTGCTTCGTCATAAAATATAAGTCTATATCGAATTTCCTGCCGGCTTCAAAAATCAGTTCAGCATTTTTACTAACCATATCCAAATCTATAACATACGTATTAGGTTCTATTAACCCAGCTTTATGAAATTTTGCAGCAATATCTATTAACATTGGATTATTCTTTAAAGTAGCTTCTAAAAACATTTGATCACCTTGCTTTTCTAACTGCCTCTTTTAATATTCTTATTACTGTTTCCCATCCTGCTCTCATTGGATTTATTCTTATCATATAATCCTTCATTTCGGGATTCTCTTTTATGAATGTACCAGATGCTCTGTAAAACATTGGTGTAATTTCATATCTGGATTCAGCTCCCACAGGATGTGTTGCAGCACCTAGTTTATTAGCTTCCTCAATAACTTTTGAAGAAATGGGATCTGATAATTTTGCTAAAATAGTCCTTGATTGAGCATTAACTATGTGTGCAGCCTCTACGCCTTCTATTTCTCCGCCATTTATCACTTTAGCAATTTTTGTAATTTCTTCTGCTTGAACAGCTGCCATTACGGGTGCAAAAACCATCGAGCGCAAAACCTCCATAGCTTCATATCCTTGAACTTGTCCTCCGCCTGAGTAATTCATACTTCTTATCCTGTCTATTACCTCACTAACACCTACAACACATCCTATGCCTTCAGGCCCTAAAAGTTTAAAGCATGAAAAGCAAGAAGCCGATGCGCCAACCTGAGTTCCGATATGCTTCGTTTTAAAAACCGTATAATTTTCATCGGTAATTATTGGGATATTAGTCATTTTTCTTATAGCATTAATGAGCTCATACATATTGTAACTGTCAGAACTCTTCTGCCTCGAATGCTGAATGTATACAAGTTTGATACCGGGATTTATAGCTTTTAAAACCTCGTTTGTATCATTCATATCTGCCTTTACAGTATCAATATCCATAAATTCTAAAGTTGTAGCTGTTGTAGAGTAAATTGGCGCATCATGTATTAAGATTTTATCACCGGCTTTTAGAACTGCTTGCAACGCACAGCGAATGGCTCCTGTTCCTGCTCCCCTAACAAGTGCAGCATCTTGCGCTTCGAAAAAATCCGCTATTACTCTTTCCACTTTTGCCGTAGTCTTGGGTCTGCCTAAACCTGGTACAACTCCAAGATCACCCATGCTCAAAAACTCAGCCCCTGTAAAATGATGAGTAATAGTGTCTACAAGCTTAAATTGAAGTTTCTTAGCTTCACTTAAGGTTAAAAATTCTAATGGAAATGTCTGCAAATTATCTACCTCCGAAAATACGTCTTGGATTTTCTATCATCATCATGTCAATGTCTTTTTGATTTATGCCACTTCTTAAAAGCATAGGCACAAAAGATTCTAGTATATAAGAGCGCCCATAACCACCATATTTTTTTAGTTGAGACTTTCTGGTTATATCAAGAGAAAGAACTATTCTGCTCGCATAACCCCGTTCTATCAACTTGCAAAGATTACTAGCTCTGAGCGTATCGGGTTGATAACTATTTTTACCTATAGTATCAAATCCAATATAACAACCTTTCTCTAAAATCTTTAAATAATAATCTATGTCTGGGTTTAAATCGACGTGTCCTATAATAACCTTTTCCAAATCCACACCGTTTTTTTCGAACAATTCTATTTGCTTTAAACCTAGTTTTCCTAAAGTTGTATGTGTTGTTATAGGAACACCGGTAGTTTTATGGGCATATGCAGCAGCTTGAAACACCTTTTTTTCTTCATCAGTAAACCCATCTTGACTGGTGCCTATTTCCCCTATTATCCTCGCTTTTACCTCAGTCTTATCTATACCATTTACTATTTCGTTTATCATAAAAGTTGAAAGTTCTTCTACGTTCTTTTCATATACCATTTTGGGGAAAAACGGGGTTTTGTAAAATCCCGTAGCAGCTACAACATTTATGCCTGATCTCTTAGATATTGCTATCATCTTGGCAATATCTCTGCCCATACCCAAATTTGTAACATCTGCAATTGTATCTATACCATGTGCTTTTAACGTCTTCATGTCTTCAATCATGGCTTCATCATCATTTAGATTTGCATCGGCATCTTTTTTTGCGGAAAGATCTATTGTTAAATGCTCGTGCATTAGGGTTCGACCTAATTTATCTGTTTTACCTAAGACAGTATCCATTAATAATTACATCCCTTCTTTAGGCAGCCGGCGGTATATAAAGTCCAATCACCGCTAAGATGTTTACTATTATCCCTACTAAAATAGCTCCTATGGGCCCAATAGCCATCCGAACTATCGGTCTTCCCGCTGCTTCATTCAGCAAATAAATTCCAATGACCAGGAATACGCCCAATCCCGGAATCATCAAATTTGCAGCATTGATGCCGCCCACCAAAAGCGCTATCTCTAAAAGCTGACTCATAGCCGTTCTTATGTTATCTGCAGAATTTCTTATACCGGGGAATTTATCCAAGAAACCGGCTATACTGCTTAATAAATATACTTCGGCAAATATTATAATAAATCCAAGTATAGCTGCAACGAAGGGATTATTTACAAAAAGAGCAGCAGCAAAAATAAAAGTCATACCCACCGGGCCATAGACGCCGGTTGTTATCGCCGTTGTAGCTACCAATGGCACAAATCCTATAGCTCTAGCTAAAGCTGCCATCGCTGCATCGGCGTATTTCATCTCTTTTACAAGATTCAAAGAAATCGGGTCACCAGCTACTAAATGCAAAGCTGTCCCCATAGCCACCAGTGCCCCCATAATCGCCAATATCCAAACATTTTTCTTGATTCTTGCAACTCTCTCGCTGAAAATAGCTGCTAAACCGGTTTCACCGCTTGATTTTTCTTGAGATGCAAAAATAATTAGAATCACCATTCCTGCAAGCATCGCCATACCATCTGGATTAA
This sequence comes from Tepidanaerobacter acetatoxydans, assembly GCA_022840405.1. GTDB lineage: Bacteria > Bacillota > Thermosediminibacteria > Thermosediminibacterales > Tepidanaerobacteraceae > Tepidanaerobacter > Tepidanaerobacter acetatoxydans_A. Next base: position 28,313 of record JALHJR010000020.1, read on the forward strand.
GAGCAATTTCGGAGCTCCCGACAGTTATAGGACTAAATCTCACAATTAATACCCTGATAAATCCTGATACTGCCAGTGTAATAAATCCTTTTTTAACGCCTTGCTGCAATGCCACCGCTAATGCCGGAAAGGCTGCAAACGCCATTGTTACCGGCGATCCTATGGCACTCATGGCATCAAAAATATTTACCGGTAGTACCTTAAACAAATTTACGATCCACTGAAGTCCTGCTAAAAGTCCAACTCCATATAATGCTCCTATAGTACCTGAAATAATATCACCGGCAGCACCTTTAGGTGCCCAAGTCCCGATGATATCAGTGCCTAAGAGTATACTGTGAATCAAAAGAATAGAAGCACCTATTGAAACCGGAATTCCAAATCCTACTACTAGACCAAAACACATGGCAAAGCTCGTAGATGCTAGTTCTGCTTTTGTCATTCGTCCTTCAATATATTCAGGCATTATTGGCCTTAATCCATCATTAAATACTGCTATCCCTCTATTTGCCAAAATAGCGGCAAGCGCCCCAATGGCTGCTATAACAACAGTGTTCATTTTACATTACTCCTCCTTATTATTTAATATGGCATTTACAATCATCGGCACAGCTTTTTCAATATGATCATTTGTAAATCCAAAAGCAATTTTACCCTCTTTTACAGCTTTTCTCACATTCTCACTTTGTGGTGGCTTTCCAGGCATCGATACAGTTGCACATTTTGCAGCACCTATCAGAGCCATAGCCAAAGCCAAAGCTCCACCACCTCCCGTGGCACAAGCTCCAATATAATAATCGGCATTTCCGTTTTTTACCGCCATAGCCGCTTCAATGTCTGACATTATCTTGACATCTACTGCCTCACCTCCTATTTTTCTAATTATTTCAGCTATCTTAGCTTTATCAATAGCCCCGCCAACTGCTATCCTAATCATTTTATTTAACACTCCTTTTCCATTAAGCTGCATATATGAAGTAATATATACCCCTTCTCGCTTTCCGGCAGCTTGATTTTTCCTTCTTTTTCGATGAAGTCGATAAAGTCTTGGGCTTTGGGATAATTTTTGTTATTCTGCAGTTCGTCTATTATAAAGTCTTCTAAAGCTTCCACTGTATTGCCATCTTTTATCCTTTGAAAAGACATGGCAAGGTGCGTAATAAACATGTTTCCCTTTTCATCTTCAACATTTATGCCCATCTGGCTTAACCAAGCAGCAGTTTTTAATGCCAAGTCCCTCACTTTACCATCAATAACACCTCCGTCATAGAGAATTTTTATCCTGTTATTAATATCCATCATATGACCTCCGTTCAATATACAGAACTTTGTATGGTTACGCAAAAAAAATTAATAATTTGGCAGCATTTTTCCTTCTAATACCTTTTTTTGTATTTCAATAACATATTGTTTATCAATGACATTTCTTAGAATATCCCTTAAACCCCATTCGGATTTTTTGGTAACCAATACTGCTTTTGTATTGTCTTCTTTTAGTTTTACAGCCCTAAGATTTTTTAAATCAAAATAAGATATGCTTAAATTTCTATCTTCAATCTCATCTATATTCCAAATAGCTGCATCGACTTTCTTATCAAGCAAGCTTTTTAAGATCTGATTATACGTAAGCTCAACATATTTAACTTTTTTGCCTTCACATTCATAAGTTGTAAGTATGAAATGATCCGGTGAGCTCTTATCCAGTGCAACCCTCATGCCATCTCTAATTTCACTGTCTTCAGGACTTGCGAACAATACCTTGTGGTCTTTTACATATGAATAATTGCCGAAATCTATAACCATTTCAATATCTTTCCCTGATAAAACACCCATATCAGCAGCCAGTTTCGAGATAATTATAAAATCATACTTTGATTGTTCCAAAGCTTCCAGCCTTTTATATCCGCCTCTCATGTATGCCATATTAAAGGGAATGCCGGATTTTTCAAATGCCTTATAAATGCCGGTAGCAAGTCCTTCGTATCTTCGTGAATACGGAAGAGGCATGGCGCCTGTAACACTTCCCAAGCCTGCCACATCCCATAACTTTCGGTAATCTAAGCCTTCAATAAATGTACCCAAGTGACCCTTCGGCTCAAGCTTAACAGCTCCGGTTTCTTCCAAGAATCGTAAAGCAGATTGAATGGTGCCTCGCCCCAGATGGAATTTCTCAGCATAAACTCCTACCGGCTCAATTCGGTCATCCTTTTTTAGTGAAATAAATTCTCTTGCTAATTTTAAAACAGCTATTCCGTTTTTAGTCAATAATTCTTTGTTAATCAAATTACCACCCGTTCAATATACTATATTTTGTATATTATTATATCAGTATTCCTCATATTTAACAATAGCGTTTATATAAAAAGTTATGTTTATTTTGTAATAGTGTTATCTAAACCTATTATTTTACAAAATGCTGATTAGAGGAGCATTACCTTATACCGTTCTTAATATATGCTTATAAATAGCATAGCTTACTCCTGACATATCATTTGACAGTGTTACATAATCCGCCGCTTTCTTCAGTTCTTCTTCTGCATTATCCACAGCAATGGACAGACCGGCTACTTCGAACATGCTTATATCATTGTGGTTGTCGCCGAAAACCACAATTTCTTCAAAACTGATATCAAGGTGCTTAGATAGAGTTATAAGCGCGTTGCCTTTTGACACGCCCCAACTCATAATATCAATTAGACCCCTTCCGGAACTTACGATAGCCAAGCTGTTATCTGTATTTATATCTTTATTTAACCTTTCCAGAATATATTTATCTTGGTCGTTTATCAAAACTTTAATTATATCCTGATTGGAAATATCCAAATCCTTAACATTATAGCTTTGGGCTTGCAGTTCCTTCTTTACGCTCATGTTGTATTCTCTAACTAAATTTATGCGTTTTGAGTTCTCACTGTAATAAATGCCCTCAGAAGTATATACTAAATAGTCTAAGTGGTTGTCTTTGCAATAGTCTACAACCTTTGCAACAACATTCGGCTCCATTGTTTTCATATGCAAAATTTCACCTGTTCGAACATCCTTTATCAGTGCACCATTACAAGCTATTATAGGAGTTGTCAAGTCTAGTTCGTAAAGGTATTTGTTTGCAATAAGGTCATGCCTGCCGGTTGCTATAATAACCTCCTTGCCCTTTGTTTTCAGAATTTCAATAGCTTTTCGGTTTTCATCGGTTATCTCTCCCGCAGAGTTTAGCAGTGTTCCGTCTAAGTCACATACAATCCATTTATATTCATTTGCCATTTACTTACACTCAATCCTTCTGGTATATTTATTGTATAATGTGTTAAGCTAAATATCTATTACATCATCTTTTTCTTTTAAATCCTGGCTCTCTGCAACTTGAGTATTTGCCCATCTATCGCCAAGTCTTCTACCGTCATTATCTGTTACTGTCAATACAATTTCAACCACCATCAGAGCAAAGCCGACTATACTGCCGATTATCCATCCTAAAATAGGTACTATGCCAAAAGCACTGCCTATAGCAATAGGTAAGTTCCTCTTTACAGATATTGTCCAATCTATGTCTTTGCCTTCCAGAGAAACAACTTCAAGTCCCATAATCTTTTTACCGATACTACGATTTTTAAAATCTGCATTTTTTGTTATTTCAAAGGCTATGGCATCCTTTGTCAGAAGGTAAACAGTGCTCACAATTGCTCCCAATACCGGAATATATATAAGTAAGTTCGCAATAATGCCATCAATCAATGCCGCAAGAAACCTTTTGAATAAATCCGCCTTTTTATACTGCATATCATTTACCCACCTTACCTTAAAATATTTTTGTAAACCATTGTAAAATTTGCATGGATATTTTTTACCCGTCGTTTTGCATTTGCGGGCCTCCAATTTTTAATATAATTAATAGTCTTTACAGCTTACATGGGCAATACAAACTTCATAATCATTGCAAAGTGTAGTATTGACCCAACAGAAATAAATATATGAAAGACCTCATGGAAGCCAAATTTGTTGGGAATAAAGTTGAAAATCTTCGTCGCATAGATTATTCCTCCAATAGTATAAGACAGACCTCCTAAAAACAAAAGCAAAATCGCCTCTTTCGGATATGCCTGGATTAATTTAGCCATTGGAACTATAGCCATCCAACCAAGTACAATATAAAATATCGTGGAAACCCAGCGGTGTACCCCTACACAAAACATCTTTATGATTATGCCTACAAGTGAAAGTCCCCAAATAATCGCAAGCATTGCCCACCTCCATGTTCCTTCTAGGCCAAAATAGAGCACTGGTGTGTATGTGCCTGCTATTAAGATAAAAATTGAGATATGATCCAATTTCCTGAGTATCAGCTGTTTTCTAGGACTAGTCTTGGCCCAATGGTATGCAGTGCTTGCTCCATAGAGTATAATAACACTGGCTCCGTAAATTGTCAGCGTAATCAGTTTTTCAGGGTTATTATATGAGAACACAATTAAAAAGACCAAGCCGACAATACCTGCTAAAAAGGTGATAAAATGGGTCCATGTGTTCACTGGTTCCCTCATCATTACTGTGCCTCCCTAAATTTTACGTTTTATTCGTTGCAAAATCATCCGTATATAATATAGTTATTCGTCATAATATATGCAATTCCTTCAAATGTATATAGCTATATAGCAAAAACCGCTCGTAAAACAAGTTTGGATTTTATTTCGAAAGTTTATCTATTATCTTAATCATTTCATCGATTTTCTGTTTTTTATCTGTCTGGTCACCGGAATCGAAAACCTCGGTTACGCAGTGCTTTAAATGTGCATCGAGTACATCCTTATTGATATTTTTTAAAATTGCAATAGATGCCATCAGCTGGTTAGAAATATCGATACAGTAGCGATTATCTTCTACCATTTTGATAAGCCCATCAATCTGCCCTCGCACGGTTTTAAGCTTTCGCAGCGTCTGCTCTTTATCTGCTTTCAAGTCTTATGCCTCCTCCACAATGGATGTTACTTCATACCCTGCTTCTTCTATAACATGTTTTAACGTTTCATCAGATATCGGTTTTAGATATGCTACCTCGGCCGAACCATCCTCTAGATTAACACTTGCATTAACTCCGTCTATTGCATTTAAAGCCTTTTCAACACGCATCTTACAGTGTTCACACATCATGCCTTTTATTTTTAAAACTTTTTTCATTTTTTCAATCTCCCTTTCATTATTTTTATTATTTGAGGAATTACTTACCTTAGCAACGGTTATTGATACATTTTGCTGCATGGTGCATTGAACACTACATTCTGTTTTAGTTACAGTAGGTTTAAATTTTCGAAGCCTCAATGCATTCGTAACTACGAAAAACGAGCTCATGCTCATAGCTGCCGCACCAATCATAGGAGTAAGCTTTATATGATAGGCAGAATATAAGATTCCAGCAGCAATGGGAATGCCCAAGGTATTGTAGAAAAACGCCCAGAAAAGATTTTGCTTTATATTTCTTATTGTTGCTTTGGAAAGTTCTACAGCCGTCACTGCATCCATTAAATCGCTTCTTATAAGGACGATATCCGCAGATTCAATGGCAACATCTGTTCCGGCACCTATGGCTATTCCTACGTCGGCTCTTGCTAAAGCAGGCGCATCGTTAATCCCGTCGCCAATCATAGCAACCTTTTGTCCCCTGCTTTGAAGCTCTTGAATCTTTTTATCCTTTTCATGAGGCAGTACTCCCGCTATTGCTTCATCAATCTCTAACTGCAGGCGTATGGCTTCTGCCGTCTTAGGGTTATCTCCTGTAAGCATAACTACTTTAATGCTCATTTGTTTAAATTTCTGAACCGCTTGGCTGCTAGTAGGTTTTAAAACATCTGCAACAGCAATAATCCCTAGTAATGTATGAGCGTTTCCAAAGTAAAGCGGGGTTTTACCTTCATTTGAAAAACGGTCTGAAATTTCAATAGCCATGTTTATGTCAATTTGCTTTTCTTTCATAAACTGCTCATTTCCCGCAAAGTATGCCATCCCCTTAATGTACCCTTCTACGCCTCGGCCGGGAATAGACCTGAATTCGTCAATTTCTATCAGCGGAATTTCTCTTTCCTTACAATAACTTAAAATAGCTTCTGCCAGCGGGTGTTCCGAATTTTTCTCTAATGCCTGGGCAATTTTCAAAAGTTCTTCTTCGGATTCGGCCCCGCAAAGCACAATATCTGTTACCTGAGGCTTACCTTGTGTTAATGTTCCGGTTTTATCCATGACAACAGTGTCTATACTACAAAGTGCCTCTAAAGCCTCTGCCGACTTTATTAATATTCCGTGCTCTGCCCCTCTTCCGGTTCCAACCATTATCGCAACAGGCGTAGCAAGTCCTAATGCACAGGGGCATGAGATAACTAAAACCGATATCCCTATTGACAAAGCAAATTCAAAACTGTAGCCTGCCAAAAGCCACGCTATGCTTGCAATAAGAGCAATACAGATTACTGTAGGGACAAAGACGGCACTTATTCTGTCTGCAAGCTTTGCTATCGGAGCTTTCGTGGCATTTGCATCTTCCACCAATGCTATTATTTTAGCAAGTGTCGTATCTTCTCCCACTTGTGTGGCCCTAAATTTAAAAGCACCTGTTCTGTTTATAGTCCCTGCACTTACCCTGTCTCCAGGCTGCTTTTCTACCGGAATACTTTCACCGGTTAATGCGGATTCGTCTACAGCAGATTGCCCTTCAATTACTGCACCATCCACCGGGATTGAATCTCCGGGACGTATTACTATAATATCTCCTGCTTTGGCCAATTCTACAGGAATTTCTTCTTCCAAGCCGTCCCTTTCTACCCTGGCGGTTTTTGGCGCAAGGTCCATCAATTTTCTAATAGCGTCTGTGGTTTTCCCCTTTGCTCGAGTTTCTAAAAACTTTCCTACTGTGATAAGGGTTAAAATCATGGCTGCTGATTCAAAATATAAATCATGGTAGTATCTGTGGACTAATTCAAAATCACCGGCACCCAAACCATAACTCATACGAAAAATGGCAAATATACCATAGATAAGAGCCGAACCTGAGCCGATAGCTATCAGCGAATCCATATTTGGATAACCTTTAAATAAAGTCTTAAAACCTATTGTGTAAAATTTACGATTAACAAAAGCAATCGGCAACACCAACAAGAATTGTATAAAGGCAAAAGAAACCGCATTTTCTATGCCTGATAAGAAATACGGCAGCGGCAGATTTAGCATATGTCCCATGGATATATACATTAGAGGTATCATAAATAAAATAGAAACCTTCAGTCGCAGTTTCATATCCTCTATTTCCGCATCTGCCAAAGTCTTAGCTTTAGTTGTTTCTGCTTTTTGCTTTATTCCCTTTTTCTCTTTTAAAGATGCACCATATCCCGCATCTTCTACGGCTTTTATTATTTCAATATCTGAGGTCTTTTCATCATCGTATTTAACACGCATGCTGTTTGTCAGCAGGTTTACTGTCACCGACTCTACACCATAAACCTTTTTTACGCTGTGCTCAACGGCAGCCGAGCATGCAGCACATGTCATGCCGGTTACATTATAAGTTTTTTCCACATTCATTTAAATAACCCCACTTTCTATATACCCCCTCATGGGTATAAGTGGGTACATTATACTGCTTTTTCTAAAAAGTGTCAAACCTGCCCAAAAATAAACCAACGGATTGCGTCAAGATATCCATCGGTTTTATACAGTTAAAATCTTTTAAATTATTACCTCTCGCTTTTAATACTATAATATATTAATAAACTTAGCCAAATTTTAAAATCTTATCACTATAGCACAGCTTAATTCATTTTTGCTATTCTTTCAAGAAGAACTTCTATATTAGCAGGTATGCGAAGTCGGACATAATTTCTGCCTAAGTTGGTAAATTCATCTCCAGGAGCGGTTATAACTCCATGTTTTAAAAAGTAATCATATAGGCTTCCCTTATCTTTGCACCCTAAGGTAAGTATCGGCACTTCAAGACCGGTTTCATATATGGTAAATTTATCCTTGCACATTGATAAAAGTCTTGCTTTGTTCTGCTTTATGTCTTTTCTGCATTGTAATATAAATTCAGTATCCCTCAATGTTTCAGTTATTATATTACTCATAATATCAGGAAAGACAAATGCAGGTATGTTTGCAGTATTGTAATATTCTTTAAGGCGGCCTTTAACAATAAGGTAACCTAACCTTATATTGGCAAGCCCCATGCCTTTTGAAAGCGAGCGTACTGTCAGTAAATTATCATATTTTTCACAGATACTTATAGCTGAATTTGAAGCATCCATATAATCCCCATACGCCTCATCTACAATAACAGGTATACCATAATTTGCTGCTCTTTTGACAATCTCCTCTATTATTGCAATCTCCAAAACTTGACCTGTCGGATTGTTTGGATTGTCAATATAAATGACATTATATGAATCATTAATTGCATCTAAAAATCTTTCATAGGAGAATTTAAAATTTTCTTCTTCTCTCAAGCCAATGAAATTATAAACTCCTCCATATATTTTTACTAAGTTTTCATACTCCGAAAATTGCGGGCAATAACCCAGTACTTTACTGCCATTTTCTATAAATAATCTAGTCAATTTAGCTAAAATTCTTACAGAGCCTGCTTCTAAAAAGATTTCATTCTCCTTTAATTCAGCTACACCTGACCAAAGATTTATAATGGCTTTTTTTATTGCAGTATATGATGTATCAGGATATTTAGTAATACCTTCCCAGTAAATACTATTAGTGGCTTTTTGCACCAGAGTTGAACAGCCATAAGGGTTTACTCCTAAAGAGCAGTCTATCACACCATCTTTTTTTATTTCATATTTTGACAATTCCTCCCATGGATCTTTTGCATATGACTTGGGTTGAAAGTCATGTAAAATCGGTCTGATTTTCCTTATAACCTTGTCAATAGATATCATCCCCTTATTTATTTTTCTTCCGGTTCAGCCGGAAACGTTGCAAAACCTA
>JALHJR010000213.1:0-1133 GCA_022840405.1 Tepidanaerobacter acetatoxydans
AATATCTGCGTATTAGCACGAAAAATGTTTGATAAAAAGGACATAGAGGAACTGGCAAAGAAAATATGCTATTGAAGATATTTATGAGGTAGCTCTGCAAAGGCTACCTCATATCTCAACTTTTACGATGGAGACTTAAAAATGGAACAGGATTTAAATAATAAAATTGATGAACATAAGGAAGAATTATTAAAGTCTATAATAGAAGTGGTCAATATACCCAGCATCAAAGATGAACCAAAGGATAATGCTCCCTTTGGAAACGAGATAAAAAAAGCGCTATTTGCGACATTGGATATAGCAGAGAGTTTAGGCTTTAAAACAAATAATCTAGATAATTACATTGGATATGCTCAGTACGGAGATGGCAAGGAATATATAGGGGTTGTAGGGCATCTAGATGTAGTGCCGGCAGGAGAAGGATGGAAGTTTCCTCCTTTTAGCGGACACATTGAAGATGGGAAAATATACGGCAGAGGCGTATTAGATAACAAAGGACCTATTTTAGCTGCGCTGTATGCTTTATACGCCATTAAAGAATGTCGGCTAAAATTGAGTAAACCAGTCAGAATTGTATTCGGCACCGATGAAGAAAGCGGATTTGATGATGTTAGATATTATTTAAAAAAAGAGAAACCTCCCATAATGGGTTTTACCCCGGATTGCAAATATCCTGTTGTCTATGGAGAAAGAGGAAGGGCAAATATCCAATTTGAAATAGATTATGATGACAAAAACTATAAAAGCGCCGCCGATGAACTTTTTAGCTTTTTAAACGATTATATTCTATCCGGTAAAAGCAATGGGGACAGATTGGGTATTGATTTTAGCGATGAGGAATTTGGCGTTATGGAGATGAGAGGCCATAATATTCATATCAAGGATTCCAAATTTCTGTTTAACCTTAGCTTAAGCTATCCGGCGATTGTAAGCATCGATGAAATAATAAAAAGAATAAAATCAAGGCTCTCGAAAAACATAAAATTAAATCTTCTTTTAAACTATAATCCGGTTAAATTCGACAAAAATTCTTTTTTGATTAAATCACTGCAAAAGGCATATGAAGAGGTTACAAAATTAGATGGGACGCCTGTTACAACTACAGGGGGAACTTATGCAAAAATAATGCCTAA
>JALHJR010000214.1:0-1128 GCA_022840405.1 Tepidanaerobacter acetatoxydans
AAATCGGCAATGGCAAAAGCGCTACTGGCAGGCGCATACGAATGGAACTGATGAAGCGTTTGGAAAATCTTACTGCTTCACAATTCAACTATTTGTTAGACGCCAATCTCGACAATGCACGTCGAATGGCTTTTGTGGCTATTTGTAAAACATATGCTTTTATTTACGAATTTGTGGTGGAGGCGCTGCGCGAAAAGATGCATCAACGCGACTATGTGGTGAGTGATGGCGAATATCTCTCGTTTTTCAATCGCAAAGCCGAACTACATCCCGAGTTGGAGGATCTCTCGGAAACCTCTGCATATAAAATCAAGCAGGTGCTTTTTAAAATTCTCGAAGAGGTGGGCCTTATCGACTCTGTGCGCAACAAAGTTTTACAACCGCAATTTTTGTCCACCCAACTTGAAAAACTAATCAGAGAGGATGATCCGCAACTGTTGAGAATCTTCTTTACAACCAACGCAGATATTAACAACAATCCGTATGACAAACCTATCAACATCCATTAACCAGGCATTCGAAAAAATGCGAGCTTCCAAATTCCTGAAAAAAGAGGGATTGGGCGGAGAGATACCCTTTTTTATATTTCCCTATAAAACAAAGTATGAACCTGAAATAGATGACGAGATCAGTGGATTGAAAAAACGATTGAAAAAAGAGGGCATCAGCGTACTTGAACTAAATCTGTATGATATCTCCATTGATATTTTGGAACGGAAAGGAGGTATCGAAAAGATGTTTAGACTGGAAGAGCGACAAGAAAATCGTCCCGGCTATTTTCTTAAAGCGCTGCAATCGGCATTAAACATACAGGAGGAGTTTATACCTTACATCCGGAACCAGGTAAACAACGTCTCCCACAATTTGATTTTTATCACAGGCGTGGCATCGGTATATCCTTTTATCCGTTCGCATGTTATATTTAACAACCTGCACAGCATCACCGACCGCGTGCCCACCATTATGTTTTATCCGGGCGAATATACCGGCGGAAGCATGCGTTTGTTTGATATCCTGAAAAGCGACAACTATTACAGAGCATACAATTTAAACGAATACCAGTTGTAAAGTGAATATTATGATAAAAAACCTATTTTCCCAAGATGTAAGCCGCGAAATAGAAACAGT
>JALHJR010000215.1:0-1125 GCA_022840405.1 Tepidanaerobacter acetatoxydans
TTATTGTTAAGCAAATCATCAAAACCTTTCTTATGTTCATAAGCCATACATAAACTCAGGGAAGTTTTTGCTCTCGTGAAGGCTACATAGAGAGTATTCATTTCTTCCAGCATTTCTTTTTTACTATCTAATTCAACCAATTCTTTTTTGCTGGAATATTTAAGTATGTCATCGTAGTGGCAGGTGATACCGATATCACTGAGTTTTTCAAAGGTCTTATCTTTATATTTTGGATATAAAGAAAGGTTATAGCTTTCAGGATTATGCGAAGCGGAAAGGTCGTAGAAGACAAATACCTGGTCAAATTCCAGACCCTTAGCTTTGTGTATAGTTAAAAGTTGCAGAGGTATGTCTCCAGTTAAGGGAACTTGTTTCATAAAATCTTGAGCTTTGTTATCGTCCAGAAAATCCAGAAAAGCAGATATGGATTTAGCTTTATCGGTATTATTAAGTTCATAGTCTTGTAGTATAGCCATAAAAGCATTGATATTAATATAATCTCGTTCAGAGAGCTTTTTATTATATAAGAATAAGTCCAAAAAATCCTGACAAAGTTCTGATATTTTATCCCTGTCTTTTCTGTGAAATTCATATAAGGTCTGAACTACAGGAAATTCAGAAAAGTCTGGTTCGGTGAAATCTTTTAAAGATTGGCTGATAATAGTTATAACTTTCTTCAAGGGTTCGGCTTTAAGCATAATATAGTTAGAACGCAGAACGGTGAGGAACTCTAACCAGTCTTTATAATTAATGAATTTAAGTAAAGAAATTAGCGGATAGACATAATTATGTTCTGTAATCAGACTGCTGGGTTGGTAGATGCTTTCAATTCCGGCTTCTTCCAGAAGTAATTGAAAAGTTTCCAATTGTGGATTAGTACGACAAAGAATAGCCATAGTATAATCTTTATTATCTTTATATAGGGTACATGCCGTCTATTTATACAAAAAGGAACCCGTCTTATCATCGTGGAATATGCTTATATTTATGAAAAAGAGGCTGACCTTATTAAGTCTAGCCTCTTTTAGATTACGAACGGATCATTACTAGGGCCATTTTAAAATCTTCAATAGCCCTCAGCCCATGGGGAACATTTGCTGGCATAATAAGCCATTCCCCCTTCTC
>JALHJR010000216.1:0-1121 GCA_022840405.1 Tepidanaerobacter acetatoxydans
TACTTCGAATGAAATGTTATCAATCGCTCGAATAAAGCCCTTTTCTTTTTGGAAATCTACACTCAAATTTTCCACTCGCAATAGTTCCTTCATATAATCACCTCCTTTAAAGAGCTAGTTTTTTAAAGTAAAGCTTCAATTAGTGAGGGTTTTCTTTCATCCCCACTTTCCTGCCTCATAGGACAAATAGAAGACTTACTGTCAGTTACATGCAGGAGAAGTCAGAACACAACAGGTGTAATCACTCCTAATAAATGCGTTTCTTCATCTAATAAATTTTCTCCATAGTGCTCTAAATGGGAAGGAAAATGAATGGAATCTCCTTCAAAAATATGATACTCATTATCGTCAACGATAAATTTTGCAGCCCCCTTTAATACGTAATAAAATTCTTCACCGGCAAATTTGAAAGTGTTTTTTTTCTTTTGATTCGGATCCAATATCAGAATATAAGGTGCTAAGACTCTTTTATCAAAATTCCCACCAAGATTAGCATATAAAGTATCTAGCCCATTCACCTGAAACACCTGCTGTTGATCATGTCTTGTTACATAAGAATATCCCTTTCTATCATCGAAAAATTCTGAAATGTTAATTTCAAAAGCATCTGCAATTTTTTTTAATGAGCTTAAAGCAAGATTCGAGGTACCTCTTTCTACTTGTGATAAAAAACTAATTGATAAGTCTGTTGCTTCACTTAAATCCTTGAGTGTCATACCAAGTTGTTTACGTATTTTTTTAATTTTCTCGTACGATGTGAACTGAGCTTGCAAGAGTTCGATCCTGCCAAACATATAGTCGTGGATTACTTTGTTTCCCGCCAGCTCTTCAACTGACCCGTACGAGATCCCATGCTCTTGGGCATATAGTCTTAAATATTCGAAATTCGGGACAATTAACGCGCTTACAAATTTTCGTTTGTCGCCAATCACGGCAATCTGCTCGATAAATTTATCCTCGGTCATCCTTGTTTCAATCATTTGCGGAGCGATATATTTCCCGTTTGATGTTTTATACAGGTCTTTTATTCTTTCGGTCAGGATAATTTCGTTGTTTTCGGTCAGTTTTCCGGCGTCGCCTGTTCTGAAAAATCCGTCTGCCGTAAATGCGGCTGCCGTTTC
>JALHJR010000217.1:0-1119 GCA_022840405.1 Tepidanaerobacter acetatoxydans
GGGTCGAGTCCTGGGCCGACGCCGTTGCGGCGCTGGGGTGAAGGGGTTCCTCCCCTTGCTCTTTTTCCCCCGTGTGCCGGGCAGAACCGTTGTATCGGGGATATCTATAACGTCGGAGTACAGCGCATACCCCGATCAGGAATGGATACCGCCACCCCCAAGATCGACGGAGAGTGCGCACGAATCATCGGCATTCTCCGGGAGAAGAAGGCTTACCTGGAAGAGACCTATCACGTCGGGTCCATCGGCATCTTCGGCTCGTGCCGGCGCGGCGAGGAGCGCGAGGAAAGCGACGTGGACATTCTGGTCGAATTCTCAGAAGTCCGGGGAATCTTTGGATTTATCAGGCTTGAGCGCTACCTATCTGAGATCCTCGGTAGATCAGTGGACCTGGTCGAAAAGAGCGCGCTCAAACCTCACATCGGCCGCCGTATCCTGAATGAGGTTATCTACGTATGACGGCTCCACGGAACACCCTTGACTACCTGGATGATATCCTTGACGCCATCGAAAAGATCGCGATCTTCACCCGGGGCATGTCGTATGAGGAGTTCTGCGAGGACGATAAGACCGTTTAGGCTGTCACCCGAGCACTGGAAGTGATGATCGGTGAGGCGACGAAGTGCATTCCCCGCGAAATCAGGGAGAACTACCCCGGATACCCCTGGGCTGAGATGGCCAGTATGCGCGACAAACTGATCCATGCCTACTTCGGGATCAACAGGGCCATCATCTGGAGGACGATCCGGGATGATATTCCTCCCCTCAGGTCCGCGATGCAGGCCCTCCGGGATGACCTGGCCGCGGACGGGTCCACGAGCAGCGAGCGCCGATAAGCACGACTGTCCGGGGGACGCGCCTATGAGGTGGCAGGAGTGTCTCGACCTGGGGCTCATCCGCCCCGACGCGAGGGCAATAGAGAGTATTCCCGGCTCCCTCGCATCTGCGGCGAGGTTCCTCTCGGCAGCGGAGAAGAATGTGGCGATCCTGGAGTACGAAATGGCACACCTTGCCACGTACAATAGCGCATCTCACAGTATCCGGACGTTCCTCTATTCCGCCGGTTACCTCGATGTCTTGCTATCGCAGTGCGGCACATATTTGACGATCCCGAGATCG
>JALHJR010000218.1:0-1111 GCA_022840405.1 Tepidanaerobacter acetatoxydans
AAAAAAGAAGTACCTCCTGTTAACATACGAGGTGTCATTTAGTTGACCCTTAAATAACAGAGGAGGTACTTAAATGAAGTATACACAAAACGAAAAAATAATGCAAATCAAAGAAAACACCCTAATAATAGGCGTAGACATCGCAAGCCGACCTACATTACGCTAGAGCTTTCGATTACAGAGGCATAGAACTAGCCAAAGTAATAAAATTTAAAAACGACATACTGGGATTTAAAGTCTTTTCCGATTGGCTAACAGATATAGCAACAAAGAACCACAAACAGCACATTATGGTAGGCATGGAACCTACAGGCCACTACTGGTTCACCTTTGCACAACACCTAGAAGAAAATAATATAAAAATCGTATTAGTAAATCCATACCATGTAAAAACAACCAAAGAACTAGATGACAACAGCCCAACCAAAAACGACCGTAAAGACCCAAAAACCATAGCAATGCTAGTAAAAGATGGCAGATACATGGAGCCATATATACCAAAAGGCATATACAGCGAACTTAGAAATATCATGAATACCCGCTGGAAACTAGTAAAAAAACTAAACAGCATAAAAAACCAAATAAAACGCTGGATAAAAATCTACTTTCCAGAATTCAACAACATTTTTGCCGATTGGGAAGGTAAAGCAGCAATAATGACACTAAAAGAATTCCCAACTCCAGAAAAAATAATAAAACTCGACGCACAAGAAATAGTAGCAACCTGGAGAAAAGAAATCAGCCGTGCAGTAGGAATAAAACGTGCAACAAAACTAATAAAAGCAGCAAAAGAGAGCATAGGCATAACAGAAGGCCTAATAGCCGCAGAAAACGAACTACATATTCTTCTAGAAGAATATGAACTACTCATGAAACAACATGAAAACACAATGGCACAAGTAGAAGAACTAGCAATGCAAATACCTGGTATTAAAGAAATCCTAGAAATAAAAGGTGTAGGCATAATAACGGCAGCAGGCTTTATCGCAGAAGTAGGTGACATAAAAAGATTTGACCACCCAAAACAGATACAAAAACTAGCCGGCCTAAACCTAAAAGAAAACAGCTCCGGCAAACATAAAGGCCAAACAACAATAACCAAACGTGGCCG
>JALHJR010000021.1:0-37302 GCA_022840405.1 Tepidanaerobacter acetatoxydans
AGGTCATATCCCTTTGCCGCAGCCCTTTTAAAAGTAAAGAATGTGGAATGATTTTCCAAAATAATTGCGGTTTTAATCTGCCTTACGCCCCTGTTCCAATATACAAACATCTGGCCGTATTTTTTCATTTTAAGGTCTTCATAAGACAGCTTTAATCTTTTGATTACTCCGTTATCCGGTTCTTCTTTTGGGTCTAAAAACTTCTCATTATCAAAAAGCTCCAAACATCTTTCCTCACAACTTGCCCACTCTCGCCAGCCTCTGTTTTGCAAAAACTCATATATTCGTAAAATAAATTGCCATTCTCTGTCAGTTTGCAGCCTCGGATATTTAATATATGTACTAAGGTCCAATAAATCGGACAGTCTTAGGATGTCTTCACTCTTCCATCTTGGAGTAATCACATCTTCTGTAATGTACCATCGAAGTTTCAATGGCGGATATTTGCCATTGTATCCCACGGTTTTCATTGGTTTTATATATCCTTCTTGCAGGAGTCTTTCTAAAACGGTTTTCATTGGTTTTATATATCCTTCTTGCAGGAGTCTTTCTAAACCCTCATATAGGCCATGATAGCCGCCCTTTTTATGGTAGGCAGAGAATCCTCCTGATTTTTCCAATAAAAACTTTTCAAGATCAGTTAAATAAAAACTTTTCCGATTTTTTTGTTTGTAGTCATTCAAAAAGACTTTTATAAGATTGTACATAATTTCCCTTCCCAAATTCCATGGTTATAAAATGATTTTCTCATAATTTAGTAACAATTTTCTTTATCTATATTTGCATACTGCTTTGATTTACATATAACTTTATCACATACTTTTTTCACCACAGCATTTACCCAAGCCTCACTTTCTTTTTCTTGAAGCTTTTCTTTTTAGGCATATCCGAATTATTTGCCTCTTTTGACAAAGCTTAAATATCATAGTTCCCTTAGTGATGACTAAACAAAGAGCTTATTAAATGTATTATACCATGTAAACTATTTTTATAGCATAAGGCCGGGTTTATTTGGCCAACTTATTTTTATTTCTCTAATTGTCCTGCTATAGTCCACTCGCAAGAAGTTTTTACCTTAGCAGAAGGCACGGCTTGTTATCTGAGGCATATCTATATAGCACTCTTATGCAGCTTTATAAAATTGTAACAAAATCCTCACAGTTTTTTCAAAATTTTATTTTAAAATATTAATTGAGAAGTATTAATTAAAAATTTTAATAAGGAAGGTGATGAGGTTTGTTAAAGCAGCTTGAATTTAAGGGCTTAAGCTTATGGAAAGTAAAAAAATTAGCATTACTATTTTTTATCTCATGCCTTATTTTATGTGAAACAGCTTATGCTGCAAATGCTTTAGTTCTTTATACTCCATATCCGGGGATTTCGGCTCAACCGGGCAGTAATATAACATTCCCTCTCACAGTAAGGGGCTCGGGATTCGTAGACCTCGAAGTAAGTTCCGTGCCTTCTGGGTGGACAGCCGGAATTTATGGTGACGGTATGAGAATACATCGGGTCTATGTGCCTTCAGATGATGCCTCAGAGGCAGAACTTAGAGTCAAAATTCCATCTGATGCAAAAAGCGGCAGTTATAGCTTGTCGGTTAAAGCTTCTGGAGCCGGTACAACTGCTAACCTTCCATTAAGTATTAGAATCGATGATGATGCAGGAGGTGCCGACAAGATAGAAGTTCAGTATCCTTCGCTTTCGGGACCGGATACGGCAAGTTTCAGTTTTAGAGGCACATTGTACAATAACAGCGGTCGCCCCAGATTTTACAGCCTCGGTGCCGATGCTCCAGAGGGCTGGCAGGTATCCTTTAAGCCGGCGTATCAAAGCAATCAAATTACAAGTCTTAGTTTAGAGGCCGGCAAGTCTCAAGACCTTGACATAATTGTACAACCTCCAAAAGGAGTTAAGGCAGGCAAATATACTATAACGGCAGCGGCGGTCTATGGCAGCGAGGTTGCCAAGGCAGAGCTAGAGGTAGTAATTTCCGGAACATATCGTCTCGAACTGTCTACGCCGTCTGGTCGATTAAATCAGGACTTAACTGCCGGTAAAAAGGGTGCACTAACTCTCGAACTCGAAAACAGCGGAAGTGCAAACCTACAAGGAATAAATCTTTCTGCAACGGCACCGTCAGGCTGGACCGTAACCTTTGAGCCCAATACCATTGAGATGCTAAAGAGTGGAGAAAAGAAACAGGTTACCGCCTTTATTACTCCTAGCGCCAAGGCCATTGCAGGAGACTATATGGTTACAATAAATGCTGCAGCTGCCGAAACATCTGACAGTGCAGATATTAGGACAACTATTCATACCTCTACGCTCTGGGGTTTGATAGGGGTTGTAATAATCATAGGAGTAGTGGCCTGGGTAGTTACAACCTTTAGGAAATATGGGCGGCGATAACCATGAAAGGGCAAAATATAATTGAAATTCAAAGCCTTACAAAGCGTTACGGTTCCATCACTGCAGTGGATAATTTGAATCTTTCGATATCTAAAGGCGAGATATTCGGCCTGCTCGGACCAAACGGTGCTGGAAAAACCACTACGATATTGATGCTTATGGGGCTTTCAGAGCCAACTTCCGGCACCATCAGTGTTGCAGGTTTAAATCCAACCCGTGAGCCAATCAAGGTAAAGCGGATAGTTGGCTATATGCCGGACAATATTGGGTTTTACGGTGATATGACAGGCAGGGAAAATCTTTATTATACTGCAAAACTAAACAGGATTCCCGAAGAACAGCAGGATGAGTTAATTGACAGCCTTCTGGCTAAGGTGGGCCTCAAAGATGCGGCAGACAGAAAAGTCCGCGAGTATTCAAGGGGTATGCGCCAGCGGCTGGGTGTGGCCGATGTGCTTTTAAAGGACCCTGAAGTGGTATTCTTAGATGAGCCTACTTTAGGTCTTGACCCGGAAGGCACAGCAGAGCTTTTGGAGATTATAACGGAGCTTGGCAAAAAAGAAGGCAAAACCGTTCTGATATCCTCCCACCTCCTCCATCAGGTTCAGGCTATTTGCGACAGAGTTGGAATTTTTGTAAAGGGCAAGCTTGTAGCGGCAGGCACCATTTCTGAACTTGCCCAAAAAATAGGTGGCGAGCGGGCAATTGAAATTAAGGCAAGCCCTATAGAGGCCTTTCCCTCTGATGTGGTAAGGTCGATGCCCGGTGTTAATTCAATCAGCATACAAAATGACATGATTGTTATTGACGGGGCAGGGCAGGAGCTTGCACCCAAAATAGTAAGGGAACTTGTGGCACAAAATATGGATATTTACCACTTGAAGATACGTGGTTCCGATCTTGATGATATTTATCATCGGTATTTTCAGGAAGGAGGTGCAAATAGCAATGAATAAGTTAAAGAATTTTCTCTTGAAAAAATTCAAAAGCTCTTCTTCCGAAGAAAATTCCGGCGGTGTAAAAGTTGTATTTGTAAAGGAACTGGCCGACCAGCTTTCAAGCATCAGATGCCTTATTCTATTTGCCTTGATTGCACTTACAGGGATTGTTTCATTTTACTCGGCAGCCTCTAATATAGGGGCAGTAAGTGAAGGTTCAGGTGCAAACTTCATACTTATTCGGCTGTTTGCAACTTCAGGAACTTCCCTGCCCTCTTTTACATGGTTTTTGTCATTGCTCGGCCCGCTTGTTGGCCTTTCCATGGGTTTTGATGCCATAAATGCAGAGCAAAACAGCGGGACACTGACAAGACTGCTGGCGCAGCCCATATACAGGGATGATGTTATCAATGGAAAGTTTCTCGCACGGCTTTTCATATTGGCTCTTATGACATTTGCGCTTGGCGGTTTTGTGGCAGGTATGGGTATTATATTGACGGGAGTTGCACCGGAGGGTGAGGAAATCGTAAGACTCTTAATATATTTGTTATTAAGCGTAGTTTACATGGCTTTTTGGCTGGCACTTTCCATGCTGTTTTCAGTTGTCTTTCGCCAAACGGCAACTTCGGCTCTTTCCGGCATCGCACTATGGCTGTTTCTTACCATATTTCTACCCATATTTGCAGGCATGGTGGCCGATACCCTCTACCCCATAACCGATAAAGCAGATGCTCTGACACAGCTAAATAATATCAGGATTGCTCAGGGCATAAGCAGGCTATCACCGTCAACGCTTTACAGCGAAGCGGCGATAACTATTCTCTCGCCAAGTGTCAGGACGTTAGGACCCGTATTGATGGAGCAGGCCTATGGAGCCATACCGGGCTTCTTGCCTCTGGGGCAGAGCCTGCTTCTGATATGGCCGCACCTTACAGGTCTTATAGCAGGAACTGTAATTATATTTGGCATAACTTATACGCTCTTCATACGGCAGGAAATCCGTGCTTGAATTATCTAATATTGTCCGGTATATTTGCTATTTTGTCGCAAAACAAGCCGCAGTGGCTTGAAATCACCCATAAAAAGTTTTATATAAAGAAACAGCAAATAGATAATAGAACAGTGGTATAGTAAAAAGCTCCGCAGGAACCCTAATGCACGCCTCATTCTCAATAGTATTATAAGCAGTAAAATAATAAAAACAAGACTATTTTCAGACAGTGGCGCAGCATATCAATTCCGTGGAGCTTTTTATAATTTCAACAACTAGCTATTTAAGTTATTCTTTACTTCGGGTTATAATTATTAAGCCATAAACACTTATAATTATTATCATGAGGAAGAAAATCAGGTATATTATAAATTGAGGATTGTCACGTAATCTTGTTTCGTATTTCGGAGAGGTTTTACTGCTTTCATCTTGTGCTGCTTGTTTTGGTTTTACAAAGTATGCACTATAAATATCCCCCTCGCTGTCAATTATCAGCCCATCACCGGAAAGTTTTACATTAAACGCCAAGTCTTTAAGGTATATTTGAGCCGGCATTAAATTTTTTTCTTCGGCCGCCGTAACCACCATTAAGTGTTTCTTGCCGTTAAATGGCGAAGCCAGTAGTTGAAGCGACGACAAACCTCTGCTGTAGTTTTCAAGCAGATAAATTTTATCACTCGGTTCAAATTTTTCAAAGTTCTCATCAAACTTTATATACAATTTATCATTTAGATTTTTTATAGCAGCATTGTCCCGAGGTGTGCCGATAACTATAATATTGTTGTGGCTTGTTTCAAGTTCGGTACCTTTTATCACCGATAGGTTTCCCACTCTACTTACACTATGCCCTATAAATGCTGTTATATTTGCTGCCATTGTAAGGTAATTTTGGTCTGCTTTATCTGGGAGCACTAATACAACATCATCAAATGTGCCGTTTTTTATAAACATGTCCGGATAGTACTGAAAAAACCTGTCTTTAATAACTTCTTGAGGAATATTAAAGCTCGTATCCTTTGATATTAAAGCCCATATATCTCCGTAACGCCAATTTTTACAGTCAAAGTCATAAGGTTCAAGATAAAAAACTAATTTTAATTCTAAAGAATCAGCATCTCTAAATTCCTTTGGTATTTTTACTGTGATCTCATCTTTATCTGCCCTATCTTTATTTAATAGTTTGTTGGTTACCGGTATATTGTTTAGATAAACTGTAACAGAAGATTTGTCAAAATCCAGCGCTCCTGCATAGCGAAGAGGAATCTTTATAGAGGAATCTTCTTTTAACCGATGATTTCTGGGCAGCTTTATTGTATATGCTGCCTGCTGATAAAATATCCCCTTAAGGATGGTATCTTCATATCCCAAATCCTTCAGTGTCAATATATCAGTCTGGTTTTCAGATTCATAATTTTCAGCATGATTTTTTAATATAAATTGAGTATCTGTTTTCATTTGTAAAACTAAATCATCTAAAGTCAAAGACCTAGCTGCTGTAAGCAGCATCTCATCATTGTCTGATATGAGATAGAGTATGCGTTTAGATGTATCATTTGGTGACGCTTTTTCTTTTATTAATGCTCTATTTTTTAAATCCGGTAATTCTTTTCTTGTCGGTTCAAAGATTTGATCGTCTGCATTAGCAGAACTGCCTATAACAATAAAATTGGTGTTTTCATCTATGTTTTTTATATCACTGTAATGCACTACTTTAACGTCTACATTGTTGTAAGGAACTCTTCGCCCAAAATCTGCCGCAATTATCATGGCAGCAGTTATTTGACTGTTATTGGCTTTATCCGGTACCGCTATGATGCAATTAACCGGCTCCGAAGCTGATACTTTAAGGTAAGGATACGGATAATCACTTATTCCAATTTTATCCGGAATTTCTTCATACTCCATATGTATGTATGATTCACTGTGAAATGTAATCCAGTTAGCAGGGTTTAGGTCATCAGTGCAGGATTCTTCAGTAATTCGATGATATGTAGAAAATTTAATAAAATTATAGCCTTTTATGATTTGTTCTTTTGGCAGCCGTATCTTTTCTATTGCTTTGTAATCTGCCTTATCATTCAATATGATGCTTTTTATCGGTATATCATTAAGCAGCACTGTCAATGTAGAGTTTTTGTATTTTTTTATCTCGCTTTGGCTAAATACTAATTCAAAGAAGCAGTTATCCTTTACCTTCCAGTTTTCATCGACAAAGAAGAAAATGCTGTGACTGCCAAAGATTCCTTTTATTGTAGCATCTTCTGACAAGGGAATATTTTTTACCATGTTCTGTGTATTTGCTGTAATTTTAGGAGCTCCTATAGCTGTATTTATTATATCTGTGGGCAAGCCGGTTGAGGCTTCCATAGGTTTAGTCGTTGATTCTTGAGTGTGTATTAAAGTTTCAAAGCCCAGAGCTTGCAGTTTATTTGCCACTTCTTTTGCAGTTTGTATATCTTTATAATTTCCTACATACAAACGAGTTCCGCCTGCAACAGTAAACTTATATGCAGGGAATCCCTTTGTTTTCAGGTTGTTGTAATTTTCTTCAAGTACTGCTTTATTTTTGTAAAAGCCAGCCTGAACAACATAATAAATGTTTTGCTTTGATTCAGCGTAAGCACTAATAGCACTGCTATTTAGTAATACAACAAAGATAATGATTATACATGTTATCTTTTTCATAGCAACCCCCTAGAATCTTTCAGTCTTATACCAAGTATGTTCTCTTTTAAAAATCGAGTCTTTTATGTAAGAATATATGCCGGAAAGACACACTGCAATCCAACACTGGCAATAAGTAAGATACATTATTACCACAAGTAAAAAATTGCTTAAGTTATACTCGCCCTTTTCCATTGTAAGGTTTATGCTTATTTCTAGAATAAATAATATATAGGCTAACATCCATATTATTATAAAATTGCCGGGCAGTGAAATTTTACTTATATTTAGTAAGCCCAGAATAAAAATAATGTCCGATGATATAACTGCAAAAAAGAACAAGCAGCTTTCTAAAAGTCTGTAATAAAGATCGATAAGTATTGAACCTGAACATTTTGGGAGAGGGAACAGATATTTGCTGAGAACGTAAATATTCCCTTTCACCCATCGGGTCCTCTGTTTAAACCACACCCGAAGGGTTTCCGGCTCTTGCTCCCAGGATACTGCTTTTGGCATAAAGGCTATTTTGGAGCCGTTCATATATATCCTGATGCTTAACTCGGTATCCTCAGCTATGGCCTTAGAATCCCAGCCTCCAATCTGCTCTAATAAATCTTTTCTTATTATAAAATTGGTGCCCGGCAAAAGGCACAGGCCAAAGCGTTTCCATCTACCACCCTGAATCATCCACTGAAAGCTGAGAGTCTCTATATTTATAAATCTTGTTAAAAGATTTGTATCTTTGTTCCGCGTTCTGAACTTGCCGATTACCGCACCATATTCCTTTGAATTGGTAATCTCGTAAACAAGATAGCGTAGTGACATAACCTCAGGTGTATTATCAGCATCATAGACAACTATATAATCTCCATTTGCATGCTGTGTGCCGATATTTAGCACATTTGCCTTGCCTCTGCCGCCTGTTATACTGTCGGTTGTTATGATTTTCAGATTTTCGAGCGGATACCTTGATTTAATATTTTCTAAAATAGCACCTGTATTATCTTTTGAATTGTCATTTATTACGATTAATTCCCGCTTGTCTTTTGGATAGTCCATCCTCAGCATTGCCATAATTGATCTTTCAATAACTCTTTCTTCATTGTGTGCAGGCACTAATATAGAAATTGTCGGATAGTTTGTAATACCCCTTATCACATCAATATTTTTTTCCTCTGTTTCCTGAAAAAAACTATAACCTGCAAAGGATAGCCATGCATTGAAAAGCAGCAAAATCCAAATTGCAAAAAGCGAATACATAAAAAAATAATCTACCGTTTTCAGCAATTATATTCCCTCACTCTTTAAACAGATGTTCTCTGCTCCGTCTTCTCCTATCTAAAAATATATAAAGGAGTCGAAGGCAGATAAGAAACACTAAAATTGTTAAAGACAGCAATATCTTCCTAAAAAATTGTATTAATTGCGATTTCTGTCTAACTTTTACTTCTTCAATTGCGATATTGCCATCTTGTGAACGAATAATATAATTTTCACCCTTTACCCAATTATCATCTTGTTTTAAATCGAGAAATCGTATATCGCGTTTTTTAATTTCTGAGATTACATCTTTTAGCAGAGCTATATCAATATAAGGGTGAAAGTAAAATCCGGCAGTATAGTCCCTCACTATCGAAAGCTTATCCAGCTCTTCCAGTATATGCTGCCTGTATAATACATCCTCAGGATCCACATAGCCAAGGTTTTCAGGAATAAGTCGGTTATAAAGCGGAGAATCATATAGCCTATAAGGAAATGCAGTAGTTGTATAGCCCTTATCCGATGTCTGCAAATGGCCGACTATTGTAGAAAAATACATTTTTAGATTTTTGTACCCTTCTCTTGAAACAGCATAGTGAGGTGCTTCAAATGCCAAAGGCACTATACCTGTTGCTGCACACTCATTAATTGCGGCATTTATCCGCTCATCAACCCATTTCCCCATATCAACATCGAGCGGTCGGTCATTTTCTCCATCCCAGAATTCAAAGCCCTCCCCAGGTATATCTTCATGAATCTGGTGCGTATAGCCGTGCAGTAAAATAGTTCCACCTGAATCCTGCATGTATTTAATAATATAGCTAAATTGCTTATCATCTTTCATATTGTAGATATTTTTTGTTTTTACATCATAAAATGCAGGAATTAATGCCACCATATATGGTATACCCTCTTTGTTAAAATAATCTGCTATTTCGCAGAGGTTATTTATAGATGCTTGAGCATGGACATCTTCTATGCGCACATAAATTTGAGGGTTTTCATCATGATATTCTTCAAAAAAATCGTGTAAGACATCAGCCAGTATATAAAATAAAACTCCTTGTGTATCAAGACCGGATACATACCACAAATTTGATATTTTGATTATATATGGATATAAAGCATGTCCGTCGCTTAAACTGCTTACTACTTTACCGACATCATCTTCCACAGTAACTTTTTGAAATAAATGCTCAGTTTCTAATGTAAATTCTTTATCTTTATATTCAACTTTCACAGGTTTGATAGCCTTACCAGCAAATACTATACCATTGAGAGGGTTATGCTCAATCAAAGCCTCTATTCCATTACCAATAAAAAGTATTGAATTCTTATACTCTGCCATATCATCCAGCAGTATTTCATTTAAATTTTCGCTGGAAATTCCTACATAGACTGTCCTGTCATACTCGTGCATCATGCCGCTTTTATAAGATGAGGCGGGTATTTCATCCACTGCGACATTGAAATGGTAAAAAAGATGGCTTATGGCAGTAACTTCATCGGTTTTAAATCCAAGGTAGTTTCTCCTATCATAAATTACAAGAACCTTTTTCACATCGCTTTCGCTTTTTATTAATTCCCAAGCTGTAGCAACGCTATTTGAAAGCATAAGACACATAATCAATATTAATATTTTTGCAGTAATGCCGCAAATTTTACTCTTATACATCATATTCCAGCTCTTTTTCCAATCTGTGTTTTATTTCAAATACATCATCAGTCTTGCCATCATAGGGTATAATACCTATTTTAAAATTAAAATTGAGCTTTTCTTCTTTTTTCCCCGAATTTAGAGTTATGCTGCTTAAGTTTGTACGTATTCGGCTTTTTATCACTTCAACCCCATTTTTATCCGTATTTGGAAGAATGAAAGCAAAAGTATCATCTTCCAATCGATACTTCTTATCCTCTGTTCTTAGTGTATCTTCAATGTTTTTAACCATTAGCGACACCACATCATCAGTCTTGCTCGTGCCGTAAATATCCGTGAGTTCTTTAAAAAACATTATCTTTACAATCATAAAAGATAGAGCAAATCCATGTCTTTTAACACGTCGCATTTCCTCATATAGATCTTCATAAAATTTTTGCTTATTACCTAAGCCTGTAAGATTATCCACTCTTACCAATGTCTGCACATTCTTCTTTAATTCTTTTACAACTTTAAAAGATTCATTAACACACTCGCCTAGCCGGCTTGAAGTATAAGCAATAACAGGAAAAGCCAGTAGCCAAAAATAATCCTTTGAAAAAGTAAAATTAAAGATTCCTCCAAAAATTGCCTCATATAAAATGTAGCTTCCATATGCAAAGACTAAGAAAAGTGCAGCAAAAAGCCCCATAACCAAGTTTGTAGAAAAGGACCACAGTGCAAGGAAAAAGCCAAAAGACAACAGTATGTAACTCTTAAGGCTTATCATATCAGGATTTAGAAAAAACATTGATATTAAAACAAAAAACTCCAAGATAAGTAAAACAAAGTAAATTCTAATATTCTTGCTTGTATAGTTCATTTCACACCCCCAAATCCTTGCAGTGCCAGTAGTGCCTGCAAATTATCGAATGAGTAAACTTTTAAAGTTGTTGGATCGCCGAACGCACCGCAAATAGGACTTGTTTTATCTCTGATTTGGAACATCAAAAGCCTTGCTTTCATCATTTCATATAACTCTTTGTCTTTAACATTTTTTGCAATTCTACAGGCAATGGCATATGAGGCAGCGCACTGTAAATCAGAAACCGGCTGTGCCGAGTTTATTCGGTAACTGTTAAACAGCGCATTATTCATTCTTATTTGGCCTTTAAGCCAGTCTATAGCTTCAGGAGGGCACATTCCCACTTCGCTAAGATGAAGCAATATGTTTAAATAATCTATAATGTTAATCTCCTGTTCTTTACTATAGCTTTTTGTTTTATAACTATAAGTTTTTCTAAAAAATGGTTTGTCTTGTGATATAAAAGCATCGTCGATAATTTTTAGACCTTTTTCAAAAGCATTTTCCCAATCACTGTCGATTTGGGATAGAAGTTTCATTGTATAAAGGTCTATATAAGAAAGAGTTATAGTGTCCGCTTTCATTTTACTCTCAGCATCATAGTAGTCCACAAGGCCTTCTTTTGTAAACTCGTATTTTTTTACCTTGCGTGCAAGCTCATTCAAAAATGTTTTATATTGCATATCTTGCCAGCGATCCGATGCATAGATAAGAGAACGAACTATTCTTAGATCGTCTACCGATGCCGAACTTTTAGTAAGCAGCTCTCCTCCTGATCCTACCCTCCACATTATAACTCCGTTATCTAAAATCATGTTCCTTACTATGTTAAAATGTTCATCGAAAAGAGATTTATTACCTCCTTGGACTGCATAAAGCATTATAAGGCCTTCAGATTCTGATAACACTTGATGACCTGTTGCCCATTCATTTACTTTATAATCATCTAAAAAATTAGTAAAAATCCCTTGATCGCCAGACATCTCAGTTTGAATAAATTTTAAGCACATGGTTTCTTCAGGCTTGCTGGAAAATGTTTTCCATTCTATATTCAGCTTAATGGAAACTTGCTTTAAATACAATAAATAAAACAAGTACAAACATATAATTACAACTATAATAAGCATGATTCTTTGGATATGTTTTGTATTTGTCATCTAAACACAACCTAATTATGATGTTATAATTCCCGTATCCTGAATAATATCTATCTTGAGAATATTTTCTTTCCGCAGAACTCTTTTAAGTAAGTAAAATATTAGCTGAAAATTATTATATCATATAATTTGCATAATAACACTTCATATCTCCATCTCCCAAAAGACCTGCCCGGAGGCATTGTTCTTGCTGGTCTAATGTCTGTTCGGTACTCGGTAAGTTAATACCCCTTGAGCTTAAATCATAAAGCTAAGGGGTATTCATATTTAATAAGCGGGCATCAGACTTGACTGACGAGCTATCATAAATTACTGTCTACCGAATGTCTTATTTTAGCACCGCGCCGGTATTGGCAGATGTTACAAGGCGTGCATAGCGGGAAAGGTATCCTGTTTTTACTTTGGGCTCAGGCTGCTGCCATAAGGTCTTGCGGCGTGCCAGTTCTTCATCTGAAAGTAGTACGTCAATTTTTCGATTGTTTATATCTATTCGGATTATATCGCCGTTTTGAAGCAGGCCTATGGGGCCGCCTTCCATGGCTTCAGGAGAAATGTGCCCTATGGATGCACCTCGGGTAGCCCCCGAAAATCTTCCATCAGTGATAAGCGCCACATCCTTATCAAGGCCCATACCCGCTATTGCCGAGGTCGGCGATAGCATCTCCCGCATGCCCGGGCCTCCTTTTGGCCCTTCATAGCGGATAACCACCACATCGCCCTTTTGAATCTTACCGGAAAAAATTGCCTCAGTAACCTCTTCTTCAGAATTATAAATCCGTGCTGGGCCTTCATGATAGAGCATCTCCTGTGCTACTGCTGCCTCCTTGACTACTGCACCCTTTGGAGCAAGGTTGCCGCGAAGTATGGCAAGACCTCCTGTTTCTCTATACGGATTTTCCAGCGGATGAATCACATCGGTATTTTTAATCTCTGCATCGGCAATATTTTCGCCGATCGTCTTACCGGTAACTGTCATTAAATCCAGATCGAGCAGTCCCTTGCGCGAAAGCTCCTTCATAAGCGCAGGTATTCCTCCGGCTTCATGAAAGTCCTGGACATGATAATGCCCGCTGGGAGCAAGTTTTGCAAGATAGGGAGTCCTTTGACTTATCTTATCGAAAATATCAAGCTCAAGCTTTATGCCGGCTTCATGGGCAATCGCCGGAAGATGGAGCACCGTATTGGTTGAACCGGCCATACCCATATCAACGGTGATTGCATTTTCAAAAGCTTCTCTTGTCATTATATCCCGCGGTTTTATATCCTGTTTTACCATTTCCATAACCTGCATGCCGGCCTTTTTCGCCAGAGCGATACGCGCTCCCGAACTTGCCGGTATGGTTCCGTTGCCGGGAAGGCCCATGCCTAAAGCCTCAGTCAGGCAGTTCATGGAATTTGCCGTAAATATACCAGAGCATGAGCCGCACCCGGGACAGGCCTGTTGCTCTACTTCCTCAAGCTCTTTTTCGCTTATCTTTCCCGAAGTAAATTCAGCCACCTTTTCAAAACAAGTATTAAGGTCTATATCCTTCCCTTTATATCTGCCTGCAAACATAGGTCCGCCGCTTATAACAACAGCCGGTATGTTAATGCGTGCCGCCGCCATGAGCATTGCCGGCACGATTTTATCACAGTTAGGTATGAGCACCAAGCCGTCAAACCCGTGAGCAATAGCCATTGCTTCGATGGAATCTGCTATGAGTTCACGAGAGGCCAAGGAATATTTCATACCTATATGCCCCATTACAATCCCGTCACATACCCCTATAGCAGGAAACCCTATGGGCGTGCCGCCGGCCATTGCAACACCCAGTTTTGCTGCCTGTGCTATAGTATCCAAGTGAATATGTCCGGGAATTATATCATTTTGTGCATTTACAATGCCTATTAAGGGTCTTGCCAGTTCCTCTTTGGTATATCCCATTGCATAAAATAGCGAGCGGTGCGGTGCTCTCATAACTCCTTTTTTTACTCTATCACTTATCATTGGATTTCCTCCTTTGCCAGTGTCTTATCCGGGTCCGGTGCATCATATATGCTCTCTTTGCCTCGCTGCAATGCTATGCTGCCGGTCCTTACTATTTCAATTATACCATAGCGTTTCATCAAATTTAAAAATGCTTTGACTTTGCTTACATCTCCCGTAAGCTCTACAATTACCGATTCAGGCTCAATATCTATAATCTTACCCCTAAATGTTTCAACAATTTGAAATACTTCAGTTCTGTTAACATCATCAGTTCTTACTTTGATAAGGGCGAGTTCCCGCTGAACAGAGGCTTTTGCATCAAGCTCTACGACCTTTATCACATCCACCAGTTTTTCTACCTGGCTTTTTATCTGCGAAAGTTCCCTCTCGTCACCTTCCGCTACAATAGTAATACGGGATATCTTTGGGTCATCGGTTTCCTCACCAGTAAAGCTGGTTATATTGAAGCCTCTTCTTGTAAAAAGCCCTGAAATCCTTGTAACAACACCATACTCATTGTGAACAAGCACCGAAAAAATTGCTTTACGCACTTTAACACCTTCTTTTTAATTTTTCATTAACTTATATTGCGGCAAAGGGATCGCTTCGTCCGCTTTCAATGTCAGAAGTAGGATTTTTCTATAAGACCTTACAAGTATCATATCAATTACGGTATATCCTTTTTGATACAAAACTCCTCCCTCCTAAAAAAACAAACCCAAATACCAGGAAATAATGCTCTCACCCATAAACAAGCTGACAACGCTGCCTAAAGCTATAAAAGGCCCAAAGGGAATGGCATCTTTCATTTTCTTGCAATTTAATACAATAAGGAAAATACCGACGATGCTGCCAAAGATAAATGAAAGCAGCAGGGATAAAACGGTAAGCCTTAAGCCTAGAAACATTCCCACTGTTGCAAACAGCTTTATATCGCCCCCGCCCATGCCGCCTCGGGAAAGGACGGCTATCAAGAAAATGATGCTGCCTCCCAGAACAAAACCCAGCAGATAATTAGGTAGGTCTTTCCAATGAAACACAATATTTATCAATAAACCTGCAGCCATGGTAGGCAATACGACTTTATCAGGTATGATTTGATGCTTTAAATCTATAAAAGTAGAAATTATAAGGCAAATAATCAATATAATTGCCGCCAAAAAGTCAAAGGTGAACCCAAATTTAATAAAGCTCAAAACAAACATAATACCTGTTAAAAGTTCCACAAATGGATATTGTAGGGAAATCCATTCACCACATCTTCGGCATCTTCCCCGAAGCCAAAAATAGCTTAAAAGTGGAATCAAATCTAAAGGCCCAAGATTATAACCGCACCTGGGGCAATGAGTCGGTGGGTATACCACCGACTCGCCCCGAGGGATACGGTATATGCATACATTTATAAAACTGCCGATAACAGTGCCTAATATAAAGATGAAAAGGTTCAATAGGTCAGCCCCTTCCGTGGGGAAAATCTGATATGGTTCTAATCTCGACGTTTGCCCTTTGTAGGTGCGGTTAATGACCGCCCGCATGACGACCATACCAACTAAAGGTCTACCGGCCCTTTGCCTTAGAGTAGTTGCTATACAGATACAGAAAGCAAACAGAAAGCAATATGTGTTAAACATATAATTGTCAAAAGAAGATCCCACAATAGAATCAATTATGCTTATTCGAGGGGTTATTGAAGAAAGCAGGATCGTAGTAGGATTTTAACTACGATGGGAATACTATTACTATTACTACTATGAACTAGGTTCTGCGGTAGAGGTTAAATTATAACTATCCTTCCCTGTTCTTTCATATTTCCACTTTGCTATTTCATCATCATTTAGATCTAAATAATCTTTTAGTTTGTCTTTTGGTAGTTTATTATCAGTATCGTCAGTCGGATATTCCATATTTTCAGCATAGTATCTTTCCAATGCATTTATAATAATTTTTTTATTGGCATCGTTTATGGTATCTTCTGCATCATCTTTTATATGGGCAACCTTCGGTACCACCAGCGTCGCCAAAACCCCCAGCACTGCGATAACAACAATCAGCTCAATTAGCGTAAAACCTTTTTCTCCCTTTACTCTCTTATGGGAAGCTCTTCCAATTTTTATAATCAAATCTTTCACCCCATTCCTTTATAGCCGCCATTTCTACGAAAATAGGCAAGAAGAAGTCCCTGATGCTTATGCTATTTTAAAGCCAATGAATAAGCGGCAGATATTGCATAAATCATTATTGTTGGGTATCAAGTGGCTTAAAACCCCATCTGTACACGCTGTTTATATCTTGCTCAGGACTGATTAAGCCTCTGTCATACAGCTCACGGACAGAGCTTTCCATAGTTTGCATTCCGTATTTGCTCCCTGTCTGTATGGATGAATATATTTGATGGGTTTTCCCTTCCCTTATCAGGTTTTTTATGGCCGGTGTGGATATCATGACCTCCACCGCAGGAACCAAACCCTGCCTGTCCATCCGAGTTACAAGCCTTTGTGAAATAACCCCGAGCAATGTATTGGCCAGTTGGATTCTCACTTGCTGCTGCTGATGAGGCGGGAATACATCGATAATCCTGTCCACGGTCTGGGGCGCACCATTGGTGTGTAATGTAGAAAGCACCAGATGACCGGTTTCCGCAGCTGTAATAGCTGTTGAAATTGTTTCCAAATCTCGCATTTCTCCAACAAGAATCACATCAGGGTCCTGCCTTAAGGCTGCCCTCAATGCCGCTGAAAAGCTTTGTGAGTCAGTTTCTATTTCCCGTTGATTTACGATGCTTTTTTTATGTTTATGTAAAAACTCTATGGGATCTTCTAGTGTTATTATATGACAGCTTCGCTCAGTATTGATAATATCTATCATTGCTGCCAATGTAGTAGATTTGCCGCTTCCAGCCGGTCCCGTTACCAAGATGAAACCACTCTCTTTTTCGGCCAAAGTTCGTATAATTGGCGGTAAGTGCAGCTTTGCAAGGGACGGAATCTCGTAAGGTATGAGTCTTATGGCAAGACCTATGGAGCCTCGCTGTTTAAAGACGTTTACCCTAAATCTCCCAGTTTGAGCCAGGGACAACGACAAGTCTATCTGCCCTTCTTGTTCTAACACCGCTTTTTGTTTCTCGTTTAAAATCTCGTCGGCCAGAGCCTGAGTGGATTTGGGGGTCAATATGTCCATTTCGGAAAAAACTAACTTCCCGTATATGCGCATGACCGGAGGCACGCCAGCGGTCAGATGGAGGTCTGATGCGTTGCTTTTGGTAGCCATTTCCAATAAATTATTAATAGTTAGCATAAATTCAATTCCCCTTAATTTTCTACTGTCGAAGCCTTCAAAATTTCGTCAGTAGTGGTTGTACCCTTTAAGACTAAATCCACTCCGCTTTCCTTTAAGGTTTTCATGCCGTTCTTATAGGAAGTGTAGAAATTCTCAAATCTACATTTATTCCGTCAAACTCAAAATTTTTTCTTCCGTCCTGGGGTAGACGCTTTATTGTAATATCCATATCGGAGATTATCTTTATTCGAGCTGTTACGGCATTGTGCAGATGCTTGGGATACTTCATGATCTCATGCAATATGCCGTCTATTCTATAACGAATCTTTACAACATCTTCCCATGGTTCTATATGTATGTCACTTGCCCCATCCCGTATTCCCTGCTGAATGATGGAGTTTACAAGCTTAACTACAGGTGCTCGTTCCGAAGCCTCAAGTTCATTTTCTGTAGTAGTGTCCTTACCCATATCTGCACCGGCCAGCTCGTCAATAACCTGTTCTATGGATTCCTTCATGGTATAATATTGGTTGATCACTGTGAGTATATCGTCTTCATCGGCTAGTACCGGCTTGACATTAAGCCCAGAAATAAGTTTGATGTCGTCAACAGATTGTATCCATATATTTTTTTAATATGCAAAAATTGATAATCTATGTTTTAACTGTAATATATATCAATATCATCTATTTTTCAACACTCTATGGCACAAAAACAAAAATATGATATATAATTTATTTAATTAAAAACCTTTTGTAAATCTGTTGACTAATTACATTAAAGTTATAAAATGGAATGTACTTCCACAATTACTATAATTACTTTGATATCATCTTATACATCTTCGAATTAATACCGGGGAGGTTATAAAGCATGAAAAGATTGGGAATTCTCACCGGTGGCGGGGACGCTCCCGGATTGAATGCGGTGATTCGAGCGGTTGCCAAAGTGGCAGCGGCGGAAGACGCAGAGCTTTATGGTTTTAGAAACGGGTATAGCGGCCTCATTCGAGGAGATTATTTGCGATTGGAAAAACAGCACATCTCAGGACTATTGCCCCGTGGTGGTACAATTCTGGGCACTAACAATCGGGACAACCCTTTCAATTTTCCTGTTAAAGAGGGTAATAAAACTGTTTATAGGGATATGTCTGATAAAGCCGTGGAAAACCTTGAAACTTTCCAAATCGACTGTCTCATAGTCATCGGCGGGGACGGAAGTCTTGCCATTGCTCGGGAACTCGCGGAAAAAGGCGCCCGCATAATAGGTGTTCCAAAGACCATCGACAACGACATGCAGGGCACAGATCAGACCTTCGGTTTTGACACTGCTGTAACAACAGCCACCGATGCCTTAGACAAGCTCCATACCACGGCCGAATCTCACCATAGGGTGATGGTTTTGGAGCTCATGGGAAGGTACGCCGGTTGGATAGCGCTTTATAGCGGTGTGGCGGGCGGTGCAGATGTGATTCTGATACCAGAAATCTCATGGTCAATTGAAAATGTGGCAAAAAAGATAATTTCTAGGAAGGCAGAAGGTAAGCCTTTTAGTATCATAGTAGTTGCCGAAGGTGCAAAAACCCCCAAAGGCGAACAGGTGGTAAGGGACACTATAAAAGGTAGTGGTGACCCTATTCGCCTAGGGGGTATAGGTCATCTGGTTGCCCGTATGGTAGAGAATACCACCGGTTTTGAAAGTCGTGCAACAGTATTGGGACACTTACAAAGAGGCGGTTCTCCGTCGCCCTTTGACCGAATTTTGGCCACACGCTACGGCGAGGCCGCCGCAAGGCTTGCGCTTGCCGGGGAATTCGGCAAAATGGTATCCCTTAAAAATGGTGAAATTACTTCATTGACTTTTGAGGAAATTCCCTCAGGTTGCAGAGTAATCCCCGCAGAGCACTCTTTGATAAAAGCAGCCAAAAGTTTGGGAATCAGCTTCGGTGATTAATTTATCATCCACCAGTTTTTCTAACTGGCTTTTTATCTGAGAAAGCTACTCAAATGAAGGCAGTTGTATATATTTCTTAATTTGGACATGGACTTCTTACAAATTCAGATAATCTTTCAGCACTTCTTTCGACAGCTTATTTCCTGAATCTGAGTTCGGATATTCCATATTATTTGCATAGTATCTTTCCATTACGTTTCTAATCATTTTCTTATTTTCATCCTTAGCTGCTATTTCAGCATTGCCCTTTACATATATTATAATTTTTAGAATTATCAGTGTTGCTAAAATATCAAGGACTACAGTAACAATTATGAATTCAATTTATGAAACAAGATTTAGCTTTCAATTGATATATTTAATTCAATAATTATATCATCATCAACAATAATTTCCACACACAAAACCTTTTCAGTACTTAATTTTGTTGTAATGTTTTCTCCATACATAAGTGTAGGACTTGAAATACCGATTCTTATGTTTTCCTTAGAAAACTCTGTACTTGCATTTGCGGTAAGCATATTGGCAAGCTCAGATAAAGCACTTTGAGCCATTTCATTAAATTCATCGACCGGCATACCCATCATCATTTTTGAAGAAATTTTTTTTGCATCATCCATATTTATAAAGTATACTACATTTCCCTTTAAATCCCCGACAAGACCTATTATTATAAGTATACCGTCCGTCTGCAATTGTTCCCCTTTAACGCTTAATTTGCCCCTTTTAATACTTTGAAATCCTATTTGCGGCATCACATTTTGAAACGCCATCAAAAAAGGGTTTACATGTTTTGCATCCATTCAGAATCACTCCTGCTAAAGCCAGTATTTAAAAGCATTTTACCGAATTCTGCATCGACAATTATTAAAGAAGTCTTAAGTTTTGTCGATAATATATATAATATTACCAACTTCTCGACCGATTTACAACTAAAATAACTAAACAGATTAATGCGCTAATGAATACCAGCTTTTAATAAGTTGGAACTTTAAAAAACAGTCCCTAAATAAAAGCGTCAAAACTTTTATTTAGGGACTGTTTTTATTTTGGTATATAGATAAAACTTATAAATGTCAGCAACATATTGCCGATTAATTACCACCCACGCTCGGCATAGTGGTCTTCTAATTTATCTATTTCAATGCTTTGCATGGCCTCACCCAAGTTTTCGGATATTTGGGCTAAAACATCAGGATTGTTATAGTTTGCAACAGCATCCACTATAGCCTTTGCCATTTTCTCCGGGTTGGCAGATTTGAAGATACCGGAACCTACAAATACTCCGTCACACCCAAGCTGCATTAACAGAGCTGCATCGGCGGGAGTTGCAATGCCGCCGGCGGCAAAGTTGACAACGGGAAGTTTGCCTTCCTTGGCTACATATTTAACTAGGTCAAAGGGAGCGCCCATATCCTTAGCAGCACTCATGAGCTCTTCTTCAGGCGTGCTGGCAAGTTTGCGGATTTGCCCCATAACGGTGCGTATGTGTTTTACTGCTTCAACTACGTTACCGGTACCCGCTTCACCTTTGGTCCGAATCATGGCAGCCCCTTCACCTATACGGCGGAGTGCTTCCCCGAGATTTCTAGCCCCACATACAAAAGGTGTTTTGAATTTAGTTTTATCAATATGGAAGGCTTCGTCCGCCGGAGTTAAAACTTCGCTTTCATCTATGTAGTCAATTTCTAATGCCTCTAAAATCTGAGCTTCTACGAAATGTCCAATTCGACATTTGGCCATAACGGGAATTGATACCGCTGCTTTAATTTCCTTAATAATCTTTGGGTCTGACATACGAGCAACTCCGCCCTGCTTTCTAATATCCGCAGGTACGCGCTCTAAAGCCATAACGGCTACGGCTCCTGCTTGTTCAGCTATTCTTGCCTGCTCTGGGTTAGTGACATCCATTATGACGCCGCCCATTAATTTAGAATTGATTTGACTTGACATATTTTTACCTCCTTGTTTTCACTGCTTAAATAATGTGGTATAATCAATGTATCGGTACAAAATGTTTAGTGAGTTGAGTTTTTACAGTTCATGGTACACTTTAATCATTTTGTACATACAATATTATGCCATTTTACAAAGTGTTTGTCAATACACTTTGTAAAATTTAGGCTTTGGAGGGCATTATGGATAAATTCGTATCGATACATTTGGATAGGACTTCCGATGTTCCGCTTTATATCCAAATTTACAACGGCATGGTACAACTTATCGAAAGCGGTGCTATAACTTATGGAGAAAAACTTCCGCCTATTCGCCGCATGGCTTCTTTTTTCGATGTTAATACAGTTACAATAGTTAATGCATACAAAAAGCTGCAGGCAGATGGTTATGCAAAATCTAAAATAGGCAGCGGAACTTATGTGAGTTTTATCGGTAAAAAAACGCATTTGGGAGAATTCGATGTTCCAATCGAAAATATGCTTTCTCCTGATCCTGCTGCAGAATCGGTATATGTAAAAAAAGACGGTTTTATAAAGTTTGATTTTGCCGGTGCATCTATCTCGCCAAAATACTTTCCTGTAAAAGATTTTAAAGAGGTAATCAACGAGGTCTTGGACAGGGACGGCGGTTATGCATTAGAATATCAAGAAAGCAGCGGATATCAGCCGCTTAGGGAATCTATCCGTGATTTTATGAAGGCACAGCATAACCTTGATATCCCCCTTGAGGAAATACAGATAGTATCAGGAGCTCAGCAAGGAATTGATATAGTTGCAAAGGCTTTTTTAAATTACAAGGATGTGGTCTATGTGGAAGCTCCCACTTATCCGGGAGCCGTCAATGCCTTTAAGTCTAGAAATGCCCGCATTGTTGAAATTAACATGCAGGAGGATGGAGTTGATCTTGATGATTTGAAAAAAAATATAATGTCAAATCCTCCGAGGCTTTTTTATACAATGCCGGTTTTCCAAAATCCTACCGGTTATTCTTACAGTATAGAAAAAAAGAAAGAGCTGATAGCTCTTTCCAAGGAATATGATTTCTATATAATTGAAGACGATCATATTAGCGACCTTTATTACGATGAAAAACCCACTCTGCTAAAGGCTCTCGACGATTCTGACAAGGTGTTTTACATCAAAAGTTTTTCCAAACTGTTCTTGCCAGGCTTACGTATAGCTTTTCTGTGGGTTCCAAGGCGCCATTTTGATAAGATCGCTCTTGCTAAATATTCTTCGGATATATCTACTTCAGGGCTTTCACAGAGAATCTTAGATTTGTTTTTAAGGAAAAGTCTTTGGGCCGAACACGTGAGTCATCTTCAAAAAATATTTTATAAAAAATGGCAAGAAACCTCAAAGTCATTGGAAAAGTATATGCCTAGCGATGTGAATTATTTCTATCCTAAAGGAGGTCATTTTTTCTGGATTAATCTTCCAAAAGGCATATACTCCACCAGTCTCTACTACGAAGCCTTGAAAAATGGAGTTTCCATAATGCCAGGAGAGTTGTTTTTTATAGAGCAAAGACCGTCCGAAGGTTTTAGATTAAGTATTGCGCAGATTTCGGCACAAGATATTGAAGAGGGAATTGCCCTGCTAGCCGAAAGTATTCGGTCGCTTATCGACAATCCCCATAAGGCCTTTCAAGGCCCAAATGACCGGCCGTTATTATAGCTCTAACTATAATTCTTCTTTTTCAAAAAATGGTATGAGATTTGCTCTGGCATTTCCTACGTGCTTTGTCATTGCTTTCTCTGCAGCATCAGCATCATGGGCTGCTAATGCATCATAAATATCCCGATGCTCTTTTAGTGAGTGAACCGCTCTTCCTTCAGCTTTTACAGAAACCAGTCGCGCACGCTGAATAAATTGGTGAAAATTAGTAAGCACCGATTCCAGTGGTCTGCTGCTGCTTGCTTGGAATATTATATCATGGAACTTAGAATCCAATTCCGAAAGCTTTTCTGTATTCCCTTTCTTGGTATAAAATTCCATAAGGTCTAAAATATCCTTTAGCTCTTTTAGTTGGGTATCAGAAATTTTTTCTGCTGCCCATCTGGCGGCCAAGCCTTCTATCATCTTGCGGATGGTATAAATATCGTCAATATCTTGAAGGGTAACTCCTTCAACGATAACACCTTTGTTTGGGATACTTGATACCAAGCCCTCCAGTTCCAGTTGTCTAAGTGCTTCCCTTATGGGCGTACGGCTAACACCCAATTCTTTTGCAAGCTTCATCTCAATCAGGCTTTCACCCGGTTTATAAACTCCATCTAATATGGCATTTTTTAGATTATTATATATTTTGGCTCTAAGGGAATACCCAGTATCCTGAATATCGGATGTCATATAAAAACCTCCCTGAATTATTAACAATAAAGTTCTCAAGAGTTCCATATCAATTCTACTATACATTTAAAGTTTTTTAAAGCAAATCTTATGCTCTTCTTTTTAGCTCTCACTTACAATATTTCTATTAATTATTAATATTAGCATATTATTATACAATTGATTCTTTTGGGAAATTACAAAATTTGCTTGATTTGCCATAAAAGCTGGTTTATAATAAAAGTACGCTAGTCCTACAATTTTCTACAAATTCCTACAATTACTTGCATAAACAAACAGCAAGAGGAGAAAGGAGAGGTCAAAAATGTCAAAAAAAAGTGGCATACTCAACAGTAGAAAGTTCGCACAAAACACCAGTATCGGCAGGTTTATCACTTTTAGCATTTCTATACTGATAGTAATCATTTGCAGCACTTTAGGATATATGTCATATATAAGTGCGGCGTCGACGATTCAAAGCAGTGTTTCAGAGCTGTTATTAGCGCAAGCTAAAGCACATGCACAATCTATAAAAATGTGGAATGAAAAAACAGCAACAGAACTTGAAAGTTGTGCTGCAAAGATAAGAGTACGCAATATGGTTTGGGAAGAGCAAAAACCGGCTTTATTGGAAGATAAAGAGCGCTTGGGTTACTATAATATAGGAGTAGCTGACTTAAACGGCAATGTAGTATACATTGATGAAACACAAGATACCATAAATAATGAAAAATTCTTTAAAAATGCATTAGGCGGCAAAACCAGTTTATCGGATCCTGTCTATAAAAACAATCAATTGATTATATATTTGGCAACTCCAATAAATAACGAGGGTAAACAGGTAGGTATATTAGTAGCCGCATTAGATCATAAAAAAATGAATGATATGATTGCCGGCGTTCAGTTCGGCAAGACAGGTTACGGATACATGATAAACAGTGAAGGAATAACTGTAGCGCATCGAGATACACAGCTTGTCATAGACAAGGATAATACTGCACTGAGTGCTAAAAGCACACCTGAACTTCAGGATTTGGCAATATTAGAACAAAAAATGGCCAAGGGCGAATCCGGCTTTGGAGAATATAAATATAAA
Source organism: Tepidanaerobacter acetatoxydans (assembly GCA_022840405.1). Taxonomy (GTDB): domain Bacteria; phylum Bacillota; class Thermosediminibacteria; order Thermosediminibacterales; family Tepidanaerobacteraceae; genus Tepidanaerobacter; species Tepidanaerobacter acetatoxydans_A. The sequence continues at coordinate 24,504 of JALHJR010000021.1, forward strand.
GGCGTGGCAAAGTATATGGCATTTGCGCCGGTCGAGGGAACTGATTGGTCAATTGCTTTGACTCAGGAAAAAAACGAGATATTCGCTGGCCTTAATTCCATAAGAAGAAACACAATTATAATGACACTTGTGTTTATAGCACTTGGCATATTATTTGCGTTTTACATTTCTAAGGCTATAAAAACCCCTCTGTTAGAGGTACAGAAGTATGCCGCAGAACTTGCGGAAGGTAATCTTACTCGCTCTATTGATACTAAGCGGCAAGATGAATTTGGGGCTGCAATAAGAGCGCTCAACACTGCAGTGATGAGTTTTAAAAATATAGTAACAAATATACAGAAAATAGCGCAAGTCTCTGAAGATACCACTACCGCTTTAAATGAATCTGTAGAGCAAGTAGCCGCAGGCAGTGAAGAAGTTTCTGCAACCATTCAACAAATAGCCGAAGGAGCAAGCGAGCAGGCAAAAGATGCCGAAATGGCAGTAAATTTAACTGCAGAGCTTGGCAAGAAACTTGACAACATAAGCAGCATTGCTAAAGATACCAGTGATTTTACAATGCAGACAGGTGCAAAAAGCGAAAGCGGTCTAAAGGTTATAACCGAACTGGAAAGCAACTTTGCGCAAAGCAGCATGGCAATAGAAGAGGTATCTCAAACCATAAAGGCCGTCACTGAAAAATCAGCTTCCATTTCGAATATACTTGAAACAATTACTTCTGTAGCAGACCAAACAAATCTTCTCGCACTAAATGCAGCCATTGAAGCGGCCAGAGCCGGAGATGCGGGAAGGGGATTTGCAGTAGTTGCAGATGAAATAAGGAAGTTAGCCGAACAAACTGCCATTGCAACAAAAGATATCGGCAGTATGATAAATGAAATCACCTCTGTTATACGGCAGGCACAAACATCTATGGCAAATGCAGAAAACCTGATGGGTAATTTTACCCTTTCAATGGACAATACATCTGACATATTTAAGGAAATACAAAAAGCTGTAAATGATTCAATCAAGTATTTGGCATTACTTATTGAACAAATTAAAGAAATCGATGAAAATAAGCAAAATGTTATAAGTGCTATTGAAGACATTTCCGCTATCACTCAAGAATCTGCCGCCAGCACTGAAGAAGTCAGCGCAGCAGTTGAAGAGCAAGCAGCTTCTATGGAAGAAATAACGGCTTCAATAAATGAACTTGCAAGGATGATAAAAGAGTTGTCAGATGCAACTAAGGTATTTAAGGTATAATTTAGAAGATTGTTATACAGCGATAGTGATTGGGTACGGATATTTCAAAAATATCGGACTCAATCACTGTCTGTGTCTTTTCGATGTAATATATTGATTCTGGTTTACTCAAATTTCATCAAAAAGGGTGAAATATTTTGAGATTATTTAATATTTTACTTTGCTACTTCGCCTCAGTATTCTATATATTATTAATTGTTTTTTTGCTATACAAAAATCCAAAGAGCCGATTAAACCGCTTTTGTGCATTAGCAATTTTACCTTTTACAATCTGGAGCACTGCATTCGTATTTTTTCACAGTGCTGTTTCGCCGGATGAAGCCATGGCATGGCTTAACATCGCTTCCATAGGATGGTGCAGTTTCCCTTCCTTCGTATTGTTTTTTTATATGGAATTTACCGGATATTACAGAGTAGTTAGAAATCCACTGATGATGATACTATGCATAGTTCCCGCTTTATTTTGCATTTACTGGCAGCAAGCCGGCTATATCATTGCAGGAATTATCAAGCAGCCCTACGGATGGTCTTACATAATAAAGCCAACACTTCCTCTTGCTTTCTTTATTTTATACTATATCGGCTTTGTTGCCACCAGTATTTATTTAATATACGATTATGGGCGCAAAGCAAAAACAAAGCGAGATAAAAAAGCTGCCAGATTATTTTTTATTACACCTTTACTTACGGTTATTTTAAGTTCGCTTACGGACATAATCTTTCCGCTTTTTGAAATTGCTGCCGTGCCACCCATCGGAGTTGTATTTATTCTTATTTGGGCAAACGGCTTTGTTTTTGCAATATCAAATTATAAGTTGATGGAACTAACTCCAGCAGGTGCTGCCGATGAAATAATCGCAACAATGAGTGACGCCCTTATCTTATTGGATCCTGATTATAAAATCGCCTTTGCCAACAATGCCGCCTATGATTTATTGGGCTATTCACCTGATGAACTACAAAATAAGCCTTTTGGCTTAATTACTGCTCCTACGGCAGATGAAAAGATTATTGGCAAACTTCTTGCAGGGTTCACCGATATCAATAGCCATGAAATGTATTTAAAAGCAAAAAATGGTGAAAATATACCCGTCTGGATTTCGGCATCAGTAGTAAAAGATAAGTTTGGCGAGTCAACAGGCATAGTCATCAATGCCAGGGATGTTCGAGAACACAAGAAGATAGAGCAGGACTTGCGGGAATCCGAGGAAAAGTACAGGAACTTAGTTGAACATGCTCTAATCGGCATTGGAATACATCAGAATAACAAGATAGTCTATGCCAATGAAAAGTTCGCAGCAATGCTGGGTTATACAAGAAAAGATGTAACAGGCAGATGGATTGCTGATGTTATTCACCCTGAAGAGCGCAGTTTTATTTTGGAAAGGGCAGCGCGAAGACAAAGCGGCAGCAGTGAGCCGGATACTTATGAAATCCGATTTTTAAGAAATGACGGCAGCTTTTTTTATGCACTAATCAGCAATGTTTTAATTGAATACAATGGAAATATAGCAACTCTGTTTAATATCGTAGATATAACTGATACCAAGTCAAGGATTGAACTGGAACAAATTAACAAAGAGCTTGAGTCTTTCAGCTATACCGTTTCGCATGATCTGCGAGCACCTTTAAGAAGTATCAAGGGATTTGGTCAAGCATTGCTGGAAGATTATGAGGATATGTTGGATGCCGAGGGTGCGGACTACCTCCGACGAATCTGTGCAGCGGCAAAACGTATGGAAGAGCTTGTCGATGATCTGCTTGAGTTGTCAAGATTAGGACGAGCAGAGCTATGTATGAGCAGTGTAAACTTAAGCGAAATATGCTGCGAGATTGCGGCAGAGCTTAAAGACCTTGAGCCACAGCGCCAGGTAAAAATTGTGATTGCTAAAGATATTACTGCGTATGGAGATAAAAACTTATTGCGAGTAGTTATGGAAAATTTACTGCAAAATGCATGGAAATTCACCGGAAATAATCCTAACGCTAAGATAGAATTTGGTGTTATGCACTCTGAGGATGGCCCCATATATTTTGTGCGCGATAATGGCACAGGTTTTGACATGTCATATGCGGATAAATTGTTTAAGCCTTTTCAGCGGCTGCACACCGAGGCTGAATTTCCCGGCACAGGTGTGGGTTTAGCAACCGTATACAAAATTATTCAGCGTCACGGCGGAAAGATATGGGCTGAAAGCCAGAAAAACAAAGGTACAACTTTTTATTTTACTCTCCCTTTGTAAGATGTATGACCTAAAAGCAGGTCTGTTTTTGCCGTGTGTATACAAAGGATTGATTTGTATTTTTAAATGAATTTACTGCTTGTAGAGAGGAGATTTGAATGAATAAACCGCTTCGTGTACTTATTGTCGATGATTCAGAAGATGACGCCCTATTGTTGGTGCGCAAATTAAAGCGCGATGGTTTTAATCCAACTTTTGAACGCGTAGATACTCCTGAGGCCATGGAAGATGCTTTATCTAAAAATACATGGGATATAATACTCTCAGACTATAATATGCCGCGTTTTGATGCGTTTGCAGCTCTTGACATACTTAAAAAAAGCGGTATTGACATCCCTTTTATTATCGTATCGGGAGCTATCGGAGAAGAAACAGCAGTCGCGGCCATGAAAGCCGGTGCTCATGACTACATCATGAAGGACAACTTGGCAAGATTGGTCGCTGCCATTGAGCGTGAATTAGGCGAAGCACAGATAAGGCACAAGAAAAGAGAAACAGAAAAGCAGCTTGAGCACTCTTTTTTTGACTTGGCCGAAACGGTTGCTCGGGCAATGGATTCCCGCGATCCATATACAGCCGGTCATGCTCGCAAAGTAGCTGAATATGCCCGTAAAATAGGTGAGAAAATGGAATTGGATAGGGATAAAATTAATGGACTTTATGTTTGCGGCTTACTTCATGATATAGGCAAGATATCAATACCTGAGAGTATTCTTTGTAAACCCGGCAGTTTAAGCGAAGAAGAATGGGCGCTCATGCGTACACATACAATTAGAGGCTATGAAATCTTAAAGAATTGCAGCTTGCCATGGCCAGTAGCAGATGTTGCGCTCCATCACCATGAACAGTTAGATGGCTCAGGCTATCCGGATGGCCTTAAGGATGATGAATTAAACCTTGAAAACCGCATTATAAGAGTCTGCGACGTGGTAGAAGCAATGAGTTCACACCGCTCTTACCGACCGGCAAAAAGCATTGCAGAGGTTATTGACGAACTTAAGAGCGGCCGAGGTCTTAAGTATGACTCCAATATTATTGATGTAATGCTGCAGCTGTTGGAGGAAGGATGATTAAACGTCATAATTTCTTTAATCTATGACCCTTCAAATCTGTACAGTGGCTGCTTTCTAAGGAATATAGCCATAAAATAATTACCTTTGTGCTGCTAGACTCTAATTCTGGTTAAGGTTTATATCCGCCAAAACAGCACCTACTGTGGTATTGTTCTTAAATATCGGCACAGCTATTGTTATATTATAATTGTTAGTGAATGTAGAAACATATACTTCACTTATAAACGTTTCTCCTGAAATTGCCTTCAAAAAGTACGGTCTGGCACTTACATCCCTGTGTTCTTCTGGCACATCTTCTGAAGTAACCTCTTGATAGCCATCCTTGTTAATAAATGAAATTAGCTCAATAAAATCAACTGAATTCTGTTTACTTATAAGATATTTGCGCAATTCTTCTCCTTTTAAATTTAATATTTCATGAGAGGTTGATATTTCTTCAACTAGCTGTTTTGCCTTATCCACCTTTTCTTTAATTTCAGGAGTAATCTTAAACCCTTTAGTAAAATCACTTATTATACTGTTACTATATTCTATGGCATTATTAAGATATACAATAGAGTCATATATCATTTCAATTATGGATTGCTGCTCCTGTGTCGATGCGGTTATTTCCTGCGATGTAGCCGCATTATGCTGTGTGATTTGATTTATCACATCAATTGCACAAGTTATATCTTCTATTTTTGTTCTTTGATCTTCTGTAAGTTTTACTATAGTGTTTGTTGCTTTTATATTATCATCCATTGCCTTGCTTATCCCATCAGATTTTTCCAATGCCTTTTGTGCATATACCGCATTTTTGCTGATTACATCTGCCTGACCTTTTATATCAACTGCTAAACCCTTTATCTCATGTATTATACTTTTAACTAATTCTTTAATCTTTTTTGCCGAATCAGAAGAATTATCAGCTAACTTGCTTACTTCTTCCGCTACTACCGCAAAGCCTTTTCCTGCTTCTCCGGCTCTTGCGGCTTCGATAGAAGCATTCAATGCCAAAAGATGTGTTTGCGAGGCAATCTCCTCTACTGCTTCCGTGATATCGCTTATCTGCCTCACAGATTTATCTAGGATTTCCATATCCTCTAAAACCTTATCATTATAATTTTTGATACCTTCCAGCTCTTTAAAGGTTTCACGAAAGGTTTCGAAGCTTTCCTCTACTATGTTTTTTGAGTCTTTGGCAACATCAACAGAGAGCCTGGCATTTTGGCATATTTCATCGACTTCTTTAGAAAATACTTCTATATTCTCCTTCACTTCAGACGTAGATGCAGCTTGATTCGTCACTGCTTCGGCTATACTCTGCACGGTTAACGCTATTTCCCTTGATGTATCCTTGATACTTTCCGCTTGTTTTTTAATTGAGTTAGATTGATTTATTGCTTTTTCTGAAAAGTTTTGGTACTGGCAAACCAATTTGCGAATTTTAACCAGATAGCTGTTTATCATTTGTCCTATTCGGTCAATTATGTTAATCTTTGATCGCTTAATATTGATGTTGAGCTGTCCGTTGACAATCTCATTTAGAGTACCCTGCAAACAACTGGAAGATTTAACAATGGTCCAAATCGTTAAAAGAGAAAATAAAATATTAGACATAATAATAATACATAAAACTATAATATTGTTCCTTAAAATTACGGCTAATATACCCAATAAAACAGTAATCCCCATATACCCATAAAAGAGTTTGTTCATTTTGAACTCTTCCTCCTTTTATTCTTACAGTTTCGCGAAATTGTCTAAGCTATAAGGACAAAGTCTTGTATAACCAATCAATTTTAATAAACTTCTAACTTATTTTTCCAATTGCTCTCGCTGCACAATTGTTTAAGCTCTGTTTTGTCAAGTAATAAATGTTCAAAAGCCTGTATCAAAATATGAGATACAGGCTTTTGAATTTGTTAATAAACATAAGGCTTAGTTTTTTGTTAAATATGTTGCCACAAAAGAATCATATATTTATATTTAAAATGCTGCGTCAAAAGTTTTATCTTGTCAGACGCTATCTGCCGATCCATCATCCTTCATAAATTTTTTTGCAATTCCTGTTACCATAAGAGCTATTGCACCATCCCCTGTGACATTGCACGCTGTTCCAAAGCTGTCCTGAAGTGCGAAAATAGAAAGCATCATGGCAACTCCTGCTTGATCAAAACCAAGCACATTTGTAATAAGGCCCAAGGATGCCATAACCGTTCCGCCTGGTACTCCCGGTGCAGCAACACCAAAAAGTCCCAAAAGAAAGATAAATGTTATCATCTGCGTAAGTGGCGGCATCGTGCCATAGAGGATTTTAGAAACAGCCATTACAAAAAATGTTTCCGTAAGTACAGAACCGCAAAGGTGAACAGTATTGCAAAGCGGTATTACAAAATCTTGAATATGCCTCGGTATTACATTATTTTTATGGATGCACTCTAAAGCTATCGGCAGTGTTGCAGCACTTGACATGGTGCCTACTGCCGTCATATAAGCTGGGCCATAGTGTTTTACAACATTTAAAGGATTTTTGCCGGATACAGCCCCGCCCAGTGTATACATTATTGTAAGCCATATTAAGTGACCCAGTAGAACAAGGACTATTATTTGCAGAAAAACAGGAAGCTGTCTTGTTATACTGCCTTCATAGGCAAGGCTCGCAAAAGTTGAAGCTATAAAAACAGGCAGTATAGGAATCACGATATTTTGAACGATATATAAGACCATTTTTTGAAATTCTTGCAATAATTTCTTTACAGTCTCAGCTTTAGTATTTGCAACTGCAATGCCTACCATTAAAGCTAATGCCAGTGCACTCATTACACTAAATACTTGAGGTATGTTAAGTTCTATTAATGGGTTTGGAATTTCTCTTAAATTATCTAAGTTTGAAGCAATCGATAAATGCGGTATAATAGCGTATCCTGAAATCATTGCAAATGCTGCAGCTCCTACCGATGATAGATATGCCAATAAAACAGTAACAGTCATAAATCGGCTGGCATTAGACTTAAGTTCAGCTATTGCAGGTGCTATAAATCCCAGGATAACCAAAGGAATTGTAAAGAATATTATCTGACCTATGAAGTACTTAATCGTTTCTATGACCACCATAACATTTTCTGGAACTATAAGGCCTAGAATAATACCAATAATGATACTTGCTAGCAGTTTGACTATTAAACTGCTGCCCCCTTTGTTTTTTGACATTAAAAACACCTCCTGATTATAATTTGTTCATATAATGTGGTATTTAACAACATCCTCCACACTTTTTCAAAATGTGGTTGTGGATGAAAATTATCGGCATTTCCCCAGCATAACTTCCAAAATTGTTTCATCAGTATTTATCATACCGTCAGTTGACACCTTGCCAAGATTTTGTATGGTTTTTTCGGCTGTTTCGTCTACAATTCCATCATCGGAGGATATTACAATGTCATTTAATGCCATCAAGGCCGACTCCAATGCAGCATCTACGGAGATGGAAAGTTTAAAAGCACAGCCGGGTTTGCCGCCGTCGCAAATGATTCCTGCCATAGTGCCTATCATGTTTTTGATAGCACCTTCAACTTGTTCGAAACTGCCTCCCAATATATATGCAATACCTGCACTGGCACCCACCCCCGCGGCCACCCCGCACCCACAGACAGGGGAAAGAGTACCTGTGTAGCTTTTTACATAAATGGTAACCAGTAGACTTAAAGTGACTGCTCTGATTATCTTTTCAGCATCCATTTGCTTGTTTTCTCCGACAGCCACTACAGGCAGTATAGCAGTCAGACCATGGTTACCGCTGCCTGCACAGCTCATAACGGGAAGAGGATAACCTGACATACGTGCATAGCTGGCAGTTGAAGTGAGAAATTTGGCGTATTCTCTATAATTCATATCTTTAATACAAATTCCACCACTTAAAGCCTTACCGTATTCGCTATTCATACCTGCTTCGGCCATCTTTTTATTCATTTCAATTCCATTAATGACTAAGCCTAACTCATTTATGTCTATTTGCTCTACAAATTCCTTAAAATCCCTTACAGTCATTTTTTTAATATTCTCTTTTAATGAAACCTTATCTGTGCTTACCAGTTCTTGTTTAAATATAATTTTGCCGTTTTTTTCCACCAAAACTATATTATCATGTTTATCTTTTATAATGACTTTACTTCTTTCTTGATTGCAAAATGCACTAACCTCTACATATAATCCGACTATTTTTTCGGCAATCGCAACATGAATAATATTGCTATTTATAATTTCATGAGCCTTTAGTATATCTTCTTCAGTTATATCTTTCAATACTTCTAGCTTATACTCCGACTTACCTGCTACCAATGCTAATGCCGCAGCCATATAAAGACCCTTTTCTTTGGTTTTAGGTATTCCAACGGCAAGGGCGTTTTTGAATATATTTCTATCTACCTTAATTTCCAGTTTTTCCGGTAAGCTTCCAAGGGTTTCCTTGGCTTTTGCTGCGGCCAAAGCTACTGCTATAGGTTCTGTGCACCCCAGTGCGGGAGTTACCTGATCTTTTAGTACGTCAAGTAAGAACGAATTTATCACTATCGCCATATTACCCCTCCTTGTGCAATATAATCATTTTCTATAGGCATAATAAGAAATCATTGAACGTTATTTTACAAATCATATTTCTATGAATATATTTATGCAATTTGCGTGCCATAAATAAAATTAAATAGCATTGTGCAGTAAAAATCAGGCATACATAAGTATCCACAAGGAGGATGCGGCAATAAAGAATTTCAGATAATATTAAAAAATCAATTTATTATTATCAAAAATGCAAAAATACAAATACATAAAGTATTTCTAACCTCTTTAATACGTCATTTCTCAAATTTGATAGTATAATTATCATTTATGATAATTTAAATCAGGTTATTTATATTTTTCAGTAATTTGATCTCTGGTTATTAAAAGTCTAACTTGGATATTAAAATATTTATGTACAGCTTCCAATTTGCAATAGCACAAAAGGGTTCTACGGTAAAATCAACTTTGACTCCAGTATAAAAACTCTTCTAATAAGGTAGAGATGGCGGTAAACGGTTCATTTTAAGCCGGATCGTTATTGTTCTTAAATTATACCTATTGATTTGTCAAATCCAGCTCCTTTAATTTACGGTATAAGGTAGCAGTGCTTATGTTGAGTTTTTTGGCTATTTTTTGTTTAGCTTCCGTGGTTTCTCCATAATGGCGCATCAAATCCTGGATTATTTGTTTTTCATATCTTGCAACCATTTCTTTAAGTCCTCCCGTTTCTGCCGTATCAGGGGTATTCCCCACACCAATTTTTTTTAGAAGCGTTTTGCCTTCAAGAAACTCACTCTTTTCAAAAATGATGCCATATTCTATGAGGTTCTCAAGTTCCCGTACGTTCCCTGGATACGTATAACTCGATAGAATCTTTTTCGCCTCTTTTGAAATGCCTTTAAGATTCTTATGATAAATCTTCGCATATCGCCGGAAAAAAACCTCAGCCAGTTCCAAAATATCCTCGGGATGCTCTCTAAGTGGCGGAATTTTAATTGGAACTACATTTAATCGATAAAATAAATCTTCTCGAAATTCACCCCTGTGCACCATAGCTTGAAGGTCTTTATTAGTAGCAGCTATTATCCTTACATCTACTTTAATGGGCGAAACTCCTCCCACCCTATATATTTCTTTTTCTTGGAGCACCCTTAGAATTTTAACCTGCATATGAAGCGGCAAATCACCTATTTCATCTAAAAAAACCGTCCCACCGTTTGCACTTTCAAATTTACCTACTTTCCCTTTTGGATTTGCACCAGTGAATGTACCTTTTTCATAGCCAAACAATTCGCTTTCTATCAGACTGTCAGGAATAGCGCCGCAGTTAATAGGCAAAAATATTTCATGCCTTCTCAAGCTTTCATGATGAATAGCCCTTGCGAAAAGTTCCTTCCCTGTGCCGCTTTCGCCGAGAAGTAGTACCGTTATATCTTGGCTTGCTATTTGCCTTGCCTGCTCCTTTACCATGGTAAAGGCGGGACTGCTGCCTAAGATTTTATCAAATGTAAAGGTTTCGAGATTTTCACTGATTTTGAAAATCGAGCGGCGTAATTTGTTAAAATCTTTTAAGCTAGCCACTACCCCCGCCGCCTTATGCTTAAAAATAATTGGCTTTGCCGAAAGCAGAAACCGATGGCTTTTACCGTTTGCATTTATTATTTCCTCTTGATCTTTTATTTCATTGTTTGTATTTAAAACCTTCGTTATGCCATTACCGGGAAGGATTTCGTCTATATCTTCACCCACAACATCTTCCGCGTTTATATCAAGCATCCGGCATGTCCAATTATTTATGCACAAAATTTTCCTGTTATCATCGATTGCAATAATTCCCTCATCTACTGAATCAATAATTGTTTTAAGTTCAATAGACTTATACTGCAGCTCTTGATGCAAAATTTTTTCCTTAATGCTTGAGGCTATAAGTTTGCTCATACGGCTTACAAAGTTCATATAGTTAAGCCTGTTTTTTATGAAGGCCTCTTTTTGTTCAGGACTAAAGGCTATCATACCAATTACTCCCACAATACCGTCATCGCTTTCTATAGGATAACAAACTTCAGCCTCTTCACGGCAGTTTTGCTTGCCACTGCAGTTTATGCACTCTTTGCATGTTCTGGGTTCTGTAATAACATACTGTTTGCCGGTTTTTATGCACTTTTCAAAAACAGAATTTTTTGCTGCATATTTGCCTATTTTTTCATAATACTTACCTGTTCCGGCAATTCGTTTCAATGAGCCGTCAAGGATAGTTACATCAAGACCTGTAACAGACATTATCGCCTCAGCTATTTCCTGCAGTTCCTTTTCTAGGTTTTCCAAAGGCATTATAAGACCCCCACTTACTCATTCTTTTTATTAAAAATATGTATTGTATATGTGGATAAAAGGCCACATATCATAACAAGGGCAGACCAACCACCAAAGTCAATAGTATATGGCAAGAATAGGCCAGATGCCAAGGATAATAATGTGTTATGAGCAGGAAACCAAAGATAATCGCGTGTAAGAAAAACATACTGACCAGCAAGAATGATAATGTGAAATAAGCGGGAGACCAATGGTCTCCCCTACAGAAACAAACGATTTAACAACATATCTGGTTTTTTCGCATATAACATACGTATTGCCAACATGTCGTGGTTCCGGACGTAACATGTGTATTACTGGCATGTCGGGTTTTTGCACATATAAACACACGTATTACCAGCATATCTGGTTTTCCGTATATAACCTTATATGAACTGCCAGCTATGTTGGGTTTTTTGTATACAACATGCGTGTTACCAACAGTGTCGGGCTTTCCGTATGCAATATACGCATTACCAGCATATCTGGTTTTCCGTATGCAATATACGCATTACCAGCATATCGGGTTTTCCGTATATAACCTTATATGAACTGCCAGCTATGTTGGGTTTTTTGTATACAACATGCGTATTACCAACAGTGTCAGGCTTTCCGTATGCAATATACGTATTACCAGCATATCGGGTTTTCCGTATGCAACATATATACTGCCATGACTTTCCGCATTTTTTTCTGAATCATAGATAAATCAATACCTTTAACGTTTAATATGTAAACAGCAAAGAAAATACTACAAGTCAATGTAATTTATAGGCTCGCACTCGCATAAATGCGTTTTATTTTTTGCGGAAACTCAAAATATACTGCCGGCATGTCGGGTTTTTGCACATATAACATACGTATTGCCCAGTAGGGGCGGTCATCGACCGCCCGCTGAGCTGTACCCGCTGTACCAGACTGTCCCCTTACAATAACTTATGATTCTCAGCCGTGTAGAAGCAGTTACTGACCGCCCGTTGCATGATGGTGCATCATTTTACTTGGGAAACATTTTGCCCTCCCTAAGTTAATATTCTATAAATTGCTCGAATTCCCTTTTTTAATCTGTCTAAATACAACATTGATTCCACTGTAAAAAGTCAGTTTTACCGTAAAACATCTATATATTGTTTTTGTTATAAAAACGTGGGAGACCAATGGTCTCCCCTACAGATATTGATAATTCTGAGGGTTTCCGCACTGAAATAAAAATTAATTTACTTTTTATTCTGCTGTACAAAGTTGATTCTACCGTAGAAAGTGAATTTTAGCCCAGAAATGTCAATATATTGTTTTAGATTTAATAAAAACGCTATATGTTGACCATCAATTTGAGAAAAC
>JALHJR010000219.1:0-1063 GCA_022840405.1 Tepidanaerobacter acetatoxydans
TCTCTATAATTCTAGGCGTCCCGCGGCTAAAAAGGATGCGAAGGTTTTCAGGAGCCGCCGGAGGCAAACGGGATTTTGAGATGGAGTTTACAGATTTCAGTCCACGCACCCGTGAAGGGTGCGACGTGCCGAGGGCCACCCTGAGGGGGATCACTCCCGGATTTCAATCCACGCACCCGTGAAGGGTGCGACTGAATGATTCTGCGATAATATGTCGTTCCCCCCTATTTCAATCCACGCACCCGTGAAGGGTGCGACTTTTATGTATTTTGGGCCGTCTCTATTTTGTTGGCCATTTCAATCCACGCACCCGTGAAGGGTGCGACTTGCAATTATCTCATCCAAAACTTTGTAAATCTCAATTTCAATCCACGCACCCGTGAAGGGTGCGACACGCTATACGTTGCGCCAGTGCCCCACATTGGCCTATTTCAATCCACGCACCCGTGAAGGGTGCGACACCGGGATCAATGAGGTTGCCGGGTAGACCTTCTTATTTCAATCCACGCACCCGTGAAGGGTGCGACCTCGACGACGATCACGAGCTGCAGCCCTGTTTCAGATTTCAATCCACGCACCCGTGAAGGGTGCGACTCATCGCCCTCGGTCCCAACGACGAGCAGGTCGTAATTTCAATCCACGCACCCGTGAAGGGTGCGACGTCGGATCGATCCAATCTCTGCGAGAAGTGTGGCATTTCAATCCACGCACCCGTGAAGGGTGCGACCGCGTCGGTGAATTTGTCTGCAAGTTCACCGGTCAATTTCAATCCACGCACCCGTGAAGGGTGCGACTAGGCGGTCGGGTAGTAGATGGTGTCGGTCGGTGTATTTCAATCCACGCACCCGTGAAGGGTGCGACCCGATCGGGGCGTGCGCTGGTAATGGTTATAGATGATTTCAATCCACGCACCCGTGAAGGGTGCGACCCGGCTGAGTGCGGGGTCGCGGAACGCCCTCCAACAATTTCAATCCACGCACCCGTGAAGGGTGCGACAACCACATCACCGGGGAATATCAGATCATCCCTGGAATTTCAATCCACGCACCCGTGAAGGGTGCGA
>JALHJR010000219.1:1134-2239 GCA_022840405.1 Tepidanaerobacter acetatoxydans
TTTCAATCCACGCACCCGTGAAGGGTGCGACAATTGTTAATCCAGGTAACACATTAGTTAACTTTTTATTTCAATCCACGCACCCGTGAAGGGTGCGACAGGATATCCTTAAACATTATTTAAAAGATATTGATATTTCAATCCACGCACCCGTGAAGGGTGCGACGCGGTATCCGGCCGCGAACGCGCGGCCAGGAGTTATTTCAATCCACGCACCCGTGAAGGGTGCGACGGTTCCTGGACCTCGACGACGAGGGCGACATGGAAATTTCAATCCACGCACCCGTGAAGGGTGCGACTCTGGGCGTTCTAGAGCAGGGTTTTCTGCCCTTGGAATTTCAATCCACGCACCCGTGAAGGGTGCGACCCCGGTGTGAGGCTGTTATCAACGATCCGCTCCACATTTCAATCCACGCACCCGTGAAGGGTGCGACCCGGTCCGCGTCGGTGCCGTTGCTGCCCTCGACGCTATTTCAATCCACGCACCCGTGAAGGGTGCGACACAATGCCGTTCCACATTCCGTATACAAAATCCAATTTCAATCCACGCACCCGTGAAGGGTGCGACATTATCTTGAAAACATTGATCTTATTGAAACAGGATTTCAATCCACGCACCCGTGAAGGGTGCGACCCGACCTGTCCAACCATTTTGGAGGCCCAAGGCTGATTTCAATCCACGCACCCGTGAAGGGTGCGACTCTCAAAAACCGAGATGGCCACCGGCGACTTGAAACCGAATTTCAATCCACGCACCCGTGAAGGGTGCGACCCCATACGTCCCGGACCGTCAGGCCCCGGATAGGATTTCAATCCACGCACCCGTGAAGGGTGCGACGCCCGGCACGTCAGACACCCAGGCAAATATACCGATTTCAATCCACGCACCCGTGAAGGGTGCGACTCTGTTCGTCGGTTGCTGTGAACGGTGTCAGCACTGATTTCAATCGACGCACCCGTGAAGGGTGCGACGATCCGGGCACTCCTTGAGGCGGCATTCGGAGGTATTTCAATCCACGCACCCGTGAAGGGTGCGACAACCACATCACCGGGGAATATCAGATCATCCCTGGAATTTCAATCCACGCACCCGTGAAGGGTGCGA
>JALHJR010000219.1:2249-2720 GCA_022840405.1 Tepidanaerobacter acetatoxydans
TTTCAATCCACGCACCCGTGAAGGGTGCGACAATTGTTAATCCAGGTAACACATTAGTTAACTTTTTATTTCAATCCACGCACCCGTGAAGGGTGCGACCACGAACTTCTGCGCCTGCCTTGCCAGTGCTGTATTTCAATCCACGCACCCGTGAAGGGTGCGACCTCCTCAATAACCGGTGCAGGAGCGGGCTGTATATTTCAATCCACGCACCCGTGAAGGGTGCGACTATACCACCATCTCAAAGCCCCGGGACCACCGGATTTCAATCCACGCACCCGTGAAGGGTGCGACGTTAAGATAGATTTCCGGCAATACAGATCGGGCTATTTCAATCCACGCACCCGTGAAGGGTGCGACTCGATGGTGCGATGTCAACGGCGGCGTAACTTTGTGCACTTTCGGCGGTCTAAAAGTGTACACCTGCTAACCCTCAACGACGTACTTGAGGGGCGTAGCAATGTTCACTGT
>JALHJR010000220.1:0-1101 GCA_022840405.1 Tepidanaerobacter acetatoxydans
TGCAGATATATTTGAACAGAATCGCCAATATGTCGAATTACGCCTAAACCAAGTTTGTCCAACAGCATTTAAAGAACTGGTATCAGCACTTCAGAGAATAAAAGAAAACACGCCTGAAACACGAGCACAGGCATTACTTTCATGTCGTCGGCTATTTAAAGATCTATCAGATGTTTTTTACCCACCCGCTAGTGAACCCGTTACGGGAGAGGATGGAAAGACTCGTAACTTGTCTGATGAAAAGTACATCAACCGTTTATGGCAATTTATTTTAGACAAGACACGAAAATCAACATCTGTAGAATTACTACAGGCATCACTATCTGATCTGGGTAATCGCCTAGATCGTATTTATGAATTCACAAATAAAGGTGTTCATGCAGAGGTAGAGGAATTTGAAATGAATCAATGTTTGATGCAAACATATCTGCTGGTTGGCGATCTATTGAGAATTTATGATAAGCAATCCGCCATTGAGGATTCTATTGGAGCATAATATCGGCCATGAAGCTACAACTCACAAACGGTTACCGTCCTCGTTTTGACCAAATATCTCGAATAATGCAATTTCTTTTAACAAAGGAAGGGCAAAAAAAGGTATCTCGACAAGAGATAATATTAGCTTTAGGTATTCCAGATAAGCAAATCGAGAATTTAACCAGCATGATGACAAGCTTTGGATTAGTCCGTCCAAGAGTTAGCCTTCTTACTAACTTTGGAAAGGCAGTTATACAATCCGATCCTTATTTTGATAAACTCGAAACCCTTTGGATAATTCACTATATCGTTTCCAGTAACCCAGAATGGGTTGTTTGGTACCGGATAATCAATTTAGTGCTACCCGCTCAGGATCACTTTGAAATTGATCTAATAAGCAAACAATACTTCTCAGATCTTGCCATTCATTTTTCTGAGAGAACGGTTTCCGAAAAACTACCCAAGGAAGTTGGGGCGGTTTTTGCTGCTTATTCACGCAGCGAGTTATCTCATTTGAGAATTCTTGAAGCAGAAGGTACAGGTAATTTTATTAAATCCAACCCCGTAGATGTCCCAGACCTGGCGCTTCTCTTCTGTTTATTATATTATCGGGATAAGTATTCA
>JALHJR010000221.1:0-1087 GCA_022840405.1 Tepidanaerobacter acetatoxydans
TTGGAACAGGGGCGTAAGGCAGATTAAAACCGCAATTATTTTGGAAAATCATTCCACATTCTTTACTTTTAAAAGGGCTGCGGCAAAGGGATATGACCTGTTCGGCATTATTCCCGACGCTATAATTTACGGTCAAGGCAAGGATATAATAAGCAGCTTTGCTTTCATCCATGAGATTGCCGATATCGGCGACTTAAAGGTCTTTTATTTTGGAGATATTGACCCGGAAGGTTATATGATTTACAAATCCTTAAAAGAAACATATCCTTCCGTAAATATTTCACTTCAATTAGATGCCTATAAAAATTTGTTAGATTTTGGAAAATCTTATCCAATTAAAAAAGCCCAGAATACGAATATTGAAAATTTAAATTTTGTTATAAGTGAGTTTGCTGAAAATAATTATCATGAAGCGGTGAAAGATCTAAAAAGACTGTGGTGTGCAAATCGGAGAATTCCACAGGAGTTTATTACTTATGAATATCTAAGACAACCAACTAATACATAAAATTTCAGGGAGAACAAAAATGGATAGGGTAGAAAAAGGATTAAAAGATCGATTAAAAAAGACCCAAGCCATTAGGATGCTTGGAACCGGTATGGATGTAGGAGATTTAAACGATTATGCTCATGAGATTTGTCTACTTCTCCTTTTGAAAGTCTTTCGCCGGGAAATAACAGAGAATCCAAACAGAACCAGACAGGATTTAATCTATATGACCGAAGAAATATTAAGAGAGATGGATTTTGTGGCCTCAAAAGAGGTGGCGGAACGGCTGGTAGACGGAGTTTTATGGTATAAGGATCCGAATAGGCAGGATCCTTTTTCCTGTTATATCTTTGATGAAGAAACCAGAACCCATGAGCTATATAAATTTCGCTACCTAAAACCCGACAGGGAGCATAGTCAATGGGAAAAGGGCGGTTCCACCGTATATATGCTGACTGAAGAAGCCCAGGAAATTATATTTATAACCAGGGAAATATTGGAGGAATTTGGTTTTGACATTGAGCAGTTCTATACTCTGCAATTAATAAAATCCGGGAATTTTAATAAAGCTCAAAACAGTGTCAGTAATTTAATTGC
>JALHJR010000222.1:0-1084 GCA_022840405.1 Tepidanaerobacter acetatoxydans
TGGAGTGTACGATAATATCGGTAATAGGGAGTTTCGGGGTTGTTGAAAATTTGACATTTTTTTTACGCCTCTAAAATTCAGCATTCCGGAAGCGTAAAAAAAGAATTATCGTGTGTGTGTCCCGTATCTGTCCCGGCACTTTACTTCGACCAGTCGCAAATGCTTTGCCGTGGCAGATTTCAGACTTTTTTGTCGGGATGACTGGATTCGAACCAGCGACCACTCGCCCCCCAGACGAGTACTCTAAACCGGACTGAGCTACATCCCGAAAATGAGAGTGCAAATGTACCGCTTTATTTTTATTTCGACAAATTTTTGCCATTTTTTTGCCCGTAAACGTAATTTAGGACTTTCGCATGCCGAAGATTGAATTTTTATTTATTAATTTGCAAGGATAAACATTTCTTTTTTTAGTATTACATTTTAATCGAATGACATTTTCAGCAAAACAAATCGCCGATTTTCTTCACGGAGAAATCGAAGGCAATCCCGAAGTAGTGGTAGAAACGTTCGCAAAAATAGAAGAAGGTAAACCTGGCTCAATTACCTTTTTGGCCAATCCCAAATACACTCCTTATATTTATGAGACTAAGGCTGACATAGTGCTTGTAAACAAGGATTTTGTACCCGATAAACCCGTTCGGGCAACTTTGATAAAAGTTCCTGATTCTTATGCCGCTTTGGCACTGTTACTCGAAATGGTCAATAATAATATCCCTGAAAAGACAGGAGTTGCCCCGAACAGTTCAATAGATCCATCGGCCAAAATTGGAGAAAAAGCATACATCGGTGCTTTTGCGGTGATCGAAGAAAAAGTTGTGATTGGAAACAATTGCAAGATATATCCGCAGGTTTATATAGGCAGTAATGTTACCATTGGCGACAATACCGTATTATATCCCGGTGTGAAAATTTATAGGGATTGTGTCATCGGCAGCAACTGCATTATTCACTCCGGTGCCGTGATTGGAGCGGACGGATTTGGGTTCAGTCGCGAAGAGGAGGGATATCGCAAAATTCCGCAAACAGGCAATGTAATTATCGAAGATAACGTCGAAATTGGAGCGAATACAACTATCGATCG
>JALHJR010000223.1:0-1077 GCA_022840405.1 Tepidanaerobacter acetatoxydans
CATCTGAACTTTTTCATACGTATCATAGAAAGACTGGGTTGCTTTGTAAGCTTCCTGAGTGCTCTGCCAAGGTAATAGTGTACTTGTGGGTGACATCAAGGGCGTCGGGCTACTAGTAGGGGTATGCGTCATTGTGGGTGTGAGCGTGCGAGTCGCAGTTACAATGATCACCTTTGGTGTCTGGGTCGGTACATTCGTAAAAGTTGGATTGGGAGTGTATGTAGGATAAGCGGTACTGGTAGGAATGGCAGTAAGTGTTTGCTCCACTAAAAGATGCAACTTTTCAGGATTTGGACTGCAACTAACGATTAATAGTGTAACAATAACGAGTACAAAAATTTTTTTCATCAAAAACCCCTTTCAAAAATTCATAGAACAAGAGAAAAACTCATAAAATGCCACCTAATTATCAACTGTTTGCCACAGTTTCCTGTAAAAACGTCACGAACCCACCTCGCTAATAATAAACCTGCAGTTTGAAAAAAACAAGCCGCCCTGCGATGCGCTGGTCAGGAGACCAGCGCTATTGGAGAATTACTGACGTTTCTTAACGAACTAACCTCTTTCTCTAATGATTCTCTCCTTCGTTTCTTTTTTAATAGTAAACTTCATAAGTTGGTGAATAAACTCGTAAACCAGATTGGATATTTCTATTACAGACCATGTCATTTGGCGCATTTATACTACTGTGATTGATGTAGTATTACAGAAACGTGTGAAAGATCCAATAAGAAAAAAAATAAAAAGAGGGCAATTATGATCAAGAGCACCCAAAGAAACCAATTTAATGGCAAACCCAGGCTCTCGATTATTATTCCAGTTTATAACGAGGAGAAGACACTAGCGGTTCTTCTAGATAAGATCTTATCTTCCATACCTGATGTTTACGAGATTATTGCTGTTGATGATGCATCTTCTGATAAGAGCAGTCAAATCTTGCGAGAACTATCCGCAGAAATCCCAGCACTCAAACCAATTTTTCATGCTGAGAATGGCGGAAAAACCGCAGCATTACGCACAGGTATTTCTGCAAGTTCAGGTGATGTTATTATTGTGCAAGATGCTGATCTTGAATAT
>JALHJR010000022.1:0-35662 GCA_022840405.1 Tepidanaerobacter acetatoxydans
ATCTTTTTTTCTCTATTAGTTAATCTGTATAGCGGATCATCAATAGACATTTGTTGTGAGATATTACGGCAAAAAGACATTTTCATACCCCTTATCCTTGGTTTTTATACTATAATTATATCATGAAAAGCTTGTTGTGTTAAGGGTTTAGGGATTTTTAGTCTTTGGTTTTTGCCGGTTGTTTTTATGGTTTACTAGGTTTAATTTACTAATATTACCAGGTTTTTGGGTAGTAATCATGTTATTAGTTGAGAGGTTTTAGACTTATGGATGAAGCATTGATAGACAGTTTTATAGATTACTTGATGGCAACGAAAACTGCATCACAGAATACAATTAAAGCATACAGTGAGGACCTTTCTCAGTTTCTTGAATATTTAAAACAAAAAAAACTATCTGAACCGATTCTTGTTAATGCAACCCATTTGCATATTAGAGGCTTTTTAGCATACCTACAAGAAAAAAAGATTTCAAAAAGAACTGCAGCAAGAAAGCTCTCTGCACTAAGAAGTTTTTATAAATATTTAGTAGTTGAGGGTTTTGCTCAAGAAAATATAGCAAAATCAATCAGCACACCCAAGATATCAAAAAAACTTCCACTTTTTTTATATCCTGGAGAAATCGAAGTGCTTCTTTCGGCACCTAAAAATGATGTTTTAGGCATTAGAGATAAAGCAATTATGGAACTTTTGTATGCCACCGGAATGAGAGTGGGAGAATTGGTTTCACTAAAAACTAGCGATATAAATTTCGGTTCTAATTATATAATTGTTTTTGGCAAGGGCTCAAAAGAGCGAGTTATTTTTTTTGGGCAAAAGGCTGAGGAAAGTTTAGAGAAGTATTTAAAAGAGAGTAGGCCATTTTTAACAAAAGATATTAATTGTGATAGTTTGTTTCTCAATAAAAACGGGACAGCAATTTCTGCTAGAAGTATTAGGAGAATTATCGATAAATATGTAAAAATTGCTACACTGAACAGCGAAGTCAGTCCTCATACACTAAGACATACTTTTGCTACGCATATGCTTAATAATGGTGCAGACCTAAAAACGGTTCAAGAACTATTGGGACATTCAAGCCTATCTACAACGCAAATTTATACACATGTAACAAAAGAAAGATTGAAGGAAGTATATGATAAAACTTTCCCTCATAATAAAATTAACTGAAGATGTGAAAGGGGATTAAGATGTTTTCGGCGACAACTATTTTAGCGATGGTAAATGAAAAAGGTGCTGCTATTGCCGGAGACGGACAGGTTACCTTTGGACAAAATACTATAATGAAGCATCATGCAAAAAAGGTAAGGAAAATATATAATGGTGAGGTTTTAGCTGGCTTTGCCGGATCTGTGGCTGATGCAATTACCCTTTTTGAAAAATATGAAGATAAGCTTGAAGAAACTCATGGTAATCTTGAAAAAGCTGCAGTTGAGCTTGCTAAAGAATGGCGTAAGGATAAAATGTTGCAAAAATTAGAGGCATTGCTAATTACTGCAGATAAAGGACATATATTAGTTATTTCTGGTAATGGCGAGGTTATCGAACCGGATGATGGGATAGCAGCCATAGGTTCAGGAGGTTCTTATGCTTTAGCTGCAGCCAGAGCATTAAATCGCTATTCAGACCTGCCTGCACAAAAAATAGTTGAGGAATCCTTAAAGATCGCATCGGAGATATGTGTTTACACTAATAATTATATTTCTGTTGAGTCTTTGCGATGAGGTGATGGTCATGGAAAATCTAACACCAAAAAAAATTGTAGAAGAGCTTAATAAGTACATTGTAGGGCAAGAAGATGCAAAAAAATCAGTTGCTATAGCTCTCAGAAATAGATATAGGCGACAAATGCTTTCCGATGAGATAAAAGACGAAGTAATTCCCAAGAATATTTTAATGATAGGACCTACTGGTGTAGGTAAGACAGAAATAGCCAGACGGCTTGCAAAACTTGTAAATGCCCCTTTTGTAAAAGTTGAAGCAACCAAATTTACCGAAGTAGGCTATGTAGGCAGAGATGTAGACTCTATAGTAAGGGATTTAGTAGAAACATCTATAAGAATGGTAAAAACCGAAAAAATAGAGGCTGTTAAAGATAAGGCAGCAGAACTTGCTAATCAAAAAATTGCAGCTATACTATGCCCGATCCCTACAAAAACAGTTTCTGTAAATCCTTTTGAAACAATCTTTGGCAGCTCAAAACAGAATTATTCTACTGATAACGAAGAAATGTATACACAAAAATTAAAAACTGCAAGAGAAAATCAGAAAGAAATCTTAGAGAAAGTAAAAAATGGAAGTTTAGATAAAGAATTAGTAGAAATTGAGGTTGAAGATAATTTACCTTCTATGTTTGAAATATTTTCTGCATCTGGTATGGAAGAAATAGGAATTAATTTTCAAGATATGTTTGAAGGCCTTTTTCCGAAGCGTAAAAAAAAGTGCACTGTCACCATCGAGAACGCACGGCGAATTTTGACCCAAGAAGAAGCACAAAAACTGATAGATATGGATGAGGTAATAAATGAGTCTATTCGGAAAGCTGAAGATTCAGGTATAATATTTATAGATGAAATCGATAAAATTGCCGGTAAAGAATCCTATGGTCAGGATGTTTCCAGAGAAGGTGTTCAAAGAGATATATTGCCAATTATAGAAGGTTCTACTGTAGTTACAAAATATGGTCCCATAAAGACCGATCATATATTATTTATAGCTGCAGGAGCTTTTCATGTATCAAAGCCATCTGACTTGATACCCGAACTTCAAGGCCGCTTTCCTATTCGAGTTGAACTGAAAAGTTTGACTGAAGAGGATTTAAAAAAGATTTTAACCGAGCCTAAAAATTCATTAATTAAGCAATATACTGCATTGCTTGAAACCGAAGGTATAAAAATCAGTTTTTCCGAAGATGCTATTGATGAAATAGTAAAAGTGGCAGTACATGTCAATCATGAATCTGAAAACATAGGAGCAAGACGACTCCATACAATTATGGAAAAACTACTTGAGGATATTTCTTTCAATGCACCTGATTTATTACAAAGTCAAATAATAATCGATAGGGATTATGTTAATCAAAAGTTAAAAAATATTGTTAAAGACAAAGACCTTAGTATGTATATTTTATAAAAAAACATAAAAGTAGAATGTATTAAAAATTAGGAGGAATTTAAATGAGTGAAAGCTTATTAGAAAAAACAAGAAGGATTAACAAACTTTTACAGAGGTCGGCGGGATATCCTGTAGATTTCAATGATGTATGTAAAACATTAGGTGAGGTATTATCGTCAAACACATATGTAGCTAGTCGTAAGGGGAAAATATTGGGATACCATTTGCTGGAAGATTATGAATGTGATACCGTAGAAGAACAAATTTTAGAAGATAAAATGCTTCCTAAAGAGTATAATGATAAGTTGCTGGATATTCATGAAACAAAACCCAATATAACTAAAGATTCTCCAGAAGCAATTTTTTTTAACGAAACAGAAGATTCCTGTCCGGATAAATTTATGACAATAGTTCCTATTAACGGTGGCGGAGAAAGGCTTGGTACATTGGTGTTGTCAAGGTTTAAAAAGGAATTTACAGAAGAAGATTTAGTGCTTGCAGAATACAGTGCAACTGTAGTAGGGATGGAAATCCTCAGATCAAAAAGTGATGAAATAGAAGAAGAGGCTAGAAAAAAAGCCGTAGTTCAGTTAGCAATAGGAACCCTATCCTTTTCAGAGTTAGAAGCTGTTGAACACATTTTTGAAGAATTAGATGGTAGTGAAGGCCTTTTGGTTGCCAGCAAAATAGCTGACAGGGTAGGAATTACCAGATCAGTAATTGTAAATGCACTAAGAAAACTCGAAAGTGCCGGAGTTATTGAATCTCGCTCGCTTGGCATGAAGGGCACTTACATAAAGATTCTAAACGATAAACTTTTGGAAGAATTAAAAAAGGTAAGAGGCTAGACTTAATACTTTCTCAGTAAGATCAATTTTGCAACAGGCTTTTTGAGTATTCGTGAATATTTAAGACTTTAATAAAAAAAGCAGCAATTGCTGCTTTTTTTTATTTGGTATGCAGGGTTTTGTTGTTTTATGTCAAATATTAAATGTAGGCTTGGTTCTGTGTAAAAAATAGAAAAAAATACCTAATATTTAATATTTCAAGGAGGATTTTGCCGTTTTTTGTCTAATATATATTCTATATGCACGAATAAGCAATAAATTCCATAATAACCAAAAAACTTACAATTTATAATGGACTTATTGTTATGCATTGGCTCGTGATAGCTTATAAATAAGTAAAAATTTTACACAAAGTAAATATAAGAAGGTGGTAAGGCTTGACAGATTTGTTTAGCAATATAGACGTAATGGAAAAACTATTAGATGTAAAATTAAAGAGATACGAATTAATTTCAAATAATTTGGCTAACGTTGATACACCTGGCTACAAAAGGATGGGTATATCTTTCGAGGAAATACTGATGAACAACGTGAATCAGCGCACCATTCCACTTGCTGCCACAAATGATAAACATATCGATCCAAGAAAAAAATTAGAAGATGTAAAGCCAAAAATATATCGTCAAGAAGACCATAGCTTTCGAAATGATGAAAATAATGTAGATATCGACAAAGAGATGGTGGAAATGATAAAAAATAATTTTTCCTATAATATTATATCTGATCAAATTATAACAAACCTTAAAATTCTTCAGACTGCTATTAGTGAAGGGAGGAAGTAAGTCATGGGATTTTTTAATTCCCTGGATATCAGTGCTTCAGGGCTGACTGCGCAGAGGTTTCGACTTGACACGATCTCAAACAATATTGCTAATGCAAACACAACTCGAACTGAAGAAGGAGGTCCTTTTCAAAGAGAAAGAGTTGTCTTTCAAGAACGCAACACGACTGGCTCTTTTTCGAATTACCTTGATCAGCAAAAACCTGCAGGGGTAAAGGTGGTAGCGATAGAAAAAGATACTGCACCATTTAAGGCTTTATATGATCCAACACACCCGGATGCTGATCCGTCGGGATATGTGATGCTTCCCAATGTAAATATTGTTACTGAAATGGTAGATATGATATCTGCTACCAGGAGTTATGAGGCTAATGTAACTGCTATTAATTCGGCAAAAAGCATGATGAGCAAGGCTCTCGAAATTAGTAAGATATAATGGTTCGAAAGGAGACAGACCATTGAAAATAGAAGTTAATAATACAAGAGATATAAATAACAATTTCGAGGCATTAAAGACTCAAGGGGATAAATCGTTTGGCAAAATATTTAGTGATGTGTTAGAATCGGCTAATACATATCAAAAGGAATATGAATCTCTGCTTGGCCGTGAGGTTTTCAGCGAGGAGATTGACCTACATAATATTCTTATTGCCGGTGAAAAAGCCAAAATTTCACTTGAGCTTACTTTACAAATACGTAATAAAGCTATGGAAGCTTATCAAGAAATTATGAGAATGCAGATATAGTGGTAGGCTGGGTGTAACGTAATGGATTATTTTCAAAAATTAAAGCACCAAGTTGTTGAATTTTGGCAAAGCAGGGATAGGGCACAAAAAGTAAAGATCATAGTTTCTGTGATAGTTGTTATTGTAATTTTAGGTATAATGTTATACCTTATAAGTCGACCGAAATATGTACCGCTTTATACAAATCTGGATATAAGCGATGCCGGAGAAATTGTCAAGAAACTTGATGATCTAAATATATCATATAAACTTGAAGACGGAGGGAAAAGCATATTAGTAGATCCGGAACAAAAATATAAGACAAGGTTGACCTTAGCACAGGAAGGTCTGCCGAAAAGTAATTCATCTGGATTTGACGAAATGTTCAATAAAACACGGCTTGGCACCACCGACTGGGAAAGACAAGTGCAATACAATCAAGCATTACAAGGGGAACTTACTAAGGCCATAGAGATGATGGAGTCAGTTGAATCGGCCAGAGTGTATATTGTTCAACAGGAAAAATCTTTGTTTATAGAACCGGATTCAAATTATGAGCCATCTGCAGCGATTTTCTTAGAAGTTAAACCCGGTGCTCAGATGACTAAAGAAGAAATAATGGGCATAATTAATCTTGTTACTTACTCAGTCAAAAATATGAAGCAGGAAAATGTGGTGGTGGTGGATCAATACGGCAAAACGCTTTCCAACGCAGCTATTTCGCAATCTGAAGATAATGAAGAACTAATAAATAATCAGCTGGTTATTCAGGATAATTTTCAAAACCAGCTTCAAGCTAGCGTTCAGTCATTACTTGAACAAATCTTTGGCCCAGGTAATGTAGCCGTGAGAGTTAATGCTAAACTTAATTTTGACAAAAAAATTGTGCAAAACAAGTTATTTGCTCCTGTTAATGAAGAAACCGGTGAGGGAATAGTTAGAAGTATTCAAGAATTAAAGGAGCATTTCAGTGGTACAGGAGGTGCCTACGGAGGGACTCCCGGAGTTGACTCAAATGTACCTGGATATAACCAGACTCAAACCGGTGAGTCGGAACAGCAAAGGTCCGAAGTTATAAGAAACTTTGAGATAAACGAAACCAACGAAAATCTTACGGTAGCGCCCGGAGCTGTTGATAAGCTAACCGTTTCAGTGGTTATAAATCAGGAATTAAATGATGCTGAAAAAGATTCAATTACCCAAGTGGTTGGCAATGCTATTGGTTATGATCCTGAAAGAGATCAGATTTCTATAGAAGGTATGGAGTTTAAAAATGATATGGCTAAGTTTTTTGCGGATGAAATGGCACGTCAGCAAAAAGAGCAGGCACGTATGAGGAATATTAAAATTGCCGGACTTATTTTATCAATTATTTTGGCATTTATCATAATTCGAATGTTTTTAAATCGGAGGAAAGCAATAAGTGAAGAAGAAATGATTTCCGAAGAGATGTTAGCGATGCAGCAGGCAGCAGCTACTCAAACACAGGACGAATCGCAAGAGATTAAAGAGAGTAGTTTTTATGATAAAATAGAGAAACTTGCACGTAGAAAACCCGATGAAGTTGCCAAGGTGCTTAAAACCTGGCTCAAAGAAGATTAGAGGTGTATTTTCATGGCACAGCAAACTAAATTAACAAGTAAGCAGAAAGCAGCTATTTTAATAGTTTCTTTGGGCCCGGAAATAGCTGCCAATGTCTATCGATTTTTAAACGAAGAAGATATTGAGCAGCTGACGCTTGAAATAGCCAATATGAGAAAAATATCCAATGAAGAAAAAAACGAAGTAATGGAAGAATTCTATCAAATGTTACTCGCCCAAAACTTCATAACAGAAGGTGGAATAGATTACGCAAAAGAGGTACTGGAGAAAGCCTTAGGCACTCAAAAAGCTCTCGAAATTATTAACCGTCTTACATCAACACTCCAAGTTAGACCTTTTGATTTTGTTAGAAAGGCTGATTCGTCTCAATTGATGAATTTTTTGCAGAATGAGAACTCTCAAACCATAGCTCTTATAATGACATACTTAGATCCTGAACAAGCGGCCTCCTTTCTTTCATCATTACCACCTGAAAAGCAAGTAGATATTGCACGGCGTGTGGCTACCATGGACAGAACTTCGCCTGATATAATTATGGAAGTTGAAAGGGTTTTAGAAAGGCAGATAGCTTCAGTTGTAACAGAGGATTATACAAACATAGGCGGAATTCAGGCTGTTGTTAATATTTTAAACAATGTGGACAGAGGTACGGAAAAGAATATTATTGAAGCATTGGAAACAGATAATCCAGATTTAGCCGAGGAAATACGACGTCGTATGTTTGTATTTGAAGATATTCTTGCTTTGGACAATCGTGCGATACAGCGTACTCTTCGTGAAGTTGATAATCGTGACTTGACATTGGCATTAAAAGGAGCTAGTGAGGAAGTGAAAAAGAGAATCTATGAGAATATGTCTAAACGTCAAGCTGAAATGGTAAATGAGGATATGGAATATATGGGCCCTGTTAGATTAAGAGATGTGGAAGAGGCTCAACAGAAAATTGTAAATATTATCAGAAAATTAGAAGATGCAGGTGAAATCGTCATTTCTCGCGGCGGAGGTGATGAAATCATTGTCTAATGTTTTTAAGCGTGTTGTCTTTGAGAAAGAAAATCCTATAAAACTTAAGGAATATTATTTGGCAACAAAAAAAAACAATAAAGAATATAATAAAGAAATTATAAATGGGTCTGATCTAACTTATGAAAAACTTTATGACGACAAAGCCAAGCAATTGTTAGACGAGGCTTTTTTGAAAGCTCGAGAAATTATTGAAAAATCAAAAGCAGAAGCAGCAGAGCTTATCTCTAGAGCCCATGCAGAAAAAGAAAAGATTGAGAAAGATGCTTACGATAAAGGATATATGGAAGGTATTGAAACCGCTCTAAAGGATCAGCAAGTAAAATGGAACGAACATGTAAAAGAATTGACTGAAACCTTACAAGAACTTAATCAACAGAATAATTTATACAGAAAATATCTTGAAAAGGAATGTTTGAAGTTATCACTAGCTGTTGCAGAAAAAGTATTATGTAAAAAAATTCAGGAGAACGATAATGCTTATTTCCTGGATTTAATAAGAAACGGTATGGAAAAAGCAGGTGAGGAGAAAAATATTTTAATTCGTGTTTCAGAAAATGATTTTGAGAGAGTAAAGCTTATGATTTCAGATTTAAAAGATGAACTTAAAAAAACTACCATAATAAAAGATCCCTTTTTATCCTCAGGCGATTGTATCATAGAGGGACCACATTTTGAGATCGATGCCGGAGTACATACTCAGATAGAAAATATTAGGTTAGCATTAAGGGAATTGGAAGTAATAGATGATGCATAAAAATAACTTTGACTACGTTTATTCTCTTTTGGATGATATAATCACTATAAAACCAAAAGGCAGAATATCTAAGATTGTCGGACTTACGATTGAGTCTGAAGGTCCTCCGGCGGAGCTGGGTGAGATTTGTATAATAAAATCTCCTAAAAATCCAAAGTCTATTTTTTCAGAAGTAGTAGGTTTTCGCGATGAAATCGTAATTTTGATGCCGTTAGGCGATATGGAAGATCTTGGTCCTGGGTGGGATGTTGAAGCTACAGGGAAAAAAATGACGACTCCAGTCGGTGATGAGCTTTTAGGAAGAGTGCTGGACGGTTTAGGTAATCCTATTGATGACAAGGGGCCTTTAAAGGCAAAATTGCACTATCCGGTTTCTAATAATCCACCTAATCCGGTTGAACGTCCAATAATCAGTGAACCGCTTCCCGTCGGAGTTAGGGCCATTGACGCATTATTAACCTGTGGTATAGGTCAAAGGCTTGGGATTTTTGCAGGAAGTGGCGTAGGGAAAAGCACGCTCTTAGGTATGATTGCCCGAAATACAAAAGCTGATGTTAATGTGATAGCTTTGGTCGGGGAGAGGGGAAGAGAATTAAACTCTTTTATAACAAAAGACTTGGGAGAAGAAGGTGTAAAAAGGTCTGTTATTGTAGTAGCTACTTCTGATAAGCCACCCTTGGTAAGGACTAGGGCAGCTTTTACTGCAACTGCCATAGCGGAATATTTTAGGGATCAAGGAGCAAATGTACTATTAATGATGGATTCAATAACAAGATTTGCTATGGCACAGAGGGAGGTTGGCTTAGCTGCAGGTGAACCTCCGGTAACTAGAGGGTATACTCCTTCGGTTTATGCAACCCTTCCAAAACTTTTAGAAAGGGCAGGAACGTCTGCTAAAGGCTCAATAACTGGGATTTATACGGTTTTAGTCGATGGCGACGATTTAAATGAACCTATCTCAGATGCAGTTCGAGGCATTTTAGACGGTCATATAATTTTATCAAGAGAACTTGCAAACAAGAATCATTATCCTGCCATAGACGTAATGGCAAGCATAAGCAGACTTATGAATGATATTGTTACTCCAAACCACCGGAAACTGGCGGGCAGAGTAAAAAACATACTTTCAGTTTATAAAGAAGCAGAAGACCTGATAAACATAGGAGCATATGTAAAAGGCAATAATCCTCAGATTGATGAGTCAATGAAGTATATCGATAAAATAGAAAAGTTTTTGAAACAGGAAGTAGACGAAAAAATTGACTTTGAACAGACTATAAATGCATTAGAAAGAATATTTAAGGATGAAAAACTATGAAGAAATTTTACTTTAAATTAGAAACTCCTTTAAGAATAAAACAGCTTAAAGAAAAGACGGAAAAGCAAAAACTTGCTGAGGCGGTTATTAAAAAGAGTGAAGAGGAAAAGCATTTGGTTCAATTGGAACGGTCAAAAAAAAAGGTATGGGAAGGAATTGAAAAAAAACTATCCAATTCAGTTGAAACGAGAGTATTATCAGACTATAGCATGTATGCTTCTCATATGACATCCCAAATTAATGAACAAAAGATTACCGTCAAACAAGCTCATGATATTTATGAAAAAAGGAGACTTTCCTATTTAGCTCATAGGAAAGAAAAGCAAATCTTCGAAAAGATTAAAGAAAAAAAATATGTCGATTATAATAAGAAAGTAAATAATGAAGAACAAAAGATTAGTGACGAGGTTGCTAATATAAATTATAGTCGTTTAGAGAGGAATACACCTGATGAAAAATATTTTTAGCGGCAAAAATATTATCATACTTGGAATAATAGTAGTTTTAATTATTGTAGCAATTTGCCTTTTTTTCTTTAAATTCTATGATTTTAATAGATTACATCCTTCGGTAAAAGCTGTTTTTTCTAAGCTTCCCATTTTAAAAAATAAAGTAGCTTCTGAACAATTTAGCGAAATGCAAGAAGATGATAAAATCTCTGAAGAGGAAAAAGAGAGAATAGAAGAAGAATGGTTAGAAATAGAAAAACAAAAACAGGAAATAAAAAATAAGGAATCGGAACTACTTAAAAAACAAGCAGAGCTTGAAGCTTTGGAACAAGAACTTGAAGTTGCCAAGGGAAAGCTGGAAACGCAGATGGAAAGTATTAAAGACTTAGCCCAGTATTATGAATTGATGGAAGCAAGGAATGCTGCTAAGATTTTAGAAAACATAGAAGATGAATTCTTAATACAGCTATTTCAAAATATGAAAAAAGAAACAGTTTCTGAAATTTTATCAAACCTTGATCCACAAAAAGCCGCTTCGATTACCAAAAAAATGAGCGGCCTATGAATAAACTATTATTATTGAAGGGAGGTGATAAACATGGAAATGGCATTGCAAGCTTTTGAAGTAGCGTGTGACCCAGTTGGTAACTTTAATGGAAAGAAATCAAATACCGCTAAAAGCTCAAAATGCTTTGAAGATCATCTTGAAAGTATAAGAAAAATAATTGAAAAAGACTTGAGTATTGATGATAATGATATGAAGATGCAAGAAAACGATGCTTTTTTGATACAACTATTAAATCTATTAAATATCAATGTTCAAATCGAGGATTTTCAAGCAGTAGCTAACAGTCAAATGCCTAATGCAGATTTAAATCTTAATGCAGATTTGGCTAACCCTTGTAATAATACGGAGCTTCACCAAAATAAGTTAATTCAATGCTGGCAAGAAATACTGCAGGAATTCAGTATAAACGGTGATGTGACTCAAGATACTGCCGAAATATTCTATTTGGCAATGAAAAAGGCTTTTCCAACAAATATGCCGGAAATAGATTCAAAAGAAATACATGCATTGCTCAACGAAATACTTACAAATACTAAGCCGGAAATAGAGCAAACCGAAGGCCTTGCAAGGTATAGTAATGGTGACAAGCTTTTCGGGGAGCATAATTCATCAACACCTAATTTATTAGTCCAGGACAAGCATGAAAAGAGTAGTCTTGAAAAGTTCGATATTCACAATTTAACAGATAAAGAAGAAAACAGTTCACCTACTACTTACGCCAGGGACAATAATGTTGAAAAAGTTTTTGGAGATGAATATGGTTTAAAAAACAATCAGATTATATATGATGATAAAAACTTGGCAGAATCACTATATTTGGATGCTGCTAATACATCCGTAAAGGAATCAGCCGCTGTTTCCCAAAACGATAAAATTAGTCCAACTCTATTTTTCACGGAAAACAGCCAAACCACTGAAATATTAAATCAATTGGTGGACAAGATGCACTTTGTTTTAGAAGGTGAAACCCAACAGGTAAACATCAGGCTGAAACCGGATTATCTTGGTAATGTGTTAATAAAAGTATTCACAGATAAAGATAAGTTGAAAGCTGAACTTTTTGTAGAAAATACACAAGTAAGAGATATACTCAAACTTCATGCTATTGATTTTCAACATCAAATTAAACAGCAGGGATATAGTGTTTCAGAAATAAATGTATATAAGTTGTCGGATGAATTGGAAATGGGAGCATTCAATCAACAGCCAAATAGCAACAGCAGTTATAATAAATCCAAAGGCGTACGAAGTATTTTCAACAAACAAGAACCAGAAAATCGAGAGGTTCTGATACAGGACTACTATGATCAATGGGGAAATGTCAGCAGAATAAACTATAAAGTATGAGGATGTGATATTGTGTCAATAATCAATACTGACTATTATTACACAGCAAACCAAGAACAGAAACTAGGAACGACAAATTTGGATAAAGATGACTTTCTAAAGCTTCTGGTTACCCAATTGAGGTATCAAGATCCGTTGGAGCCTATGGACAACAATGAGTATATCGCTCAACTGGCTCAATTTAGTTCCTTAGAGCAAATGCAAAATCTTAATATACAAATGGCCAGCCTTTCCGCTATAAGCACAATAGGTAAAACAGCAAAAGCTGTAGTTGAACAAAATGAAATTGAGGGCACTATAAAAGGGATTACCTTTGATAGAGGAAGTGTAAACTTGATAATTAGCAATGAAGATAGTGAAGTAAAGGTACCTATTGAAAATGTGGCTGAGATAAGGTAAAAGAGGTGGGGGCATATGCAGGATTATTCTAAAATACAATCCGGAAAGAATATTGGTATTTCACCGATTTCAACAGGGGTAAAAAAGCTACAAACGATTCCTGAAAAAGGCTTTGATCAAATTCTTCAGCAAAAGATAGAAGATAAAGAACTTAAAATATCGCAGCATGCTCAAATGCGCATGAATATGCGAAACATCAAGTTAACAAAAGATCAAAAGGAAATGATTAATAGTGCTGTAGATAAAGCTGAGCAAAAGGGTGTAAGAGAATCGCTTATATTGATGAATGATATGGCTTTTGTTGTTAGTATAAAAAACCGAACAGTAATTACAGCTATGAATGGAGACAGCGTAAAAGAGAATGTGTTTACAAATATAGACGGTGCCGTAATTTTATAAGCCGGACCGTAAGGAGGCTTAAGCTCCGGACTGACTGAAGGAGTAGGCACCAAAAATAAGGAGGAGTTTTTATGATGCGGTCAATGTTTTCTGGGGTAACAGGCCTCAGAAATCATCAGGTAAAAATGGACGTTATAGGAAATAACATTGCAAATGTTAATACAGTCGGATTTAAAAAAAGCAGAGTTACATTTCAGGATACCTTAAGTCAAACTATGCGCGGAGCTGCATCGCCTCAAGGAAATCGCGGCGGTACTAATCCAATGCAAGTAGGACTAGGCATGACAATTGCATCGATTGATACCATACACTCACCAAGCAGCGCAGAATATACCGGTAACATGACTGATTTATCTATTGAAGGTGACGGATACTTTATCGTTGGTGACGGCCTCGATATGTTCTATACTAGAGCGGGGAACTTTGGATTCGACAAAAACGGCAATCTAATAAATACTGCTAACGGCCTTAAAGTCATGGGCTGGCAGGATACGGAAAAGCATGAAGTTCCTGCGGATAAATCACCACAGTCAATTAGAAGTATAGAAATCAGGAAAGGCATGATGATTCCTGCGTCAGCAACGACTGAAATCAATTTCGCAAAAAACCTTAATGCCGAAACAGAAAATAATGGAACATATTCACTACCATTTAAAGTATACGATTCTCTGGGATGTGCTCATAACTTAACAATTGAATTTACCAAAACAAATGCTAATGAATGGAATTACAATATCACTTCCACCGATAGCAATGTTACTAATATAGCCAATAATACTGGAACAATAACATTTGACAACGATGGTAACTGCAATATTCCTGCGGGAGGAACAATGACATTTGATCTTGCTAATGGAGCTGACAATATGTCAATTAGTATAGATTTTTCCGGTACTACACAATACGCCAAGGAAACAAATATTGATCTTTCCTATCAAAACGGGTACCCTGCAGGAACTCTGACGGATGTTACCACTGATACTACCGGAGTTATAACCGGCATCTTTGATAATGGTTACAACAGGCAGTTAGCACAAGTGGCTCTTGCAAATTTTGATAACCCAGCAGGCCTGATAAAAGCAGGACAAAATATGTACCGCTACTCGAATAACTCTGGAGAACCGCAAATCGGTGAAAGCGGTACCGGCGGACGAGGTGCGATTGCTCCTGGGTATTTAGAAATGTCTAATGTAGATCTTTCTGAAGAGTTTACTCAAATGATAATAACACAAAGAGGTTTTCAAGCTAATTCGCGTATAATTACAACATCTGATGAAATGCTTCAAGAATTGGTTAATCTAAAGAGATAAGATTAAAATAACCGGGCTTGATAAAAGTCAAGCCCGGAAATGAGGTGTCAAATAGTATGATCGAACTGACTAGGCTAAACGGTACGAAATTTGTTTTAAATGCCGAATTGATTGAAAGTGTAGAATCTACGCCCGACACCGTCATAACATTAACCACAGATAAGAAACTTGTAGTTTTAGAGAAAAAAGACGAGATTATCAATAAATTTATACAATACAAAAAACGTATTTTTTCGCAGTAGAACTTGTAAAATTTTGAAGGGATGTGCAGCAAAGAATGGATTTAGCTACGATAATCGGTATTATAAGCGGCATTATATTGTTTGTGTGGGCCATTTTTATGGGAGGAACATTAATGGCATTCATAAATATCCCTTCTGCTATGATAGTAATTGGCGGTACTATAGCGGCCACACTAGTCAACTATCCTTTCTCAAAATTCACCAGTCTAATGAAAATCATAAAGATTGTATTTACTGAAAAACCTATTGATGCCGGTGATGTAATAAGAACCATTATAAGCCTTGCCGAAACTGCCCGTCGAGAAGGACTGCTTGCACTCGAAGATGCTGCTTATCAGTTAAAAGATGATTTTATGCAAAAGGGTATATTGCTGATTGTCGATGGTACGGATCCCGAGTTGGTAAAAAATATAATGGAAACCGAACTTGCTTTTTTAGAGGAAAGACATAGCGAAGGACAAGGAATTTTGGAAACAATGGGTGCACTAGCTCCGGCTTTTGGTTTAATAGGAACAATTATTGGGCTTATAAATATGTTGAAAAACTTGGATAGCCCTGAATTAATAGGCCCGGGAATGTCAGTAGCTCTGATTACTACCTTTTATGGTTCATTAGTCGCAAATTTATTTTTTATACCCATGGCCGGAAAGCTTAAAGTGAGAAGCCGTGAAGAAATACTCATTAAGGAAGTAATGATAGAGGGCATGCTATCCATACAAGCAGGTGAAAACCCAAGAATTATTGAGGAAAAATTAAAGGCATTTTTAGCGCCTGCTAGCAGAGAGCATGTGAACTCAAATAAAGATATTGAAAGCGGTGAAGATATTGCCTGACAGCAGACGGCGAAGTAATAAAAATGATAAACAAGCAGCAGGTTCTCCTGCGTGGATGACTACTTACAGTGATTTAATCACACAAGTTCTTATATTCTTCGTGCTGATGTTTTCACTCTCAAGTGTTGACCAAAAGAAATTTGACATGGCAATGCTTTCACTGCAGGGTTCATTAGGGATAATCGAAGGCGGTATGACTTTAAGCGAAGGAGATTTTATCGAAGCAGGAGATGCAGGAAGTTTTCTGATTTCTGCAGAGGAACAAAGGGAATTTGAGTTATTAGAAGAAAAAATTCAAAAAATCATAGATGAAGATAATATAGGTGGTGTCCAGGTTAATTTAGATGAGCGTGGGCTGGTCGTAAGATTTGTCGAGGGAGTTTTGTTTAATTCAGGCAAAGCGGCTATAAGGAATGATGCAAAAGAAATTCTGGATAAACTTGCACCATTGCTTATTGAAAGCCACAGACAAATAAGAATTGAAGGTCATACGGACAACTTACCCATACATACAAGTGAATTTCCTTCAAACTGGGAATTATCAACTGCAAGAGCCGTAAATGTTGTAAAATATATGATAGAAAAGCATAACTTATCCCCATATATTATATCGGCTGCAGGTTATAGTGAATATAGACCGATAGCTCCCAATGATTCGGAAAAAAACAGGGCTTTGAATCGACGCGTGGACATTATAATTTTAAAATCCGCATCTGAAGCAGAGGAACCTAAGTAAAGGAGGATAATAAGTTTGGCAACACAGAATAACCCAGAAAAAAAGGATAAGAGCAAATTGCAAAACCTGATAATGATTGTATTGCTTTTATTTATTTTAATGTTGCTAACTAGTGGAGTTGCATATTTTGTAGCAAAAAACATAGCCGGCAACAATAATAAAACAGTTGTAGAACAATCCAAAAGTAACATAACCTATGATGCAGGAGAATTTCTTACAAATTTATCCGATAAGGGATATATAAGATTATCTTTGGTTTATCTATTAAATAGTAAAGACGTGGAAAATGAACTTGAATTAAAAGAAAGCGAAATAAGAGATAAAATTTTTGTAATACTTAGATCTGAAACTTATGATTCAATTAAAGATAGTAAAGGCATGGAGAATTTAAGAAAAAAAATTAAAGAGTCCTTAAACCAAATTCTAAATGATGGAAGTATTGTCGATGTGTACTTTACAAGCATTATTGTAAATTAAGTGGATGGAGGCGGATATATTGTCTGATATACTTTCTCAAAATGAAATAGATGCTCTTCTGTCAGCCCTGTCCACTGGAGAAGTAAAAGCAGAAGAAATCAAAAGCAAAGAATTGGATAAAAAAGTCAAACCATATGATTTTAAACGTCCAAATAAATTCTCAAAAGAGCAGCTGCATACGTTAAGCATGATACATGAAAATTTTGCTCGTTTATTGACTACTTACCTTTCTGCACAATTACGGACTGTTGTTCAAATAAATGTATTTTTTGTGGAACAGATGACATATAATGAGTTTATTTTTTCTATAC
The DNA here is from genome assembly GCA_022840405.1 of Tepidanaerobacter acetatoxydans. Classification (GTDB taxonomy): domain Bacteria; phylum Bacillota; class Thermosediminibacteria; order Thermosediminibacterales; family Tepidanaerobacteraceae; genus Tepidanaerobacter; species Tepidanaerobacter acetatoxydans_A. The sequence continues at coordinate 17,239 of JALHJR010000022.1, forward strand.
CTAATCCTTCGCTTATTGCTGTTGTAGATTTTTCACCATTAAAAGGTGCTGCCATAATGGAGATAAATCCATCCATTGCCTTTTCAATTATCGATAGGCTTTTGGGAGGACCGGGAGAATATAGCGGAAAATTACGGGAACCTACAGAAATTGAAACCGGTATAATCGAAAAAGTTTTTAGTAAAATGACCAGAATATTAAGTGATGCATGGAAAGACATCGCAGATATTCAAACAACTTTGGAAAAGCTTGAAACGAATTCTCAATTTGTGCAGTTAGTTTCTCCTAATGAAGCAGTTGCCTTAATTACGTTTAATGCTAAAGTTGGCAACAGTGACGGTATGATTAATATTTGCATACCTCATATTGTACTGGAACCCATAATACCTAAATTATCTACTAGAATATGGTTGTCTACCAGTAAGCAAGAACAAGCAGAAACAACAAAACAATTCATAACGGAAAAAGTTTACGATACTAAAGCAGAAATTAGAGCAGAGCTTGGCCGAACCCTTATAACCGTTGGTGAATTTATTAATCTTGCAACCGGAGATGTGATAGCATTGAATAGAAACATAGAAGATGGCGCGGATATTTTCATTAAAGACAAATTAAAATTCTCAGGTTCGATTGGCGTTCATCGTAATAAAATGGCAATTAAAATACAAAAAAAGTTTGGAGAGGGGGGCGAATTTAATGGATAATCAGTTGCTGTCATCTGAAGAAATTAAGGAACTTATGAATGGAGCAGCAGAAAACGTTCAAATAACAAGAGAAGAAATGGATGCATTAGGTGAAATTGGAAATATATCCATTGGAACTTCGGCTACGACACTATATTCTTTATTGAGAAATAAAGTGGTTATTACTACTCCAAGAGTTTATATAACAAATATTAAAAAATTAAAAGAAGCTTATCCGATACCGTTTATCAGCATTGAAGTTTCTTATACAAAGGGCCTTAATGGCAGCACTTTAATGATAATGAAGGAAGATGATGCAAAAATTATAGCAGATCTTATGATGGGAGGTGACGGGAGTAATGTTAATGTAGAATTAGATGATATTAGAATGAGTGCTGTAGGAGAAGCAATGAATCAAATGATGGGATCTGCAGCAACTTCATTGTCTATAATGCTTAAAAAAGATATTAATATATCACCTCCATGTGTAACTAGGATAAATTTAGCTACAGATTCTTTAAAAGGATATTTTGATGAAGATGAAGCTATAGTAACTATCTCTTTTAAAATGGAAGTTGGTGACTTTTTAAAAAGTGAAATAATGCAATTGATGCCGATTCCTTTTGCAAAAAGTTTAGTGGAACAACTTTATACCCTCTCCTTAAGCGAAACAACGACTAACACTGACGGCACAAATGATAAAAAAATTAATGAAGAACCAAAACAAATGCATAGCGAGCAGACTCCGGTTCAGAATATAACAGAGCAAGAATCTGTTTTAACTATGCCACAAAAAGAACCTTTAAGATCAGCACAAAATGCTGAAGTAACAGTAAAGCCCGTGGAGTTTCACACATTTAAAGAAGAGCCGACTACTGCTCAAAGCTCGAGTCTTGATTTGATATTGGATGTTCCATTGGAAGTCACTGTTGAATTGGGAAGAACAGAAAAGACTATAAAGGAAATTTTAGAAATATCTTCCGGAACCATTATAGAGTTAGATAAAATGGCTGGAGAACCAGCCGATATTTTAGTTAATGGAAAATTGGTAGCTAAAGGCGAAGTTGTGGTAATAGATGAAAACTTCGGGGTAAGAATAACAGAAATAATTAACTCTGTTGATAGGGTTAAGAGTTTATAGTAATAGGAGGATGAGTTTAATGGGAGGAATATTAATAGTAGATGATGCTGCCTTTATGAGGATGATGATCAAAGACATACTTACCAAAAACGGTTATGAAGTTTCCGGTGAGGCTGAAAACGGAGCGGTAGCAGTTAAAATGTATGATGAGCTAAAGCCAGATCTTGTAATTATGGATATTACCATGCCGGAGATGGATGGTATTGAAGCTGTAAAAAAGATAAAGGCAATGGACTCTTCAGCAAAAATAATAATGTGTTCAGCTATGGGGCAGCAAGCAATGGTAATTGATGCGATACAAGCAGGAGCCAGAGACTTTGTAGTAAAACCATTTCAGCCAGAACGAGTACTCGAAGCAGTAAAAAAGGCTCTGAGCTAAAAGAAGGTTTTTCGATGAGAAAATACATGATATGCTTAAGTATATTAGTTGTATATTTTATGTTTTTTACAGGAATTCAAATATTTGCAGAGCCTATCAATATTGACAACATTAAAAATTATGATATTTATACTCCTGAAGATATTATTTATCAAAGTCCATCTACAATTACAAATGTTATGACATTTTTAGTTTATCTAATATTTTTCATTGCTATTTCTTTACTAGCATATTTTACTGTCAGATGGATAGGTAAGCACCAAATGAGGCTAATAATAAAAAGCAAATATATGGAGGTTGTCGACAGTTTATCACTTGGTGGTGAGAAAGGTATCTATATTGTAAATACACCGCAGGGTATGTTGATACTTGGCGTAACAAAAGAAAGTGTGGATTTACTTGGAAAAATTGGACATGAGGAAGCAGAGTTAATAAGAGCTGCTGAGGCAAATCAAGAAAGCCATGACAGGGCTTTTGCAGTACATTTAAACAATTATTTCAATAAGCTAAAAGGCAGTTCAGACAAAATAGGTAGTGGTGGATCAAAATGAAAATTAATAAGAATACTGTAATAAAAATGACTTATACAAGTTTATGCTTAATGTGCCACGAGAAAATTGTATACGCAGCTCCAGAAGACATTCCAATACCCATACCATCATTTCCTTTTATAAAGCAGGCTGAAACTGCCGGTGAAACTGCTATGGCCTTACAAATAGTTCTACTGCTTACCATATTATCCTTAGCACCTTCAATACTTACATTGTTGACTTCTTTTACTCGAACAATAATCGTGCTTTCATTTGTTAGAAATGGGTTGGGGGTTCAACAAGTTCCACCTACTCAGGTTTTAATAGGTCTTGCTTTGTTTATCACTGTATTTGTAATGGCACCTGTTTGGACCGAGATAAATAGTGAGGCCATACAACCATATATGAATCAAGAAATTGATACTTCTGAAGCTTTACTGAGGTCTCAGATTCCTTTACGCAACTTTATGTTTAGACAGACAAGGGAAAAAGACTTGGCTCTTTTTGTACATTATGCAAAACTTGAAAACCCATTAAATACACTTGATGATATACCTACATATGTACTGATTCCCTCGTTTATAATCAGTGAATTAAAAACTGCTTTTCAAATGGGTTTTATAATATTTATACCTTTTTTAGTGATAGATATGATAGTATCCAGCACACTTATGTCAATGGGAATGCTAATGCTACCTCCAATAATGATATCTTTACCTTTTAAGATATTGCTATTTGTTATGGTAGACGGATGGAATTTAGTTATTAATTCAATTCTTGCTGGATTTCGCTAGCATTTAAGGATGTGAAGAAATGACTCAAGAGATGGTTATTTATATAGCTCGAGAAGCACTTTCAGTGGCTTTACTTGTTTCAGCTCCTATGTTGTTGCTTGGCATGCTCGTCGGAATTATTGTCAGCATTTTTCAGGCTACAACACAAATACAGGAGCAAACCCTTACATTTGTACCAAAAATCATTGTAGTTATGCTTTCAATGGTTATATTCGGTCCATGGATGTTGACAATTATAACGCAGTTTACATATAATCTTTTTTCTGATCTTCCTAAATTTATATATTAAGTCAGGTTAATAACATGAATGTAAATTATGAGGTGGCTTTAATAAAGTATCTGCTTATTTTGTTCAGATGTTTAGGCTTTTTAACTTTAACACCGGTTTTTGGCAGACGAGAAATCCCATTTCAGATTAAGATAGGTTTAGCAGCATTGCTTTCTTTTATAGTATATCCGATCATTCCGGAACTAGAATTAAATAACAATCTATGGATTGTGTCAGCAAGTGTTTTAAGAGAGTTAATGGCAGGTATAACCATGGGTTACGCAACCTTCCTATTGTTTTCATCTCTCTACCTTGCCGGAGGAATTATTGATCTTGAAATGGGTTTCGGCATGGTTAATGTTTTAGATCCTCAAAGCAATACTCAGGTTCCACTTATGGGAAATTACTATTATATATTAACCATATTATTATTTTTAACGGTTAACGGACACCATATGTTGATCTCTGCTATCATCAAAAGCTATGATTTACTGCCTTTGGGTAAACCGGTTTACCAAGAAGGTTTGCTAAATGTAATAATAGTAAGTTTTAAAGATATGTTCATTTTAGGGGTTCAAATAGCATTACCGGTAACGGCAATTATTTTTTTAACAGATTTTGCACTAGGTATAATTGCTCGGACTGTTCCCCAGATGAATGTTTTTATAGTTGGTCTTCCGCTGAAAATAGCTATAGGAATGATAGGTATGATTATAGTGTTTCCAATGTATCTGGTTATTTTAGATTATATTTACAATGGAACTTATGAAAAAGTATTAATGACAATTAGAGAAATGCAGGTATTACCGTGAACTTACAGCTATTTGCCGAAGAAAGAACTGAAAAAGCTACTCCAAGACGGCGACAAAAGGCTCATGAAAGAGGACAAGTTTTTTCAAGTAGGGAATTAAATTCTGCTTTAGTTCTTTTGGGTGGCTTTTTACTGATTAAAATAGTCGGTAAAAATTTCGTTATGAATATAATGGATTTTTTTAACCATATTTTAACTGAAACTATTAATAGAGAAGATATATTTACTCTTGAGGGAATTAAAACATTTTCATATGAAATATTGATTTTCGCTGGTAAAAACTTTGCACCTGTGGCACTGGGTTTATCCTGTATTTGCCTGATTTCTAACTATATGCAGGTGGGTTTTGTACTAAGCCTTGAACCAGTTTCACCTAAGCTTGAACGAATAAATCCGTTAGAAGGATTTAAGCGTATATTCTCCCGACGAAGTTTATTAGAACTGATAAAATCAATTGCCAAGATTACAATAGTTGCTTACGTAGTCTGCACAGCTATAATTAAATATAAAGATTTATTTCCTCTTATGCTGGATATGAATTTACTTGATGCATCGAGCCTGACTTTAAGCATAGCATTTGAAGTGGGAATGAAAGTAGCTGCTACATTATTGATTGTATCTGCCTTGGATTATTTTTATCAATGGCATGAATATGAAACCAGTCTGATGATGTCAAAACAGGATATTAAAGAAGAATATAAAGAAGTTGAGGGCAATCCGCAAATAAAGTCAAGAATCAGGCAAACGCAAAGACAAATGGCTCGCACAAGAATGATGAAGGATGTAGAGAAAGCTGATGTTGTCATTACCAATCCGACCCACTATGCAGTAGCTTTAGCTTATGATGCCGCCTTGCACTCGGCACCTGTGGTATTGGCTAAAGGTGTGGACAAATTGGCTGAAAAAATAAAAGAAATTGCAACAAAAGAGGATGTTCCTATTGTCGAAAACAAAGCATTGGCTCAAACATTATATAAAACAGTGGAGATTGGAGATATAATACCAGAGTCTTTATATAATGCGGTTGCTGAAATTTTAGCGTTTATATATAGTTTGAAAGAGAGGAGGCTATAAATGCAAATAGGGGATATAGTTATGGCGGTAATTGCCATTGGAATAGTCATAATGATGATAATACCGCTTCCATCATTTCTATTAGATTTTTTATTAACGTTTAATATAACATTAGCTTTGATAATCCTTTTAATTTCTATGAATATGGAGAAGCCGCTTGACTTTTCAATATTCCCTTCTCTCTTACTGATTACTACCCTACTTAGGCTTTCACTCAACATATCATCGACACGGCTAATCCTAATCAACGGTTATGCCGGTAAAGTTATTGAGTCTTTTGGAAATTTTGTAGTTAAAGGAAATCCCTTAGTCGGGTTTATAATTTTTATTATCATTGAAATTATACAGTTTATGGTAATCACAAAAGGTGCTGAAAGAGTAGCTGAAGTTGCGGCAAGATTTACACTTGATGCTATGCCGGGTAAACAGATGAGCATTGATGCTGATTTAAACGCCGGCGTTATCAGTGAAAGTGAAGCACGTAGCAGACGGCAAGAAATTCAAAGAGAGGCAGACTTCTACGGAGCAATGGACGGTGCCAGTAAATTTGTTAAAGGCGATGCAATAGCAGGCATAATAATTACTGTCATAAACATAATTGGAGGCTTTATTACAGGCATGGTATTCCAAGGCTTAGAATTTACAGAGGCACTAAATAGATATACCCTTTTAACTGTAGGTGATGGACTTATCAGTCAAATTCCTGCTCTTTTAATTTCTACTGCAACTGGAATAGTTGTTACAAAATCTGCAAGTTCCGGTCACCTTGGTAAGGATGTAATAAAGCAGTTTACCGCATATCCTAAGTTATTATTATTATCCTCAGCAGCTTTAGGTTTTTTTGCAATTGTACCGGGTTTGCCATTTGTCCCATTTATGGTTTTGGCGGGAACGCTCGGTTATGCAGGCATGTCATTACAAAAAGCATCTGATAGTGAGAAACAAAAGATTGAACAGCTGCAAAAAGAAAAAGAATTAGATGAAATGAAAAAACCAGAAAATATCTATTCTTTGTTGCAGGTAGATCCCATAGAGGTGGAATTTGGATATAATATTATTCCTCTGGCAGATACGAATCAAGGTGGTGACTTACTTGACCGTGTAGTAATGATACGTCGTCAGTGTGCTCTTGACCTAGGCATAGTTGTACCTATGATAAGGCTGCGTGATAATATACAACTTAAGCCAAATGAGTATGTTATTAAAATTAAAGGCGTTGAAGTAGCACGATATGAACTAAGGACAGATAGCTATATGATTATGAATCCAACAGGCGGACCAATCGAAATAGATGGCATAGAAACCAGAGAACCGGCTTTTGGTCTTCCTGCTATGTGGATTTCCGATGACAAGAAAGAAATTGCCGAAATGAAGGGGTACACAGTCGTTGATGCATCATCAGTGCTTGCTACACATCTAACAGAAGTGGTTAAACAAAATGCACATGAGTTGTTAGGACGTCAAGAAGTTAAAAACTTATTGGATAATTTAAAAGAACAGTATCCGGCATTAGTGGAAGATATTGTACCTAAGATGCTTACAATAGGAGAAATACAAAAGGTATTGTCAAACTTGCTTAGAGAAAATATACCTATTCGAGATCTTGTTACGATTCTTGAGACCCTTGGTGATTATGCGGCATTGACAAGAGATACGGATATGCTTACAGAATATGTAAGGCAACGATTGAAAAAAGTTATCACAGAACGGTTTATACCGAGTAAAATTGCCCAAGTTATAACATTAGACAGTCAAATAGAAGATATGATATTAGATTCTATCCGTCAAAATGAACATGGCTCATATGCAGCCTTAGATCCGGTGATGATTCAAAAAATCAGAAATTCCTTCATAAAAACTGTTAATGACTTACATGCAAAAGGTATATCCCCAATAATTCTAACAAGTCCCATGATTAGGATTTATTTTAAAAAAATTATTGAAGATTATATTTCATTTGTACCAGTTTTATCTTATAATGAGCTTGAGCCTGAAGTTGAAGTACAATCAGTAGGGATGGTGACTTTGAAATGAAAATTAAAACTTACGTAGCTGATAACGTTCAGGAAGCTTTTTATAAAGTAAAAACCGAACTCGGCAAAGATGCAATAATCCTTCAGACAAAGCATATCAAAAAAGGAGGATTCATGGGATTCTTTGCAAAAAATATGGTAGAGGTTGTAGCTGCAAATGATATCAATCCAACATTTAATACGCCAAAAGAACCATTAAATCCAATATTACCGGATACAGCTGCAAAATATAAAAACTTAACTGATTTTGTTAAGATTGATAAGATTAAAACCGATGTTGAAGAAGTAAAAAATATACTCAACAAATTATGTTCAGAACAAAAACAGCAAGAAATTAGCACAAATTTTGACATACCTTTACCCTTAAAAAAATTTTATGACAGAATGTTTGAAATGCAAGTTGCGCCCGATATTATACATATGGTTATAAGTAATGCTGCAAACAATCTTACGGATGCAGATATGAACAATAAAGCAGAATTGTATAAAATGGTCAAAAATGAGATTGTTTCACTCATAGATATAATCGAGCCCATCGAATTATCGAAAGCGAAAAATATCATTGCATTTGTAGGCCCTACAGGGGTAGGTAAAACAACAACGATTGCCAAGCTTGCCGCACATTTCTCTTTGTATAAAAATAAAAAAGTAGCTATGATAACAGCAGATACTTTTAGGGTTGGTGCCATCGAACAGCTAAGATTATATGGTGATCTTTTAGAAATACCGGTATTTGTTGTATACAGTTTAGAAGATGTTAAAACTATATTGGCAGATACTAACGATTATGATATCTTATTAATTGATACAATGGGATTTAGTCCCAATAATCGTATGCAGATAAAAAAAATAAAAGGATTATTAGATTATATAAATCCCAATGAGATTCATATAGTAATAAGCGCGGCCACAAAAAATCAGGATTTAGTTGACATACTAAACAATTATAAAGAACTTCAATATAAAAAAATTGTAGTTACAAAACTTGACGAAACAAAGTGCTATGGCATGCTATTAAATGCTATAGGTGTATCAAATGGCTGCAAATTATCTTATTTAACTATGGGACAAGATGTTCCAGATGATATTGAAATAGCCTCGGCTGACAAGATTGCGGATATGATTCTGGGGGAAAGCGAAAATGTATGAACAGGCTTTCAAATTAAAAAAAATCATGGAAGAAAAAAATCGCATAAGTAACCCTTCCAAAAGTGTAAAGGTTTATTGTGTTACAAGCGGAAAAGGCGGAGTAGGAAAGACCAATCTGTCAGTTAATCTGGGATTAGCCATACAAGGTTTGGGGAAAAAGGTGCTATTAATTGATGCTGATTTAGGTCTTGCCAATATAGATGTAGTATTAGGGTTATATCCGAAATACAATCTTTCACATATTTTATCCGTTGGAAAAACAATCCAAGATATAATATTGGAAGGGCCGCTGGGAATTTCCATATTGCCGGGAGCATCAGGTATATATAATCTTGCAAACGTGAGTTATGCAGAACTTGAATTATTTATTGACAGTTTCAAGATGATAGCCGATAATTTTGATATAATAATAATTGATACAGGTGCAGGCATTTCCAAGAATGTAATAAGTTTTATTCAGTCTTCCGATGAAACAATTGTAGTAACGACTCCGGAACCAAGTGCAGTAACAGATGCTTATGCTATGATCAAGATCTCGCGTAACTATTGCGATAAAATTCATGTGATAGTAAATAAAGCTGATAATTATAAAGAAGCCGAATATACTATGGATAAGCTGTCAAAATCAACAAAAAAATTTTTAAACATACATATTAACTATCTTGGCTTGGTTTTGGAAGATAAGGTGGTTTACAAAGCAAATATGAACCAGACACCATTTTTTATAAATTATCCGGATAGCCTGGCATCAAAATGTTTGATAAATATTAGCAAAAGGCTAATATATGGTGAACAATCATTATCAAATTCAAATTCGACCCTTGACGGCTGGTTTTCGAAACTCGTATCTTTTATTAAGGCAAACGTGGGGGTTATGTAGTTGAGCGATAGTTTTCTGGAAATAGGGACGAAGGTGACGTTAGGCATACAGAGAGAAAATGCAGAGTGTTTTTTTCCTTCCAAAGTGGAAGATATAATATCAGACCGTATTGTTTTAGGTATGCCTATAAAAGAAGGCAGGACATTCTTTGTAGGTCTTGATGAGAAGATAAATGTTTATTTTTCCAAAAAAGGTTCGTTTTATTGCTTAGAGGGTTTAATAGAGGATAAAAAATATGACCCTATTCCAGTGATTACAATACATCCTATATGTTTGCCGTATAAAAAACAAAAGCGAAGTTACTTTAGGCTGAAAATTTCCCTAAAAACGTATATAAAATCGCCTGATTTCGATGAGTGGATTAAAGTTTATACTCGTGATATAAGTGCAGGTGGGGCTAAATTTTCCTATCCTTCTTTAATAAAAGAAGGAAGCATTCTTGAAGTTACCTTTCCTGACATTTTACCCGAAATGTCATTAATGTCAAGGGTATTGAGAACCGAAAAAAACCGTGACAGACATATAAATACATATGATGTAGCAGTTGAGTTTATAGAAATTGATGAATCTATATGTGATAAGATTGTTAAATTTATATTTGCAAAACAGAGAGAACTTATGGAAAAAGGTATTGATGATTTATAATTTGCTAGATATAGCAATTAATGATAGAGGTGAATAGAATGAATAATCAGTATTTAGATGTATTTCTGGAAGAAGCTAGAGAGCATATAGATAATCTTAATACATATCTTTTGGAGTTAGAAAATAGTGCGAGCCAAGAAGTTATTGATGAAATATTTCGTTCAGCCCATACTTTAAAAGGTATGTCGGGCACCATGGGTTATAGCCAACTTTCGGAATTAACACATGAGATGGAGAATTTATTACAGGAGATAAGGAGTCACCAAATTAGTGTTAACCCCCAAATAATTGATACCCTTTTACAATGTGTAGACATTTTGGAAGAATTGATTAATGATGTTGAAGAGCAGGGCAATGAGAAGCAAAGAGATATTCAGAAGGTTATAAGTAGACTGAAGGAAAGAAATAGTTTTTTATTGAGCAATGCAGAAACAATAACCGAGAATAAGAAAAAAGATGAGATTTTCAGTTTTAACGAATATGAAAATCGATTAGTTATTCAAGCCTTAGAGAAGGGTCTTTATGTCTGGAAAGTAGTTGTGAAATTAGTCGATGAATGTCTTTTGAAATCCGCCAGAGCATTTTTAGTTTTTAAGACATTAGAGGCATTTGGAGAGATAATAAAAACCGAACCCATAGTCCAAGATATAGAAGATGAAAAATTTGATAATGAATTCACGATATATCTGGTTACATCGCAAAATAAAGACGAAATATCTAAGTCACTAAGTAATGTATCGGAATTAGAGAGTGTATGCGTACAACCTGTTGAACGGGATTCAATACTTATCCAACAAACTAATCAAAATAATTATCAAATTGATGTCGATAAATCAGAGAAACTGACCTCTGCTACTAAGGATATACCAACAAGAACAGTAAATACCTTCAAAAAAACCGGTAAAACCTTGAGAGTAGATATTGAGAGATTGGATATTCTGATGAATCTGGTCAGCGAATTAATTATAATAAAGACTAGATTAGACGATATCAACGGCGATAAAGATTATCAAGCTAAGCAGCGTGAAGCAATTGAGTATCTGGAACGTATTACTTCTAATCTCCATGATGCAGTAATGAAAGCTAGAATGGTTCCAATAGAAAATGTATTCAATAGATTCCCCAGAGTTGTACATGATTTATCGCGTGAACTCTCAAAAGAAATGGATTTACTGATAGAAGGTGCTGAAACAGAACTGGATAGAACAATAATAGATGAAATAGGAGATCCTTTAATACATCTAATTCGCAATGCAGCCGATCATGGTATAGAAAGCCCGCAAGAAAGAGTGAGTAAAGGCAAGCCGGAGCGTGGAACGATCAGACTGAAGGCATATCATGATGGAAATAACGTAGTAATTGAAGTATCCGATGATGGTAAAGGAATTGACTTAAATTCTGTGCTCAAAAAAGCTATTGAAAAAGGTCTAATTGATAATGAACAATCCAAAAACTTAAAGGAATATGAAATAACCTCATTTTTATTCGAGCCGGGTTTTAGCACAAAAAGTTCGGTTACTGATGTTTCTGGAAGAGGAGTTGGTCTTGATGTAGTTAAAACTAAAATAGAATCTCTTGGTGGATCTATTGAAATTAATAATAAAAAAGATATGGGAACAACATTTCTAATTAGATTGCCACTTACGCTAGCAATAATACAAGCGTTAATGGTTATGGTCGGAGAGGAAAAATATGCAATTCCGCTTAGCTCTATTAAAGAAACTGTTATTATACCCGAGAAAGAAATAAAAAAAGTTCAAAAAAGTGAAGTTACCGTACTGAGAGGTGATGTGATCCCGGTAATCAGGCTTAATGAAATTTTAGATATTGAAAAAAAAGATGAAGGTAATGATGAGCTAACTTTGGTGGTTGTCAAAAAGGGAGAAAAAGACGTTGGCCTGGTTGTAGATGAGCTGATAGGCCAACAAGAAATAGTAATAAAAACGCTTGGAAGTTTTTTAAAAGATATTAAATTTATTGCAGGGGCTACAATACTTGGTGATGGCGAGGTAGCTTTAATCTTGGATATAAATAAATTAGTTTAAAGAATTCCTGTTTGGTTGCCAAAGAACTTGAAAATAACTTTCAGTGCGTCAGAAAACCAACTATATTGTATAAGGAGGAATCAAAATGGCTGAAAATATTCGTCAGTTTGTAGAATTTAAATTAGGTGATGAAGATTATGGAATAGATATTTTACAGGTTAAGACTATTGAAAGAATGATGCCTATAACTCGAGTCCCTAAGGCACCTCAATTTGTTGAAGGGGTGATAAATCTCAGAGGAGAGATAGTACCGGTAATAGATTTAAAAAAGAGATTTGATTTACCCTTGAGTGAAACTACGGACAGCACCAGAATAGTAATAGTGTCAATTGATGATATAACAGTTGGTATGATTGTAGATTCAGCTACGGAAGTAATCCAATTATCTCAGGATGATATTGAACCGGCACCGTCGATTACGGGAAGTATAGATGCTAATTATCTTGATGGGGTGGGAAAGATTGACGGCAGATTACTGATACTGCTTAATGTAGCAAAGCTTTTGAAACCTCAAGAAATAAATCAACTGGCTCAAATATGAAGGTGAACTAAGTGTATACTGATTTAGAGATTGATGCATTAAAAGAGATTGGGAATATTGGTGCCGGCAATGCAGCTACAGCATTGTCTACACTGCTTTCAAAAAAAATAATAATTAAGGTGCCCCAAATAAAGATCATTCCATTTGATGAAGTCTCAAAATCAGTAGGCGGACCGGAAAAATTAGTAGTTGGAATTTTTATGCGCATTACTGGAGATATTGATGGGAATATTTTAATAATCATACCCGAAAGGGATGCATATAATCTAACGGAAACACTGTTAAGCAAACAAAAGGATAGAAATGTAGATTTTTCAGATATGGAAAAGTCTGCATTGTTAGAATTAGGAAATATCGTTGGAAGTTCTTATGTCGTAGCTCTTTCGGATTTAACCAAACTTTCGCTAAAAGTTTCGGTTCCAAGCCTCGCATTTGATATGGCCGGAGCAATTATAAGTTTTCCACTGAGCTTATATGGATATATGGGTGATACGGCTTTTCTAATTGATACTGAGTTTACAGAAGGTTTAGATGGTACCAAGCTGCACTATTTCTTAATTCCTGATGATGAATCATTAAAGCTACTTTTAAAGGCTATTGGAGTGAATACTATTGAGCATATCAATCCGAGTGGGAATGGCAGAATATAAAGCTGCAAAATCTCCGGCTACCTTAATAACTTTAGGTTTAGGTTCATGTGTAGGAGTTGTATTATATGACAACTTTGCAAAAATTGGGGGGTTAGCTCATGTGATGCTTCCGGATAGCAATCTCAGCAGTAAAAAAGATTATAATCCGGGCAAATTTGCAGATACGGCCATTGATGCATTAATGCAAGAAATGTCAAAACTTGGTGCTAATGAAAGACGTATTATCAGCAAAATAGCTGGCGGAGCACAAATGTTTCAAATAAAATCTGAAAATAATATTATGCAGATTGGAAAACGAAATGTTGAAGCCGTTAGAACTAAATTAAGTAAATTAAATATAAAAATAGTTGCAGAAGATGTGGAAGGTAACTACGGCAGGACCATAGAATTTTTTTGTGAAAGCGGAGAACTTACAGTTAAAACTATTGGACATGGTACTAGGATTTTATAATTTGGGGTGTAAGGATGCAAAGTGAAAATACTGAGAAGCTGTGGATGAATTATAATAATACTAAAGATAAATACGTTAAAGGGCAGCTTGTTGAAAAATATATTCCTCTGATCAAACATATAGTAAATCAAATGAATATAAATCTCCCACCTTACTTAGAATATGAAGATTTAATAAGTTATGGTGTTTTCGGTTTAATGCAGGCAATAGAAAGATATGACACCAAAAAGGGAATAAAATTTGAAACGTATGCTTACACCAGAATAAAAGGTTCTATAATTGATGAACTTAGAAAAACAGATATGATACCGCAGGATATTAGGAAAAAAATAAAAATGCTCCAGAATGCTTTTTCAGAAATGGAACAAATATTAGGACATTCGGCTAATGATGATGATATTAGCAACTATCTTGGTATTTCGAAAAAAGATCTTTACAAAATTTATAAAGAAATATCTGCTGCCTATGGAGTTTTATCTTTTGATGAGTTAATTGAATATGAAGATGTTGGGCAAGTTTCTGGGCAACCAGATATCCAAGCTGAAAAAGAAGAAGTTAAGGAAATTCTCGGAAATGCAATTAATCAACTTCCGCCACAAGAAAAACTCGTAATAACACTATATTATTATGAAGGTTTAAATTTTAAAGAAATAGCTGAAGTTTTGGAATTATCTCAAGGAAGAATCTCTCAAATTCATACCAAAGCTATCTTAAGGTTACGGGGACATTTAAGTAGAAAAAAGGTAAGTTTGTGATAAGGGAGTGTAAAAAAGGTGGAGGCTAATAATGATAAAAAAGCTGAGAGAATAATAAAGTGGGCGATAGAAAGGACGAAAAGTGAAGAGAATCGAGAAAAATCGGAACAAGATATAACTTCTGCTTTAAAGCCTGACTATAGCGAGAACGAAAACCTTGTTGAAGATGCAAAGTTGGAAATTGAAATAAGTAAGAATGAGATGGATGCAACTTTATGTATTATCCCTCCAAAAGGCGGTAGGATGCTCACATTTGAAGAGATTATAGAAGAACTTACAGCGAAAAACGTAAAACATGGTGTTGATAATAATAAAATTAAAGAAATGCTTGCAAAACAGTTATTTAATAAACCAATTTATATTGCTTCAGGATTACCGCCTATCAATGGTAAAGATGGTTATATAAAATACCATTTCGATTTTAACAGAGATATAAAACCTAAGGTATTAGAAGATGGAACCGCTGATTATCATAATTTAGGTTTAGTGATTAATGTAAAAAAAGGAGAATTACTTGCAGAAATTATCCCTCCCACTCAGGGAATTCCTGGCAAAACCGTAACAGGTAAAATTATACCTGCAAAAAACGGTAAGCATGCGAAAATACATGCAGGTAAAAATGTGATTATTTCGAAAGATGGAAACGAGTTGTTTGCAGGGATCGATGGTCAACCTGTTATAATTAACAATAAACTGAGCGTTTTACCAATTTTAGAAATTAAAGGGGATGTTGGGCCGGCTACTGGGAATATTGATTTTTTAGGCAGTGTTGTGGTTTTGGGAAATGTGAAGACTGGATTTACTATTAAAGCCAATGGAGATATAGAAGTTAACGGAATTGTCGAAGCGGCAGAAATCGAAACTGATGGGAATATAATAATCAAAAGGGGAGTTCAGGGGCAAGGCAAAGGTATACTTAGAACAAAGAAATCTTTTGCAGCTCGATATATCGAAAATGCAACGGTTGAGGCCGGTGAGAATATAAATATTACAGATGCTGCCATGCATAGCTGTCTTTTGGCAGGAAAGAACATAAGACTGGAAGGAAAAAAGGGATTAATTGTTGGAGGAACGGCTAGAGCCGGAGAAAAAATCATTGCAAAGACTATAGGTTCTCCTATGTCTACCTATACGGAGTTGGAAGTTGGAATTGACCCGGCATTAAAAATGAATTACCAAAATATTTGCAACAAATTAAAAACAGTTGAAACTGATTTACATAAAATAGGTCAAGCTCTAATTGTATTAGAAAAATTAAAGGAAAAAGATTTGTTAACTTCAGATAAACAGGCTTTGCTTGAAAAACTTATTTTTACAAAGGAAACTCTAAAGGAACAACAGCAAGAACTAATGGGGGAAAAAGAAAGACTTGACTTAATGATTTCTCAATCAAGTAAAGCAAGTATCTCCGCTTCCAATGTATGTTACTCAGGTGTTAATATAATAATCGGTAATGCCAGTTTTAAGGTCAGAGATAGAATCGACCATGTTACCTTTTATAACTATGAAGGCCAGATAAAATTTGGTCCTTATGAAGGTTAGGTGTTTTTGATGACAATAAGACCTGTTGACATGCGGACGATACTACCAAAAGCTACTGAAGTATCAAAAATTCAAAGCACGTTAAAGGAAAATTCCGATGCACAAAATAGTATACTTGCTGCGGGATTTCAAGAGCAATTACAAACTTCTAAGCAAAGAGTGAATAAACGTTCTAAAAGTGAAAATGCCAAAATTGAAAAGGACCGGAGCAAGTCAAAACAAGGTAATGAGAACAGAAAATACAGCAAAAAACAAAATCGAAAAAAACTTCAACAAAATAAAAAACATATGGGTCATATAGACGTTAAGGTCTAGTCTACTAGCTGAAAATAGTAACTGAATTTGATTCATATATTTATTATAATTGTAAACAAGACTGAAATACTCGGAATTATAGAAATAGATACCTGTATTATGCAAAAATCTTATGAAATTGCAGCAGGAGATGTAGTAAAAAGTCTTAAGAAGATATCTTATACAAAAACGTTGTTGCTGGTGATGATATTATGAAATGAAGAAAATATATAATCTGAAATAAATACGCAAAAGCGTATTTATTTGCTTTTTTTGGGAAAAATTATAAAAAGACAGACAGCATTTGCAGAGGTGAGGTTATTGATAGTATGTCCGTTATGTCAAAAAGGTTCTATAGGTAAAGTTGGAAACAATCAGTATTATTGCTGGGAATGTTATGTAGAATTTTCGATTAAAGAAGATAAAGTTATAATATATGAGGTTTGTGATGATGGCACTCTATTGGTTTATGATAAGGAACATAATGAGTTGTTGTTAACGACTATTGGTAATTTAAAGAGGTGAAATAGCCATTAAAATCGTTACAAACCGGTTTTTTTTGCTTGTATTTATTTTATTTATTTTAATTTTTGTTTTTTATAATAAAGAAAAGATAGCTACAATAATTTTACCATTTATTTTTGGAATTTTTATTACCTATCTTTTAGATCCTTTAGTTGAATTATTAACCCAGAAAAAAATTGATAGAACTGTAGCGGTAGTATTAATTTATTTTATATTAATAGCATCAATAGTTATTGCTCTGGTATATATAATTCCGATTTTACTTTTTGAACTTAATAATTTAATAGAAACAATACCGCTTTATACACGTGAAAGTCAAAAAATTATAGCAAAAATTAGAAAAAATTACTTGGCATCATTACCGATTAGCTTTCAAGAAATTATAAATAGAAATATGGATAGATTACAAGAATTGCTTCTAGGGTTTCTTCAAAATGCTGTTGATGCAATAATAAGTATTTTTTCAAACTTTTTTAGTATAATTTTAGGTCCTGTTTTAGGATTCTATTTTTTAAAAGACCTGCCAAGCATAAAAGAAAACATAATTCTTTATATGTCAATACCGTATAAAGATACAGTAATCGAATGGAGCGAAAAAATCAGCAAAACATTAGGTAGATACATTAGGAGCCAATTAATAGTTAGTTTAATCATAGGTTTTTTAACGACTTTTTCAATGCTAATATTAGGCATTGATTTTGCATTGGTGATTGGAGCTTTAGCCGGTATAACCAATATAATACCATATTTTGGCCCTGCAATCGGAGCATTACCTGCAATCATAATTGCGATATTGCGCTATCCTGAAAAAATACCATGGATAATTATTTCAATGTTAATAATTCATCAATTAGAAAGCGGTATAATCTCACCCCATATTGTTGGAGAACATGTAGGTATTTATCCTGTAACAGTAATTTTTTCCCTTCTAATCGGGGGAACCTTTTTTGGTATAACAGGTCTTATTCTTGCGGTTCCTGTTGCCGCTTTGATAAAAATTACTTTGCAGCAAAATAAAAAAGATTAGAAATGGTGAGCTGACGAAGTAAATGTAGCTTTGTCTGCTTATCCAGAATAGAAATTATAATAAAGTTTGTTACAAAGTTATTGCACCTCAATAATTTTTATGATATACTGATTATTACCCAAAAACTATAGTTTTTTACAAACCAACTTAGCCATTTAAGCCTCAGCCGTAACTTGAAAACAGAATATCTTCGACAAATGTCTGTGA